>JAFEFW010000617.1 GCA_018240405.1 Pseudomonadota bacterium
CATTGCGACGGGCGTAGACCGCCTCATCCGCCCGGCGCAGCAGATCCTCGCGTGCCTCCGCCTCCAGCGCCTTGGCGGTGTCGGGTCTTGGCTTCACCGCCAGCAGCGACAGGCCGAGGATCTCGATGCCAAGGGCATCCAGCGCGGCATTGCTGCGAAGCGCGGTGGCAGCACGGGCGGCGAGTGTCTGGCCGTTCGCGAGCGCGTCGCGCAGGCGGGCAGCCTGCACCTCGGTGCTCATTGCCACCTGTACCTGGTCGATGATCCGCTGCGACAACTTCTGCGGATCCTCAGCCGCGTAAGCGCCCTTGCGGGTGACGGTGAAGTTCAGCAGCGCGGCGGTGCGGCGGGGATCGGCCACGCGCCATGTCACCTGGCCCTGCACCGTCACCTCCTGGAAGTCGGCCGTGACCTCCGGGAAGATGAACGGTTCGTCGACGCTGGCGGTGGGCACGACAACGATGGTCGCGGTTGGGGCGAAATACCAGAAGCCGAGGCCTGCGCCTTCCCGCCTTGGGCGGCCGTTGCGGAACAGCATGACGTACTGGGTGGGCTGGGTCTTGAGGAAACGGAAGCCAAACATCGATGTCTCCCTCTGGCTGTCTGTGCACTGGCGGCAGCAGATCACAGTTAGTGTGTAATAGCTACTAAGTTAGTTGATACTTCACACTAAGCCTGGCATGCGCTAAACGCAGGCTATGGAGCCGACCGACGAAAACGCGCTGAAGCCGATCGCCTCAGTGGACCTCGTGGTCCTGGCGCTGTCGGAGCACGGGTTACAGGTGCTGCTGATACGGCGGCAGGCCGATCCGTTCCGCGGCGCCTGGGCGCTGCCGGGCGGCTGGATTCACACGGACGAAGACCCGGACCTTGACGCCGCCGCCGCTCGGGTCTCCCGCGAGAAGACCGGCGTGGAAACGCCCTATCTGGAGCAGCTTGCCACCTTCGGCAGCGCCGGCCGCGACCCGCGCGGCTGGAGTGTCAGCGTCGGCTACGTCGCGCTGCTGCCAGCCGACGAGGTGGCAGGCCGGGCGGCGGAGAGCACCGACACCGCATGGCATGCGGTAACGGGGGACGGCGTGGCGGTTCCCTTGGCCTTCGACCACGCGTCCATTCTGCGTGCAGGGCTGATCCGCCTGCGCGCCAAGGTCGAGTATACCAGCCTGCCGGTACACCTGCTGCCGGCCGGTTTCACACTGGGGGAACTGCAGGCGGTGTATGAGCGTATCCTGGGGCGGCGGCTGGACAAGTCCGCGTTCCGCAAGCGCATCGCCGAAGTGGATTTTGTCGAACCAGTACCGAGTGCGATGCGCCGTGGCAGCAATCGGCCGGCGCAGATCTACCGGGTGAAGCCCGGGCTGGGGACGGCGTTCTTCGATCGCACGATCTGATCCGGGCTGCGCCACGCAAACTGCCCTTGACTTCGCCGGATGGCGCGGCCATTAACCGCGCCTCGCTGGTCGGGGATGGGGCTGTAGCTCAGTTGGGAGAGCGCCTCGTTCGCAATGAGGAGGTCAGGGGTTCGATTCCCCTCAGCTCCACCATCCCGCGTTCCGGACCGCAGTTCCTCCAGATGCACCAGCTCCGCAAGGCGCGCGCACGGCAGCGCACCGATTTGCCGGGCTGGCCTACTGGCCGTCGGGCCTCACCGGAGATGCTTCCACGACACACCGCCGTCTGGTTCGATGATGTTTCGGCCGACATTGAAATAGACGGCTTGGGAGCCGCCCGAAGCCGCATCACATGTAGTTGAGGATGTCGAAGCTGCACCCGCGGATCATCGCCAGTGCTGTCTTTGCCGCTGCAACCCCGGAGTTTGTAGCACTTGATACTCAATCATGTATGACCCTACCACCGACGACGAAAGCTATGGCCGGTGATACGCGAAACCGGACCTCCTGGACCGTCTGGCCAGCGAGTTGGCGGGCGGTGATGATATGACAATCTGTCCGCTTTCCGTTTCTGATCCTTGCTTGAGAAGTCGCAGGTCCAGCCGCCTGGGCAGCCTGTGTTCCCAGAGGATGCCCTCGACCACGAAAGCCGTCTCGCGCGCCCGACCGTCGCCCGATGCAAGAGCCCAATTATCCATTTGCTCAGCAAACGCCTGTTGTGCAGCCTGCTGATCCGCCGTCAGTTGTATTGCCCGAAGTATCTTCTTCGTCGTCGCACCAAGATGGGGTCCGCTGGTGGCATTGACCCTGACAACCATTGCAATGGCCGCGCCTGATGACCCTGCGTCCGCGCTCTTTGCCGATGCTGCTGCAGGCCAGCGGAGGCGCTAACCCTTAGCCCGCTTCGCACACGCAATGAACCTGCGAATCAGCGCCGGGTCCTTCCGGCCCTTCTCCCGTTCAACGCCCGAGGACACATCCACCGCCGTCGCCCCGGTCATCCGGATCGCCTCGGCGACGTTGTCGGGCGTCAGCCCGCCGGCCAACATCCACGGGCACGGCGCCGTCCAGCCGCGCAGCATCGACCAGTCGAATGAAACCGCATTGCCGCCGGGCCGTGTCGCATCCGCCGGCGGCTTCGCCTCCAGCAGTAATGCGTCGGCATCCTGGCTGGACACCGGCAGGTCCGCTGGCGCGGCGATCCCGACCGGACGCCACACCGGCAGGCCGAAGCGCGCCCGCAACCGCGCGGGCGAGACGTCACGGCCATAGACCTGCAGCGCGCTCAGCGGCACCGCGGCCAGCACAGAAGCGATCAGGTCGTCCGTCGGGTCGACGAACAGGCCGACGCGCGGCGGGCCACCCTCAAGCCGCCGGGAGAGCGCCGCCGCCTGCGCCGCCGTCACGGCACGTGGCGATGGCGGAAAGAACACAAGGCCAAGCCAGTCCGCACCGGCCTCGACCGCCGTATCGAATGCGGCAGGATCATTGATCCCACAGATCTTGACGCGCACGATCATCGGATGCTGGCGGCAATCGCCGCGGCCGCGGCGCCTGGATCGGCAGCCTGGGTGATCGGGCGTCCGACGACGATCCAGTCGGCGCCGGCGGCCACAGCCTCGTGCGGCGTCATCACCCGCGCCTGGTCACCAGTGTCGGCTCCCGCCGGGCGGATGCCGGGCACCACCAGCTTAACCTGCGCCCCCAGCGCCTGGCGCAGCATCGCCACCTCCTGCGGGCTGCACACCAGGCCATCGGCACCGGCTTCGACCGCGAGGCGGCCAAGCCGCAGCACCTGCTCCACGGGTGACGCCTGCACACCGATTGCCGCCAATGCCGCGGCATCCAGGCTGGTCAGCACGGTGACCGCCAGGATGATCGGCCGCACGGTCCCGGCTGTCTCGGCGGCCTGCCGGGCAGCCTGGATCATGGCGGCGCCACCGGCGGCATGGATCGTCAACATCCGTGGCTGCAGCGGAAGTACCGCGCGCACGGCACCGGCAACTGTGTTCGGAATGTCGTGCAGCTTCAGGTCGAGGAAAATGGGTGCGCCAGTCACCTGCCGATAGCCGGTCGGCCCGTTGGCGGCGAAAAACTCCAGGCCGAGCTTGAGCAGGCCGGCGTGGGCGCCAACGGCCTGGGCCCAGGATTGCGCCTGAACGGGGTCGACGGTGTCGAGGGCGACGATAAGGCGTTTAGGCGCGGTCATGGACGAGGCGCCGGCAGCCGCTCGTCATCGCGAAAGCGGCAGTCGTGGGGATTGTCGGTAGGCTCTGCCCTAACGCAGCCCATCACCGCGCAGACGGCAGCGCCAGCGTCGCCGGGCCGCTGCTCACCGGGGCGCTCGGCCGAGCCTGCAGCGCATCGACCTGGGACTGCAGCACACGCACGGTGCGCTCCGCCCGGCGGGCCCGGCGCCGCTGGCCGAGTTCAGCCACCCAGACCATCAGCCCGCCCAGCAGGATGCCCAGCGCCATGCCGGTCAGGATCGCCAGCGAGATCGGCACATCGATCACGTAGTCAGTCGGCCAGAGGCCCAACCGCACCATCTCCATGTTGGACAGCGCGAAGATCGCAAACGGTACGCAAACAATGATCGTGATGATCAGGAAAATCATGGCTCTGGCCTTGTCTGCCGCTCTGCTCTTGGCGCGCGCGGAATGGCCCCCGCGTTCACCCGCAGCCTAAGTTCCTTGCCGGCCTTGAAGAACGGGACCGACTTTTCGCTCACGGCAACGGATGCACCGGTTCTTGGGTTTCGTCCAGTGCGTGCGTCACGATGTTTCACCGTAAAGGCACCGAAACCGCGCAGTTCAACGCGCTCGCCCCGCGCCAGTGCGTAGGTGATTTCCTCAAAGATCGTTGCCACGATGGTTTCTACGTCATGGCCCCGCAGATGCGGGTTGGCCGCAGCCAGCTCTGCGATCAGCTCCGACTTTGTCACAGCGCTTCCCCGGAGACTCAGTTCCCAGGACGCTGCCAGATCGCCCAAGGAGCGTCAAGACTAAGGCTTTGGGAAATCACACTTTTCCATAAACCATCCACAAGCGGGGCCAACTGGCCACCGATTGTCCACTTGCTCAGGTCGTTGGGCGACACGTCGTCCACTGGCAGAGTGGTGGCGATGCCCTTCTCCTTGTCCAACCAAGCGCGCGCCTCCCGCTCGCCGCCGATGGCATCGACAAGCCCAAGGGCGAGCGCCTGGCGGCCGGTATAGGGACGCCCGTCAGCCAATTCCCGCACCTTCTCCGGGTCCAGCTTGCGGCCGCGGGCAACAATCTGCACGAATTGGTCATACATATCGTCGACCAGCCCTTGCAGCATTTTCTTCGCGTCCGCCGGCAGCGGCGTGAAAAAGTTTGGCTCATCCTTCAACGGGCCCGACTTGATCACCTGGGTGGAGATGCCGACCTTGCTTAGCAGGTTGGAGGCTTCGCCGGTCTGCAGCAGCACCCCGATCGAGCCGGTCAGGGTCGATTCCCGAGCGAAGATGCGGGTCGTGGGAGCCGAGATCATGTAACCGGCAGACGCAGCAAGCCCGCCCATGACGGTCACCACCGGCTTTTTTTCATTCACCCGCTGGATCGCCGCGTGCAGGCTCTCGCCGCCTTCCACGCTGCCACCGGGGCTATCCACCGCCAGGATAACGGCCTTGACATTGTCGTCGTCGGCCAGCTTGTCGAGCGCTTCGGTGACCTTCCGGTCCTCGGTAATGAGCCCCTTCACCGTGACCCGTGCGACACGGCCACCGCCGGGTTTCAGCCCTGCGGCGTGCAGGGCGACGATCATGGCGACGACCACGGCCAGCACCGCCAGCACGCGCCAAAAGATAAGGCGGCGCTTGAGGCGCCGCCTGTCGAGAAGCAAGTCGACTTCGAGTGACATCGATTGGTGTTAGCTGTTGTCCTGCGCCAACTGGTTGCGGCGACGGATCGCCGCGCCGAGGATGTCGCCCAGCGACGCGCCGGAGTCCGAAGACCCGTATTCGGCCATCGCCTGCTTCTCTTCCTCGATCTCCTTGCCCTTGATGGTCAGGGTCAGCTTGCGGGCGGCACGATCGATCGCGGTGATGCGGGCATCGACCTTCTCACCGACGGCGAAGCGTTCCGGCCGCTGATCGGCCTTGTCGCGTGCCAGTTCGGCCCGGCGGATGAAGCCGGTCAGCACGTCGTTGACCTTCACCTCGACGCCGTTGGCCTGAACCGCCGAGACGATGCAGGTCACGATGTCGCCCTTGTGGACGTTGCCCAGGACGGTAGCGGCCGGGTCATCGCGCAGCTGCTTGATGCCGAGGCTGATGCGCTCCTTCTCGACATCGACGTCGAGCACCTTGGCCTTGACGGTCTGGCCCTTCTCATAGCCAGCCATCGCAGCCTCGCCGGACTCGTCCCAGGACAGGTCGGACATGTGCACCATGCCGTCGATGTCCGCAGACAGGCCGATGAACAGGCCGAACTCGGTGATGTTGCGGATTTCGCCCTCGACTTCGGTGCCGATCGGGTGATCCTCGACGAACTGCTCCCACGGATTGCGCTGCACCTGCTTCAGGCCCAGCGAGATACGGCGCTTGGAGCTGTCGACGTCCAGCACCATGACGTCCACTTCCTGCGAGGTAGAGACGATCTTGCCAGGGTGGACGTTCTTCTTGGTCCAGGACATTTCGGATACGTGCACCAGGCCCTCGACCCCCGGCTCCAGCTCCACGAAGGCGCCGTAGTCGGTGATGTTGGTGACGCGGCCGGTGTAGCGAGCGCCCGGCGGGTATTTCGCCGCCACGCCTTCCCACGGATCGGTCTCGAGCTGCTTCATGCCCAGGCTGATGCGCTGGGTGTCCGAATTGAAGCGGATCACCTGCACCTTGACCTGCTGGCCGATGGTCAGCGCTTCGGACGGGTGGTTGATGCGGCGCCACGCGATATCCGTGACGTGCAGCAGGCCGTCGACGCCGCCCAGGTCCACGAACGCGCCGTAGTCGGTGATGTTCTTCACCACGCCGTCCAGGATCATGCCTTCCTTCAGGCCCTGGATCAGTTCGCTGCGCTGTTCCGCGCGAGTCTCTTCCAGCACGGCGCGGCGGGACACGACGATGTTGCCGCGAGCGCGGTCCATCTTCAGGATCTGAAACGGCTGCGGCGTGCCCATCAGCGGCGCGACGTCGCGCACCGGACGGATGTCCACCTGGCTGCCCGGCAGGAACGCCACGGCGCCGCCGAGGTCGACGGTGAAGCCGCCCTTGACGCGGCCGTAGATCGTGCCGTCGACGCGCTCCTTCTGGTCGAACGCCTTCTCCAGGTTGGTCCAGGCTTCCTCGCGGCGCGCCTTCTCCCGCGACAGGATGATGGCGCCGTCGCGATCCTCATACCGCTCGACATAGAGTTCGACCAGGTCGCCGGGCTTCACTTCCGGCTTGGCACCGGGCGGACCGAATTCCTTCAGGGCGACGCGGCCCTCGGACTTCAAGCCGACATCGACGACGGCGAATTCATCGGTGAGGCGCACAACACGGCCCGTGACGACGGAGCCGTCGAAGCCGGTGTCTGTGCCGAGTGTTTCCTCAAGGAGAGAGGCGAAGTCTTCGCCTTTGAAGTGGTCTTGCGCAGGCTCATGCGCGCGCGCGGCGGCTTGTAATGCCATGTGGTTGGTATGTTCCGTTACGGGTGCGCCGGGCAGCAGGCCCGGCTGGTTGCCGTGGTATGCGCGTCTCCGAATGCGGAAACACGGCTTGCCCGCGTCGCACAGGGCGCGGGCCGGGTTGGGGATGCGGCGCCAAATATGGGTAGCGTCGAGTCGGGGAGATAGAGGATTCGGTTGGCGAGTCAAGCTTTGCGTGCAACGGAATCAGGACAGCCGGCTCATCGGCCGGGGCGGCCCGGACATTGTTGCGCCGCGGCACAAGGCCTGCCTCATGGTTGACGTGCGTGCTCGACGGCAGCCGTCATACGCGATTACGGGCGTAGCGGCTCGCCTTTGGCCAGGGGGAGCTGGGCGTCCGACCGCCTCCAGGCAGTGGCCCCCTCGTCCACGGTCCCTCCTAGTGCGTATTGTTATAACCGCCCCTGCCAAGGCCGTCTCGATCCGCTCGGCCAGACCAGCCCCGGCTTTTGAGTTTATGCCGAGAAGTCAGCGAACGTGCTCCACGTTCCATTGCGAACAGATAACCATAAGGTCCGCTTGCAGCGGGACTTCAAGTTATGCTGCGTCGCTGGTGCCTAATAGCCGCTGCTGGCTCGCGCGGCCCGGTGCAGTGCGCTTTGCTGGTCGTACCATGTCCCGCGGACATCGGCGCGTTAGCGACCACCGTCAACACAGAAAGCGCAGGGCGGCAGAGGCTCGGACACATCACCTGCCGGCTCGCCGCACAGAACAAGTCGATCAAAACGATTTAAATAATCAATTATACCGATGAGGCCACTCTCACTAAAGTCCAGGCGTCGGCCAGCACGAACGAGTAAACGCCTCACAACATCGTGAGGTATTTGCTAGCCGAACAAGAACTCCACCATGCAGGAGAGGAAGATGGACGGCTTGACCGAAGGTACCGGCGCAGCAACGTGCCCCGTGGCACACGGACGTGGCGGCAGAACCAACCGTGACTGGTGGCCGAATGCGCTCAGCCTGCAGAAGCTTTACCAGCATTCGATGCGGTCGAACCCGATGGGTGAGGCATTCGATTACGCGAAGGAATTCCAGACGCTCGATCTCGACGCCGTGATCAAGGACCTGCACGCGCTGATGACGGACTCGCAGGACTGGTGGCCGGCCGATTTTGGTCATTACGGTGGCCTGATGGTGCGCATGGCCTGGCACAGCGCCGGCACCTATCGCATCGCCGATGGCCGCGGCGGCGCTGGCGGCGGGCAGCAGCGTTTTGCCCCGCTGAATAGCTGGCCGGACAACGCGAATCTCGACAAGGCGCGCCGCCTGCTGTGGCCAATTAAACAGAAATACGGAAAGAAAATCTCCTGGGCGGACCTGTTCATACTCGCCGGCAACGTCGCGCTGGAGTCGATGGGCTTCAAGACGTTCGGCTTCGCCGGCGGCCGCGTCGACACCTGGGAGCCCGAGGAACTGTACTGGGGTCCCGAAGGCACCTGGCTCGGCGATGAACGCTACAGCGGCGAACGCCAGCTTCAGAATCCGCTCGGCGCGGTGCAGATGGGCCTGATTTACGTCAACCCGGAGGGACCGAACGGCAAGCCGGACCCGGTCGCCGCGGCCCGCGATATCCGTGAGACCTTCGCGCGCATGGCGATGGACGACGAGGAGACCGTCGCGCTGATCGCCGGCGGCCATACATTCGGCAAAACCCATGGCGCCGGAGATCCGTCATTCGTTGGTCCGGAGCCGGAAGGCGCCGTGCTGGAGGATCAGGGACTTGGCTGGCGGAGCAAGTTCGGCACAGGCTGGGGCACTGACGCGATCACCGGTGGCCCGGAAGTGATCTGGAGCCAAACGCCGACACGGTGGAGCAATCACTTCTTCGACAATCTGTTCAAGTACGAATGGGAGCTGACGAAAAGCCCGGCCGGCGCGCAGCAGTGGCAGGCAAAGAGTGCCGACGCTTCAATCCCGGATCCGTTCGATCCGGCCAAGAAGCGCCTGCCGACCATGCTGACCACCGATCTCTCGCTGCGCTTCGACCCGACCTATGAGAAGATCTCACGCCGGTTCTACGAGCATCCGGACCAGTTTGCCGACGCCTTCGCCCGCGCCTGGTTCAAGCTGACGCATCGTGACATGGGACCGATCCAGCGCTACCTCGGCAAGCTGGTGCCGCAGGAAACGCTGATCTGGCAGGATCCCATTCCGCCGGTGGATCATCCGCTGATCGCCGACGCGGAAATCGCCGAGCTGAAGCAGAAGATCCTGGCGTCGGGACTGACCGTGCCCCAATTGGTTTCGACCGCCTGGGCGTCGGCATCGGTCTTCCGCGGCTCCGACAAGCGCGGCGGCGCCAATGGTGCACGCATCCGGCTGGCGCCACAGAAGGACTGGGCGATCAACAACCCACCCGAACTCGCGAAGGTGCTGCAGACGCTCGAAGCCATCCAGCAGGCCTTCAACGCGTCGGCGGCCGGCGGCAAGAAGGTTTCGCTCGCCGACCTGATCGTGCTGGGCGGCTGTGCGGCCGTCGAAAAGGCCGCAAAGGACGCCGGGACCAGCATAACGGTGCCGTTCACGCCGGGTCGGATGGATGCATCGCAGGAGCAGACGGACGCACATTCGTTCGCCCCGCTCGAACCGCATTCGGAAGGTTTCCGCAACTACCTCCGGGGACCGACGATGATGCAGCCCGAGGAGGAGCTGGTGGACCGGGCGCAACTGCTGATGCTGACCGGACCGGAAATGACGGTGCTGGTCGGCGGCCTGCGCGTGCTGGGGGCCAATGCGAACGGCTCCAAACACGGTGTCTTCACCAACCGGGTTGGCATGCTGACGAACGACTTCTTCGTCAACCTGCTGGACATGAACACCGTGTGGCAGCCGACCAGCTCCGCGAACGAATATGAAGCCTACGACCGGAAAACGAAGGCGTTGAAATGGACCGGCACGCGCGTTGACCTGATTTTCGGCTCGCACTCGGAACTGCGTGCCCTAGCCGAGGTCTATGCCTGTGCCGATTCGCAGGAGAAGTTTGTGACGGACTTTGTCGCAGCCTGGCACAAGGTAATGAACGCCGACCGCTATGACTTGCCTGGACGGCACTGACTGGCGCTCTCTCTACGCAGGGATCCAACGGAAGGCCTTGAGGCCGGCGGGACCCTGACCTCGGCCCGGAGTCTTCGGTGAGCGGACCCTGTGATTTTGCTTCCAAAGGCCTGCGCTGCCATGCGCGGGCCTTTTCTTCATGAGGATCGCAGCGACACATCCGCCGCGGCGCGCGGGAAGCCGCCACGATCACAACGCCGTGTGACCGTTACATTTCGGGACACTATGGCACGGAACTTCCTGTTCAAGATGAGGCATCCACAGACTGCTTCATAACGATATGGCTTGCATCAAACGCTTCATTCACGCTGCGTGGTTCGAAGGCCGCCTTTGGGTCAGCGGCTGCACGCTTCGCAAATCGGCACCCGCGCTGATCCCATTGCTGGTCGCTGTTGGTTACGTTGCCGGCCCCTGGGATTTCATCCCGGACCACATACCTTATGTCGGCCATGCTGATGAGGCCGGAATCGCCACGCTGGGTGTGCTGACGGCAAGGATGCTGCTGCCGCCTGAAGCTTTTGCCGGCCTACTGGAACAGATGCGGGACGGTTCACAACCATTCCAGCCAACATCGTTGCAATTGTTGACATGGCTGGTCTGGCACCGGCGCCTGCGGCGAACGCGCGCCCATGCCGCGACCCGCCTTCGCCGTCTGCGGTCGCGGCCACACCGCAACGCTCGCGCCGCCGACAGGCTGTTCGATACGGTGGGCTATCGGCGCTGGTGGCAGCTCCGGTCAATCGCGGCGCCACGCGTTTCGGCGCTGTCAGGCCTTGTCGTTGTCGGCGGCTCACCCCGCAGCGGCACTACCCTGCTGCGAACACTGCTCAGCCGCCATTCGATGATCGCCGCTGGTCCCGAAACGACAGTGTTTCTGAACCGCATCAGCTCTCCCGAGGACATCGCTACCCGCCTGGGATGGCAGGCCGCCGAGATCAGGCAATGGCAGCGCGACAGCCGCTCCCAGGCCGAGTTCATCGGGCGCTTCCATGCCGCGGTCGTGCAGCGGTTCGGCAAGCCTGTCTGGCTGGAGAAAACCCCGCGCAATGTTGGGCGGTTCCGCTTTGTGCGCCGCCACTTTCCCAATGCCAAGCTCGTCCACATCGTCCGCGACGGGCGCGACGTGGTCTGCTCGCTCCGGCGTACACCGTTTGCTCGGCTGGACCACGCGGCACCCGATAGCACGGCAGCGGCAATCCGCTGCGCTGTACAATGGCGCAAACTTGTGGAGGCTGGGATCAAATGGCGTCATGACCCGAACTATTACGAGCTGTCATACGAAGCTCTGGTCAGGGCGCCAGAGGAGCAGTTGCGCGCATTGCTGACCTTCCTCGACCTGCCCTGGGAGCCACAGATCCTGCAGCCGGCGGACGATGAGGCGCCGGACATCTTTGAATCGAAGGCGACACGGGCCATCTTCGACTCCTCGCCCGGCCGCTGGCGGCATGAACTCTCGCCGGCCGACCAACGGGCGCTGGACGTGCTGCTTGGCCCAACGCTGGCGAAGGTCGGCTACGCCTGACGAAGCCGGCCAAGTCGCCCCCCGGCCACTCCGCGCCTCGCTTGCGCGGTAGCGCCGGGCGCGTCACTTTCCGGGGCATGAACTATACGATTGGCATCGACGTCGGCGGCACCTTCACCGACATTGTGGTCGCGGACCAAAGCGGCACGACCATCATCGCCAAGGCGGCCAGCACACCGGCGGACCAGTCGAGTGGCGTGCTCGACGGCATCGCGCTGGCTGCCGAACGGCTCGGCCTGTCCGCTGCCGCGCTGCTGAGGGCCACGACACGCATCGTCCACGGTACCACCGTCGCCACCAACGCGCTGCTGGAGGGCAAGACCGCGCGCGTCGGCCTGCTGACCACGGAAGGCCACCGCGACGTCATCGAGATGCGCGAGGGGCTTAAGCCTGACCGTTACAATCTGCGCATGGCACCGCCTGACCCACTGGTGCAGCGCCGCCTGCGCCTCGGCGTGACGGAGCGGATGCGCGCCGACGGGACGGTGGAAACGCCCCTGAACCAAGCCTCGTTGACGACGGCGATCGACACGCTGGCTCAGGCGGGCGTGCAGTCGGTCGCCGTCTGCTTCCTGCACGCGTGGCGCAACCCGGCGCACGAGAATCAAGCCGCGGACGCCGTCCGCGCTCGGCTGCCGGACGCCTATGTCACCACCTCCTTCGACGTGCTGCCGCAGATCAAGGAGTTCGAGCGCTTCTCCACCACCGTTGCCAATGCCGCGGTCGGGCCGGTGATCCAGAACTACCTCGGCCGCCTGCAGGGCCGTCTTCGCGAGGCTGGTTATAGTGGCGAACTCCTGGTCATCCTGTCGCATGGCGGCGTTGCGTCCGTGGCCGAGGCCACGCGGCTGGCCGCCGGCACCGCGCTGTCCGGCCCGGCCGGGGGAGTAGCGGCGTGTGTGGCGTTGAGCCGCGCGGGAATGGCGGCGAACGTCATCGGCTTCGATATGGGCGGGACATCGACCGATATCGCCGTGGTGCGCGGCGGGCAGCCGCTGCTCGCCGGCGACAAGGCGGTCGGCACCGCGCGAATCGCACTGCCGAGCCTGGATATCGTGACACTGGGGGCGGGCGGCGGCTCGATCGGGAAGCTGGACCGGTCGGGACTGCTGGCCGTCGGACCGGAGAGTGCCGGCGCTGTCCCCGGTCCAGCCTGTTACGGCCAGGGCGGCACGTCAGCGACAGTGACGGATGCAAATCTGGTGCTGGGGTTCCTCGACCCGGCGAATTTCCTCGGCGGCCGGCGGTTGCTGGACCTGGATGCGGCGACGGCTGCCGTGGCGCGGCTGGCGGCGGATCTGGGTGTCTCGGTGCCCGAGGCCGCAGGCGGCATCCACCGTGTGGTCAACAGTCGCATGGCGGACGCCGTGCGGGTCGCGACGGTGCGACGTGGCGTCGATCCACGGCAGTTTACGTTGCTGGCGTTTGGCGGCGCGGCCGGCCTGCACGTGGCGGCGGTGGCCGCGGAACTTGGCATCGGCCGGGTGGCGGTGCCGGAGGCAGCGTCGGTGCTGTCCGCGTGGGGCATGCTGAACACGGACCTGCGGGTGGAGCTCAGCCGTAGCCTCGGCCAGGCGGGCGCCATCGACGCCGCCGCGCTGCAGGCCGCCTTCGCTGCCATGGAGGCGGAAGGCCGCGAGCGGCTCGCCTGGTTCGACGGCGAGGTCGCGCTGCGCCGCGCGGCCGACATGCGTTATGGCGAGCAGGTTTTCGAAATTGCCGTGCCGCTGGACGATGTGGATTGGTCGGCGCCGGACCTCGCCGCGCTCCTGGCGGAGCGGTTCCACCAGGCCCATGAGGCGCTGTACACGTATGCGCTGCGCGACCAGGAAGTTGTCATCGTCAACGCGCGCCTGTCCGCGATCGGGCGGCTGCGGCCGGTCGAGCCGGCCGGTGCGGCTGGCCGGACGACGCCGGTGGCGGCAAAGGGCGAGCGCCGCGTCTTTCTTGGCGACTGGCGGATGGTGCCGGTGTTTGATTTTGGCGAACTGGCGGTGGATCAGGTCGTTGCCGGCCCGGCGGTGATCGAGTCCGACACCACGACAGTGCTTCTGCGCGCCGGGGACTCCGCGCGGTTCGATGTGCGGGGTTGGCTGGATATCGGCGTAGCGGGCTGATCCCAGCCGGCCATTGAGTCGTCTGTTCGACCCATATGCGGCCACGTCGTGGCGCGGCCTGGCCGAACGACTCCAATCCTTGACCTGCCCCCGCCATGCTCTAGAAGCGCAGCCTGCAAGGAGGGTCCGTCTTGAACAGTGTTCCTGGAATCAACAGCCTGCGCACCGGTCCCAACGACCGCGGACGCTTTGGCGATTATGGCGGCCGCTTCGTCGCGGAAACCCTCATGCCGCTGATCCTCGAGGTTGAGCGCGCCTATTATGAGGCGAAGGACGATCCGGCGTTCCAGGCCGACCTGCAGCACCACCTGACGCATTATGTCGGCCGCCCGAGCCCGCTGTGGTTCGCGGAGCGGCTGACCCAGCACCTCGGCGGCGCGAAAATCTACTTCAAGCGCGACGAACTGAACCACACCGGCAGCCACAAGGCGAACAACTGCATGGGCCAGATCCTACTGGCCCGCCGCATGGGCAAGACCCGGATCATTGCCGAAACCGGCGCCGGCCAGCATGGCGTCGCCACGGCGACGATGTGCGCGCTGTTTGGCCTACCCTGCACCGTTTACATGGGCGCCACAGACGTCGAGCGGCAGGCGCCAAATGTATTCCGCATGAAGCTGCTGGGCGCCGAGGTGAAGCCGGTGACTTCGGGCGCCGGCACGCTGAAGGATGCCATGAATGAGGCGATGCGCGACTGGGTCGCCAACGTGCAGGACACCTACTACCTGATCGGCACCGTCGCAGGCCCGCACCCCTATCCGGCCATGGTGCGCGACTTCCAGTCGGTGATCGGCGAGGAAGCCAAGCAGCAGATCATGCAGGCCGAGGGCCGCCTGCCCGACGCTGCCGTCGCCTGCATCGGTGGCGGCTCCAACGCGATGGGACTGTTTCATCCGTTCCTCGACGACAGCAGCGTGCGGCTGATCGGTGTCGAGGCCGGCGGGCATGGCATCGACACCGGCCAGCACGCGGCGTCGCTGACCGGCGGCCGGCCCGGTGTGCTGCACGGCAACCGCACCTACCTGCTGCAGGACGATGACGGCCAGATCATCGAGGCGCACAGCATCAGCGCCGGACTCGACTATCCGGGCATCGGGCCGGAGCACTCCTGGCTGCATGACATCAAGCGGGTGGAGTATGTCTCGGCCACCGATCGGGAGGCGCTGGAGGCCTTCCAGCTTTGCACGAGGACCGAGGGGATCATCCCGGCGCTGGAGCCGGCGCATGCGCTGGCGCATGTGATCAAGCTGGCGCCGACGCTGGCGGCGGACCAGATCATCGTGATGAACCTGTGCGGCCGGGGCGACAAGGATATCTTCGCCGTCGCGCAGCATCTGGGCGTGAAGCTATGAGTCGGATCGCTGCGAAATTTGCCGCCTTGAAGGCAGAGCGCCGCGGCGCACTGATCCCGTTCATCGAGGCCTGGGACCCGGACAAGGACACCTCGATGGCGCTGCTGCGCGGTATGCCCGGCGCGGGGGCGGATCTGATCGAGATCGGCATGCCGTTCACCGATCCGATGGCCGACGGTCCGATCATCCAGGCTGCCGGCAAGCGCGCGCTCGCCGCCGGCATCAAGGTGCGCGACGTGCTGGCGATGGTGCAGGCGTTCCGGCAGGACGACCAGACGACTCCCATCGTGCTGATGGGGTATCTGAATCCAATCCTGTCGTATGGGCCGGAGCGGTTCTGCGTCGATGCGGCCGCGGCCGGCGTGGATGGGCTGATCATCGTCGATCTGCCGACCGAGGAAGCCGACCTGCTGCTGCCGTTCAGCGACGCCAATGCGCTGGACTTCATCCGCCTGGTGGCACCGACAACGGATGACGCTCGGCTACCGCATGTTCTGACCGGCAGTTCCGGCTTTGTCTATTACGTCAGCATCACCGGCATCACCGGCACGCGCACGGCTACCGCGCAGCAACTGGAGCAGGCGATCCCACGCATCCGCAAGGTGTCGGATCTGCCGATCGCTGTGGGCTTTGGCGTCCGCACGCCGGAGCAGGCGGCGAATGCGGCGCGAATTGCCGATGGCGCCGTCGTGGCGTCGGCGCTGATCGATACGCTGGCGGCCAATCTGGATGGCGACGGCAAGGCGCTGCCGGGCACGGTGGATAAGGTGCTGGATCAGGTCCGGACACTGGCCGCCGCGGTACGGGGATGAGGCTGGGCAGCCGGTCAGAACCTCGGCGTTAACGCGCCGTCCGCGTGGTTCGCCCTGGTGCGGCTTGTCCGGGCCCGCAGAAGCGGGACGCGGCGGCGCCAGAAGGACAGTGGCTTACCAGCACTCAACACCCGTCATCCCGCCGCGCGCCGGTTCGTCGAGGTTCAGCGTCCATCGTTGCGGCCAATGTTTCTGCCGCGTTGCGCGCGCGATGGCGTCGCGCCCGGCTGATGGACATCGGTGGCCCCCCGATCACCTGTAGCGGTTCGTTCAGCCGATCCACCGCGCGGCTATGACCCGTACCCCCATTGGATCCTTGCCCCCATGGGCGCGATAGAAGCCGGTAGGCACATCACGTGGCGTGCATCGTGTGCCTCGGACTAAGATGACGTATAGCTTTGAGACCGCCGCACGACCGGCGGCAATGCTTGGGAGGCAGGGTCTGTGATCGAAGAAATTCGCGACATCCAGACGCGCGCTGGCGCAATGGAGACATTCATAGTCCATCCGGAACGGAACGGCCCGCACCCGCCCGTGCTGATGCTGATGGACGCGCCCGGTATCCGCGAGGAACTGTACGACATGGCGCGCCGCCTTGCCTCGGTCGGTTTCTACGTTCTGCTGCCCAACCTGTACTACCGCGCCGGCCGCGATACGAAATACGGCCCCGACGTGCTGGTGAAGGGCAGTGCAGAGCAGGCGCGGATGCGATCGGTGCGGACGAAGATGACGATCCCACCCGTGATGGAGGATATCGGCGATATGCTGGCTTTCCTCGATACGCAACGACCGGCGAAGGCAGGGCCGGTCGGGACGCATGGCTATTGCATGAGTGGTCCGTATTCGCTTGCCGCAGCCGCCCGTTATCCGGATCGCATCGCTGCTGCTGCCTCCTTCTACGGTACCTGGCTGGTCAGCGACGCCGAGGAAAGCCCGCATCTGACGTTGGCCAAGGCGAAGGGGGAACTGTACATCGCCTGTGCGGAGCATGACGAACTGGCGCCGCTGCCGATGGTGGCGGAGCTGAAGGGATTGTTCGAGAAATCCGGCAATGGTGGCGAGCTGGAAATGTATCCACATGTGCACCACGGCTTCGCCTTCCCGCAGCGCTGGTGCTACGACAAGCCGGCTGCGGAACGGCACTGGGAGCGGTTGATTGCACTGTACCGGCGCCGCCTGGGATAGTCGCGTATGGAACTATGGAACCACTGCGAATGCCCGTACCCGTTCGTTCCGGCCGAAGTGCTGGACGCCGCGGACTCGGTGCGAGCCAGCCTGCCCAACCGCTACTGCGATCCGAAGATCGTCGCCCAGCTCTACGATGAGGTCTTCGAGGAATACCAGCTCTGCGACGATATCGGCCTGCACATCGTCACAAACGAGCACCACTCGGGCATCAATAACCTCTGGGCTGCGAGCCCGGTCATCACCGGCGTTGTCGCCCGCATCACGCGTAAGGTCCGTATCCTCACACTCGGGACGCTGATCACCGTGCGGCCGGACCCGGTACGTGTGGCGACGGAATACGCGACGCTGGACGTGCTGTCGCGCGGGCGGCTCGACATCGGCTTTGTGAAGTCCGGCGCCACCGAAATGACCTCGGGTGATGCCAACCCGATGCGCATCCGCGAACGCGAATGGGAGGCGATCGACCTGATCGAAAAGGCGCTGACCAGCCCTGATGGTCCATTCAGTTGGGAGGGCAAGTTCTTCACCCACGCTCATGTGAATGTCTGGCCGCGCCCCTACCAGTCGCCGCGGCCGGAATTCTGGGCCGCCACCAGCGACCTGCCGACCTGCGCCGAGCTCGGCCGGCGTGGCTACATCAACACGCTGCTGTTCGGCGGCTATGACCGCACCAGGCTCGCCTTCGACACGTACCGGCAGGCGCGCACTGCCGCCGGGCTGCCCACGCCGGGTGAGGACCGCTTCTCCTACATGGCGTTCTGCTATGTCGGCGATACGGATGAGGAGGCGTTCCGCATCGGCCAGAAGATTCCCTGGTTCCTGACCGTCAGTATCAAGAGCGCGCCGCAGATGTCGAAATTCCAGCCTGGCGCGGTAGCGCCCGACATGGCGCCGGCGGCCTGGCGTGGCGCCTCCAAGCGGCCCACCAACCTGTCGGTCGAAAGCCTGATCGCGCAGGGCCAGATGTTCTGCGGCAATCCCGACACGGTCGTGAAGCAGATCAAGACGTTCCGGGAGCGTGTCGGCGGCGTCGGCCGCATCATCATGATGACCCGCCAGGGCCTGGTGACGCACGCCGAGGCCATGAAGAGCTTCTCGCTCGCCGCCAAGGAGGTGTTGCCGCAATTGCAGGACCTGCCGCCGGTCGAAGCGCGCGCGCTGTCCTCCGTTGCGGAATGATGCAGATTGGGCCGCACGCGCTGGAGGTTCTGGAACGTGGGCCAGCCGACGCTCCGCTGCTGCTGCTGATCCACGGCATCAACCCGATCAGCCCGTCGGCGCCGTTCCTCAACGATCTGGCTCGCACCCACCGGGTGGTTGGGCCGTCGCATCCCGGCTTCGGCGCCTCGCCGCTTCCGGCCGATTTCGACACGATGTACGACCTGACACGTCTTTACCTCGGCGTCCTCGATTCACTGCCAAACAGGAAAATCAGCGTCATCGGCTTCAGCTTCGGCGGCTGGATCGCCGCTGAACTCGCCGTCGCCGGCCACCCAAAACTTGATCGCCTGATCCTCGTCGACCCCGTCGGCATCAAGCTCGGAGGCCGCGAGGAGCGCGACATCGCGCACTTCTTTAATACGCATCCGGACACGCTGAACCGCCTGGCGTGGCGCGATCCGACTCGGCGGCCTGCCGGCAGCTACGGTGTCGGCTGGCAGGCCACGATTAACGACAGCATGAGCGACGCCGAGATGGTGGCGCTGGCGCGCAACTGGGATTCATTGTGCCTGTTTGCCTGGACACCGCACATGTTCAATCCACAGCTCAAGAGGTGGCTGCACCGGATCAAAGCGCCAACCCTGGTGCTATGGGGCGAGCACGATGGCATTGTCGTGCCGGAGTATGGTCGAGGCTACGCCGGTCTGATCCCGAACGCGAAGTTCGCAATCATTGCCGATGCAGGTCACCATCCGGAGCTGGAACAGCCTGCCGCGTTCGTAGCGCAGGTGGCCAGGTTTCTGCAGTCATGATGTTCATCATCCGCGCCGAGGGCGGTCGCGTCCCCAACCTGACCGTGAAGCTACGCCGCAACACGCCGCCAATCCTCCCCGACAGCGCTGGTAAGATCGACTACTTCTGTCTTGGTGATCCTGACGCCGCCCGGGCCGCTGGCTGGACCGTCGTATGCTTGCATGATGGTTGGTATGCCGACGACACAGGAGGAGGAGTCGCGATCTGGGGCGAGGGGCAGTTCTGGGAGATCAGAGCCACGCCATTTCGCGTCATCGAGGCGGCGGCACCGGCGGACCTGACCCCAGGCGTTTCGGACAAAGCACCGGTCGACGTCCGCAAGGCTGTGTTTGGCGCCTAATGTCCGCCGGCGATCAGCCCGGACGCCATCATCTTCTCCCGCGACCCCTGCATCGACCGCGCCACGTCCAGTGCGGCTGCCAGCGCACGCCGGCCTACCGTGGCATCGACCAGCACCGGCGCGCCATCCAGGATCGAGGCGGCGAAGGCAGCATGCTCCGCCGCCAGCGAATCATGGTCCTCCCACGACACATCCTCCATGGCGAAGCCGGCCACGCCCGGAACCGGCATGGAGTCGCCGGTGTCGTCCGACGTTCCGCTGCGATGGATCACTGTCAGCTTCCGAGCGGCAAAATCGGCGGCGAGGTAGCGATCCTGCGCAAAAATGCGCATGCGCCGTTCGATCCGTGGCGAAATCCGTGACGCCGTGATGCTCGCCACGGCGCCGTTGCGAAACCGCAGGCGGGCATTGGCGATGTCCTCATGCTGGCTGGCCACCGCGCCGCCCACCGCATCAACGCTTTCAATCTCGCTGTCCACCAGGGCCAGGACGAGGTCCAGATCATGGATCATCAGGTCCAGGATCACCGATACATCGGTACCGCGCGGCTTGAATGGCGCGATACGCGTCGCCTCGATGTAGAGCGGGTTGACCACCTTGCCCTCCAGCGCCCTGAAGGCAGCGGAATAACGCTCCAGATGGCCGACCTGCAGCACCAGGCCGTTCGTCTGCGCCAGCGCGCCAAGTTCCTCGGCTTCCGCCAGCGTCGCCGCCATTGGCTTTTCCACCAGCACGTGCTTGCCGGCGCGCAGCGCGGCGGCTGCCAGCGCATGGTGGGTGTCCGCCGGGGAGGCGATGATGACAGCGTCGCTCACCGCCAGCAGCGCGTCGAATGTCCGGTCCGGTGCGCCTGCCTCCCAGCCCAAGGTCTTGGCCCGTTCCGTGTCGACATCGGCGACGCCACTCAGCGCGGTCCGCGGGGACGCAACAACCTTCAGCGCGTGGTAGCGGCCGAAATGTCCCGCCCCGACAACGCCGATACGGAGAGAGCGACTTGACATGACCTTTCCAATCGGTTGGCGGGCTGCGAACCAGTCCACACACCCTGCCGCCCCGGGCGGTGTCAAGCCCAGATGACAAATTACACTGGTATGACATTCGTTGCCCGATACCAATTTAGTGGAAAGCGGGCGTGTGCTGTGCTGAATCGCGGCTGCATAGATTTGAGGAATCCAGCCTGTGCGCATTGCAATGATTGGCGGCGGCTACGTCGGACTTGTCTCCGGGGCCTGCCTGGCCGAGTTCGGTACCGAAGTGACGGTCGTCGAGGCCGATGCCGACAAGCTCGCCGCTTTGAATGAAGGACGTATGCCAATCTATGAACCCGGCCTGGAAAAGCTGGTGCAGGAGAATGTGGCAGCCGGCCGCCTGACCTTTACCAACGACCTGACGACCGGCGTCGCCGGCGCCGAAGCCGTCTTCATCGCCGTCGGCACGCCGACCCGGCGCGGCGACGGCCATGCCGATCTGAAATACGTCTATGCGGCCGCGGAGCAGGTGGCGCGGGCCCTCACCGGCTACGCCGTGATCGTGACGAAATCCACCGTACCGGTCGGCACCAGCCGCCAGATCCAACAGATCGCGCAGTCCGTCCGTCCGGATCTGGAATTCGATGTCGCCTCCAATCCAGAATTCCTGCGGGAAGGCAACGCCATCGGCGACTTCATGCGTCCCGACCGCGTCGTCATCGGTGCCGAGTCGGATCGCGCTCGGGAAATCCTGCGCCGGCTGTACCGGCCGCTGTACCTGATCGAGGCGCCGATCGTGTTCACCTCGATTGAAACGGCGGAACTGACGAAATACGCCGCCAATGCGTTTCTGGCGATGAAGGTCACGTTCATCAACGAAATGGCGGACCTGTGCGAGAAGGTCGGGGCCGACGTGCATGACGTTGCTCGCGGCATCGGCCTCGACGGCCGCATCGGCCGCAAGTTCCTGCACCCCGGACCGGGCTATGGCGGCTCCTGCTTTCCAAAGGATACGCTGGCTCTGGTGCGTACCGCGCAGGATTACGGCGCCCCGTCGCGTCTGGTAGAGGCGACCGTCGCCGTCAACGACGCCCGCAAGTCCAGCATGGCGGTCCGCGTCGTCAACGCCTGCGGCGGGTCCGTCCGCGGCAAGACGATCGGCGTCCTGGGCCTGACCTTCAAGCCCGAGACTGATGACATGCGCGATTCCCCGTCGATCTCCATACTGTCTCGCCTCGCCGGCGATGGCGCGACAATCCGGGCGTTCGACCCTGAGGGCATGGAGCAGGCGAAGCCGCTGCTGCCGGAAGGCGTCATCTACTGCAAGGACGCCTTGGACGCGGCGTCCGGCGCTGACGTGCTGGTGCTGATCACCGAGTGGAATGAATTTCGCGCCCTGGCGCCAACGCGTATTGCCGCGGCCATGCGCGGCCGCGTGGTCGTTGACCTGCGCAATGTCTACGACCCGGCGGCCATGCGCGAGGCTGGATTTGACTACCACGGGGTTGGGCGGCCACACCTGCGTCCCTGATGGCCGATCCGACCCGGGACTCCGCGTTTGACCTCCTGACCGCCGTGCTGGAGCGGCGCCGCCCGTTGGAGGAGGCGCTGGACTCCCTGCCGAAGGTCGACGCGCGCGACAAGGCGGCGGCGCATCGTATCGCCGCCGCCGTGCTTCGGCGGATGGGCACGCTGGACGCGGTACTGGAACCGCATCTGCGCCGGAAGCCGCCCGATCCGGTTCGTGTCATCCTGCATATCGGCGCCGCCGGCCTGTTGCTGCTGGATACGCCGGTCCATGCGGCTGTCGGAACTGCCGTCGCGCTGGCTCGGACCAAGCGGCTGACACCGTTCGCGGGCCTGGTGAACGCCGTGCTCCGAAAGGTCGCCACCGCCGGGCGGGCGGTGCTGGCCGACCTGGATTCGCCGCGCCTGGATACGCCGGCTTGGCTTTGGTCGTCCTGGGGTGCGGACGCGCGCGCCATCGCGCTGGCGCATCAGCACGAGGCACCGCTCGACCTGACGCGCCAGCCCGGCGTCGCAGTGCCGGAAGGGGGCGTTGAACTGCCGACCGGTTCGGTGCGGTTTCCGGCCGGCACAGCTGTCGCGTCGATCCCTGGCTTCGAGGAGGGACGCCTTTGGGTGCAGGATGCCGCGGCGGCGCTGCCCGCGCGCCTGCTGGCGGTGCGGCCGGGGGAGCGCGTGGCTGATCTATGCGCCGCGCCTGGCGGCAAGACCGGACAGCTTGCTGCCGCCGGCGCAGCCGTAATCGCGGTGGATCGCGACAAACAGCGCGTGCAGCGCCTGACCGAGAATTTGCGGCGCTGGGACCTGCAGGCAGATGTCATTACCGCTGATGCGACCCAGTGGCGCCCGACGCAGCTATTGGACGCTGTGTTGCTGGACGCGCCGTGCAGCGCCACCGGGACGATTCGACGCCATCCCGATGTCGCGCATCTGAAGCGGCCACGCGATCCGCAGACCTTAGCCGAGACACAGGATGCGCTGCTGGAGGCGGCAGCCGCCATGCTTCGTCCGGGCGGCAGGTTGGTTTATGCCGTATGCTCACTGCAACCGGAGGAAGGGCAGCCTCGTATTGCTGCTGCCGTGGCGCGTGGCGGACTGCGGCATGATCCCTTTACCGCTGAGGAATTGCAGGCGGTGCCCGAGGCGCTGACACCCGAGGGATTTCTCCGCACTCACCCCGGCCTTTGGGCGGAACGCGGTGGAATGGACGGATTCTTTGCGGCACGGTTGGTTCGGCTCTGATGCATGCCTTGTGCCCGATCCATGGCACTGTCTAGAAACGCTGCATGTCGTCTGATGTCCGCTTGATCGCGTGCGAGTCGCGAAACGATCGATCTGGCTTTCCCACCATCGCATCCATCATCCGAGGGTGTGAATGAACGCCGGTGCGGCTCCCGGTAAATGGCTGCGCGGTGCGCGGCGGGCAATGGCGCGGCTGCCCAATCTGCGGATGGGACGGATCCCGGACGCGCCGGCACTGTCGGTCCGTGATCCGTGGCCCGGCGACGGGGACCGCGGCGCGCGGCTGATCAAGGGCGAACTGGAGTTTGGCGGCGCGGTACAACCACTGCAGCCCGGCGGCTGGCACGCATCGGGCGGCTCACCTGACCTGCGCGCCGCTGCGCATAGTTTCAGCTGGCTGCGCGACCTGCGCGCCCTTGGCACGGATGCCGCCCGTCTGAAGGCGCGCGCGCTGGTGGTCGACTGGATCGCCAATCCGCCTTCGGATCCGGTGGCGCACAGGTCCGACGTCGTCGGCGCCCGGATCACCGCCTGGCTGGGACATTACGATTTCTTTGCGGCGACGGCGGACGATGCATTCCGCCAGCGATTGATGGCGCGGCTGGTTGCCGACGCGCGCAGCCTGTCGGCCGCCCTGCCGGCGGAAGAGCTGGATGCGCGGGCACTGACGGCATTGAAGGGGCTGGTCGCCGCGGCGGTCGCGCTGCGGGAACAGAGTGGCTTTCTGGCCCGGGCGCTGCGGTTTTTGCCGCAGGAGATCACGCGACAGATTCTGCCGGACGGTTGCCACGCCGAACGCAGTCCCGCGGCGCAGTTGGCGGCGCTACAGGATTTAACGGAAATTCGCGCCCTCTTGCAGAGCGCGCAGACCGCGCCGCCGCCAGCGCTGACCGGTGCGATCGACCGCATGGCGCCGGCGCTGCGGCTGATGCGCCACGGTGATGGCGGCCTGGCGCTGTTCAACGGCAGCAAGGAGGAAAGCGACTCGCTGATCACCCTGGTGCTGAACCAGGCCGGACGTGGTGGCCGCAGCCCGGCGTCGCTCAGCGAGGGCGGCTTCCACCGCATGCAGGCCGGGCGGACGGTGCTGATCGTCGATTGCGGCGCACCGCCGCCGGCGGGCGTCGACCGGCGCTCGCATGCCGGCACGCTGTCGATGGAGATGTCGGTCGGGCGCGACCGGCTGATCGTGAACTGTGGCGCCTTCCCGGCCGGCCCGCCGGAGTGGCGGGACGCCTCGCGCGCAACGGCGGCGCACTCGACGCTGGTCATCGCCGACACCAACAGCAGCGAACTGAAGCCCGAGGGGCTGGGGCGCCGGCCACAGAATGTTGAGGCGCAGCGACAGGAAGCCGCCGGTGCACACTGGCTGGACGCATCGCATGATGGCTGGCGCAAGCCGTTTGGCGCGATCTACCGCCGACGCCTGTACATGGCGGAGAGCGGCGAGGACGTTCGCGGCGAGGACCTGATTGAGGCACCCGAACCGCAGCCCTTTACCCTGCGGTTTCATCTGCACCCGGACGTGCAGGCCAATCTGCAACAGGATGGCGCGACGGTGCTGCTGAGGCTGCGCTCCGGCAGTTTCTGGCGGTTGCGCGCCGATGGGGCGCGGCTGAGCCTGGAAGAGAGCATCTACCTCGGTGGCCTGGAGCCACGGCGCAGTGAGCAGGTGGTGCTGACCGGATTTGCTGACGAATCGCAGCAGGTGAAATGGGCGCTGAGCAAGGTTGAGCGGGCGGGGTGAACAGGCACCGAGGGGCTATGCGTCTGCTGGTCGGTTCCACCTGAGGCGCTACGATGTCATCTCCACGTCACAGCGCGTGGCAGCCCCTGCGCGCCGAGCTGAGCACCATGCCCTGCGCGTTTCTATCGTGGGCTGACGGGCCCGGCCTACTTGGCGTGACGTGCCGCGGCCGGCGAGAGCACCCTCGGGACAGACCCGCTGGCGTGCTTTGCCGGGCCGTGCGGTGGTGGCAACTGCGGTGCGCCCCCCTTAAGATTAGCGGCGGTGAGCCAGCGCCCGCCATAGCGGTCGGGGCAAGAACCCGGCGCCTGTACAGTGAGGGTGCGGCCCAACTGCACGCCTGATGAAAATTCTCGAAATCACCAACGTCGACTTCTCGCTGCGGCACTTCCTGTTGCCGCTGATGCGGGCGATCCGCAGTGCGGGGCATGAGACGGTAGGCGGCTGCGCCGAGGGACCATTGCTGGACGGCGTCCGCGCCGAAGGCTTCCGGGTCATTGCCTTCCCATTCGTACGTCGAGCATCGCCTTTGGCACACCTTCGGGCATTTCGTGCGTTGGTAGCGATCCTGCGCGCTGAGAAGCCCGACGTCGTGCACGCGCACATGCCAATCAGCGGATTCCTAACGCGGATGGCCGCGTGGTGGGCCGGCGTGCCGACGATCGCCTATACCTGCCACGGCTTCGTTTTCAACTACCGGGACGAAAAGCTGACGTCGCGGCTGATTTCATTCCTGCTGGAGTGGACTGCAGCGCGCGTTACCGACGTGTTCCTGACCGTATCGGAAGCCGAGGCCGCCGACGCCCGGCGGCTGTGGATTGCCCGCAACGCCGTGGCGGTACGCAATGGCCGTGACCCGTCGATATTCCGCCCCAACCCGGATGCGCGCGCCGCTACGCGCGCCGCTCTCGGCGTGCCGGAGGACCGCGTCGTCGTGATCGCGGTTTCCCGGTTGGTCTGGCACAAGGGATACCCTGAACTGGCAGAAGCCATGGCTACGCTGCCGGAGCTGGAACTCTGGGTGGTTGGCGAGCGGCTGGCGTCTGATCGCGGCGCCGACATGGTGGCCGTGCTGCAAGCGGCTGGCCTCGGCGACCGCCTGCGCCTGTTGGGCTACCGCGAGGACATTCCGGACCTGATGGCCGCAGCCGACATCTTCACCCTGCCCTCCCGATTTGAGGGACTGCCAATGTCGGTAATCGAGGCGATGCTGACCGGCCTTCCCGTCGTCGCCACCCGTGTCCGCGGTCCGGACGAACAGGTGGTGCAGGACGTCACCGGCCTGAAGGTGCCCGCCGGCGACGGCTCCGCCCTTGGCGCCGCGCTCGGCCGCCTCGCTGCGGACAAGGCGCTGCGGCAGCGCATGGGCGAGGCTGGGCGGGCACGGGCCCTTGAACTGTACGACGAGGCAAAGGTGCTGGCGCGGACGCTGGACCTGCTGGGCCTGGCGGTTTATCCCGCCGGCCTTGAAGAGGCTCAGGATCCGCCGCCATGACAGACATCGTCCCCATCCGCCGCGCACTGATCTCGGTTTCCGACAAGGCGGGGCTGGTGTCCTTCGCGAACGCGCTGGCCGACAAGGGCGTCGAGATCCTGTCCACCGGCGGATCCGCCCGCGCGCTCCGCGAGGCGGGCGTGCCGGTGAAGGAGGTCTCCGACCATACCGGGTTTCCGGAGATTCTCGACGGGCGGGTGAAGACGCTGGTGCCGCAGATCCATGGCGGCATCCTTGGCCGGCGCGATCTGCCGGAGCACGTGGCGCAGATGCAGCAACATGCGATCGCACCGATCGACCTGGTCGTGGTGAACCTCTACCCGTTCGAGGCAACGGTGGCGAAGGGCGCTCCGTACGACGACTGCGTGGAGAACATCGATATTGGCGGTCCGGCGCTGATCCGTGCGGCAGCGAAGAACCACGATTTTGTTGCCGTGCTGACCGATCCGGCGCAGTACCAGGCGGTTTTGGGTGAGTTCGGAGCATCCGGCGGCACGTCGCTGGCGCTGCGGCGGACGCTGGCCGGGCAGGCATATGCCCGTACGGCGGCTTATGACGCAGCCATCTCCGCGTGGTTTGCGCAACAGCAGGCGCTGACCTTCCCGCAGCGCCTGACCATCGCCGGCAGCCTGAAGCAGACACTGCGGTATGGCGAGAACCCGCACCAGGCGGCCGCTTTCTATACCGCTGGTGATCGCCCCGGCGTCGCAACGGCGATGCAGGTGCAGGGCAAGGAACTTTCCTACAATAACTTCAACGACACGGACGCTGCCTTTGAGTGTGTGGCCGAGTTCGACGGGCCGACCATCGCCATCATCAAGCATGCCACGCCCTGCGGTGTGGCCTCAGCGGCGAAGCTGGCTGATGCCTGGGATGCGGCGTTTCGCTGTGACCCAATCTCTCCCTATGGCGGCATCGTCGCGGTGAATCGGACACTGGATGCAGCAGCAGCGGAGAAAATCGCCGCCATCTTCACCGAGGTGATCATTGCCCCGGACGCTGATGACGACGCCAAGGCGATTGTCGGCCGCAAGAAGAACCTGAGGCTGCTGCTGACCGGCGGGATGCCCGACCCGGCGTCCGGGGGACTGGCCTATCGTGGCCTCGCCGGCGGCTTTCTCGCCCAGACGCGCGACAATGGCCGGGTAAGCGCCGCCGATTTGAAAGTGGTTACCAAGCGCGCGCCGACCGAGGCGGAATTAGCCGACATGCTGTTCGCCTTCCGGGTCTGCAAGCACGTGAAGTCGAACGCCATCGTCTACGCCAAGGGCGGCGCCACGGTCGGCATCGGCGGTGGCCAGCCCAACCGTGCCGACTCCGCCCGGATTGCCGCATGGAAGGCCGAGGAGGCGGCGAAAGCGGCGGGCTTGGCGGAGCGCCTGACGCAGGGCAGCGTGGTCGCGTCGGATGCTTTCTTCCCCTTTGCCGATGGTCTGGAAATCGCGATAGCCGCAGGGGCGACAGCGGTGATCCAGCCGGGCGGGTCAATCCGGGATGCCGAGGTCATCGCGGCGGCCGACGCGGCCGGCGTGGCCATGGTGTTCACGGGGATGCGCCATTTTCGGCACTGATGGCATTCCGCAAGCATAGGCGCGAGCAGATACCGGAGCGTCGCTGCCCTGCCCGCCGCTGGCTTGGCACCGCTGTCCTCTCTGGTAGGGGGTCCTACTCCATCGGATAGGTGATCTCGAGCACCTCCAGCACATCAAACCCGCGCGGCGTTCTCACCCGTACCTCGTCGCCCTGCTTTGCCTTCAGCAGGGCCAGCGCGACAGGCGAACCAATACTGATCTTGCCGGCCTCCATGTCCGCCTCATCCACACCGACAATTGTGACAGTTACCTCGGCATCCCGCTCCGTGGCATAATAGGTCACTGTCGCACCAAAGAAGACGCGGTCCCGTTGCGGTTGCTGTGTCGGGTCCACGACCTCGGCATGTGCCAGACGGTTAGTCAGGAAGCGCAGGCGGCGGTCGATCTCGCGCAGGCGGCGCTTCCCCTCCTTGTAGTCGGCATTCTCGCTTCGATCCCCGTTCCCCGCCGCCCACGCGACGATGTCCACCACGCGGTGCCGCTCCATCTTTTGTGCCGCCAGCTCCGTGCGCAGCCGCGCATGCCCTTGGGGCGTCATGTAGAACTTGCCGCCCGGCAGCCGGGGCGGACCGTCATCCTCGTCGTCATCCATCGGGAGGTTTTCCGACAGGGGCTGTCCGCGACGCAAGCGGCACGGATTGCTTTTTGCACTGCAGCACAAATCTCTGCCGATACCCAAGTGACATGGACGACCCGATGGCAACCATAGCGAACCCCGAACCACACCGGATTGTCGTTGCCGGCGGCGGTGCCGGCGGGCTTGAGCTTGTCACCCGGCTGGGTGACACGCTGGGCAAGCAGGGTAAGGCGACGATTACCCTGGTCGAGAAATCACGCACCCATCTGTGGAAACCGCTGCTGCACTCGGTCGCGGCAGGCAGCCTGCGCCGTTCACAGCATGAGCTGAACTACCTGGCCCAGGCGCACTGGCACAATTTCACCTACCGTTACGGCGAGGTTGTCGGCATTGACCGCGGTGCCAGGCAGCTGAAGCTGGGAGCCATGCTGGACGAGGACGGTCGCGAAATCACGCCGCCGACCTCGATACCCTATGACACGCTGGTGATGGCCATCGGCAGTGTCACCAACGATTTTGGTACACCCGGCGCCGCGCACTATGCGGTGCCGCTGGAGAATCCCGAGCAAGCCAGCCGCTTCAACCGTCGCATGGTGAACGCCTGCCTCCGCGCCAATGCACAGAATGAACCGATCCGGCCGGGCCAACTGCACGTAGCCATCATCGGCGCCGGTGCTACGGGAACAGAACTCGCCGCCGAACTCCACCGCACCGTTCGCCAGGTGCTGGCCTACGGCATGACCCGCATCGATCCGATGCGCGACGTCCACATTGTACTGATCGAAGCGGCGGAGCGCATCCTGCCGGCGCTGCCGGAACGCATCTCCAACGCCACGCTGGATCTGCTGAAATCAATTGGTGTCGAGGTTCGGACCGGCGCTCGCGTCGCCGAAGTGCAAGCCGGCGGTGTGGTGCTGGCCAGCGGCGAATTCATTCCGTCGGAGCTGGTGGTATGGTCGGCCGGCGTGAAGGCACCTGACGTGCTGAAGAACTTCGACGGCCTGGACGTGAACCGGATCAATCAGTTGCAAGTGAAGCCGACGCTGCAGACGACGCTGGATCCCGATATCTTCGCGATCGGGGACTGCGCATCGTGCCCGCGCGAGGGGGCCACGACGCCGGTGCCGCCCCGTGCGCAGGCAGCGCATCAGATGGCCTCGCATATGGTGAAGCAGATCAACCTGCGCCTCGCCGGCCAGGCGCCGGTGCCTTACGTCTACCGTGACTTTGGCTCACTTGTGTCGCTGGGCCGATACAGCACAGTCGGCAGCCTGATGGGTTTCCTGGTCGGGCGCAGCATGTTCATTGAGGGCATGTTCGCTCGACTGATGTATCGTTCCCTGTACAAGATGCATGAGGCGGCGCTGCACGGTGGCCCCTCAGTTGTCTGGCGCACGATTGTCAACGCGCTGGCGACCCGTCCAACCCCGACTGTGAAGCTGCACTGACGCATGGCCTACGCGATGTTTCCGGCCGCCGAGGCGGCGTTTCAGCCTGAGCGTCCGGACATCGCGAGCTATCTGTTCAACCACGGCGGCCTCAGCAATCAAAAGATGGCTTTGGCCGGCTTGCTGCTGGCCGGCGTCACCAGCCATGGCCGCATCAACCTGCCTTACATCCACATCAGGAACCAGCGCGATCAGGTCGAGTGGCTGGCACGGTTTGAGGATGTGTTCGAGCTCGGCCCAGTCCAGAACTACGCGCGGCGGTATGGTTTCCCGGTGGAATGGACATTGCCGAGCGGCGAACGAGGCGGGTGGCCGTATTTCAGGACGTTCAGCGAATATGTAACGCATGCGCACGAGCCCGATACAGTGCGAGCGTTGCTAAACGCCCTCGCAGCCCTGCGGCCGCGGCTCGCCGCTACCGCCTTTTTCTCGCGCCTCGTCGATCGTGTTTTCTCGCTCGGCTTACACGCGGTCATTCAGATGCGTATTGAGGCAGACTGGATGGGACACGCGCAAAGCCTGCTGCCACGCGTGGAGGGCAAGGACGATATCGCGATTGGGTACGAGGAAATCCTGCGTCGCACAGCGAATACCTTCCCGGACCTGCGCCGAGCCTACATAACCTGCGACGAGCCATCGTTACCGGTGTCCAAGGAGGTGATTCGCCAATTCGCGCAACAGCGTTTCGGGATCGGCCTGCTGTGGAAGAGTGACCTGATCGAGCCCGCACAGTTCAATCCGCTGGACCTGTCGATCATTGACTTTGAAGTTGCGCGGCGGGCCCCGCGTTTCATTGGCATGTCATTATCCACCTTCGCCAACCTGTTGTGCATGGAAGCCTTCACTGCCCAGCGCCGCCACGTAACTGGCCATTTCGTCTACAACCATCCAGGCGATACGGTGCGGGAGCGGCATGATAACGGCCTATGCCTGGCGTCGGCCGAAGCTGTCCTGCCGAACTGGACGAACCGGTTGTGGGAGGAAGAAGTCCTGGCTCAGCGCACGTAGCAGGGTCGGCGTCTGGAGGCAGTGATGGCTCTCCTGCGCTCTGCGCCCGCTCCGGCTCCGGCGCGCACCTGAACAGAGCTGATCAACCCGACCCGGGATGACATAAAGAATTCGCACTGGCCTCATTGATATACTGCGGTGATCTCGGCGTTCGATTGATATCAATCAACACGAAGAACGCCCGCATAAGCCGGACCAACGCGCTGATGCGAGATCAATCCTCGACCTGCATTCCCTCCATCGGTAATGCTGTGCCGACCAATGGCAGTCCGCGGTTGCTTCGGCCCCCGTAAATCTCCACCTCATCAAGGTGAAGGTGCCCCGCGCCCCGGAGCCGTATCATAACGAATCGGACGACGTCGCCGCCCTTGGACGGCACAATCAACGGCGTTCCGTCCGTCCCAAACGGGCCTGTGACATGCGAATACAGGATCGTCCATCCCGCGCCGTCGCCGCTGCCAAGGATGTCGAGTTCGGCCGCCCGGGCGGCTAGGTCAGGATTGTCGGCCCGGTTGTAGATGCGGATTTCCGCAAGCTCATAGGACGCCAGCAGATCGACGATCCACCACGGCCCGTTCTCCATGCGCGTGTGGAACCCGTACAGGCCGGACCGGAGGCCATTATTGCCGCCGCCCGCCGTGCGGCTACCGGGTGGTTCGGCACTATCCGGCTCGTAAACCGAACTTTGCCAGGACGGCTTATTCAGCGCCACATTCTCGTGCCCCAACGCCGTGTTGGACGGGCTCGGGCTGAGTCGCAGACCCGCGGCGGTGTAGTGGTGCCAGTACTCCGCGAGGTAGCTGTCGTAGACTGCATTCGTCCCGGCCAGGATCTCCCGGTAATAGCCGGAATTGTAGGCGTGCCGCCACATGTCGCCATTGGCGAAGCCACCGCGGCGCCAGCGACGCAGGAAGTCTTCCTCTGACTTGAACTGAAAGTGCGCGATGAAGGCCTTTGTAAGAAGTGCCTCGGCCAGCCCCGGCCGATTGACGAACGGGTAGGTCGATTCCGGAAATCCATAGGAATAGCCTTCCATCGACTGATGCAGTACATCGCGGCAGCGCACGCCAGGCAGCCGGAAATTGTCGAGGAAATGCCAAAATGCGCCCAGGCCTGCCTGATAGCCTTGCTTCACCATACCGGGCTCAATAGCGGCGGAACGGCACAACATCTTGGTATGGATGTCGACGCCGCGTGACCTGCGGAGGTAGGACGTCAATACGGGCCCCTGCGCCCTCTGCACGTGGCCACTGTTGCCATAAACCAACCATTGAAAATACAGGCAATCCGTATTGTGACTATATTCAGTCATGAACGCATGTATATTGTTGATACCAGTCAATATGAAGAATTCGTCAATGTCGAGGAAGCTGAACCACTCGGTCTCCTGCTTAAAGTTTTCCAGGAAGTGGAAGTAGATCGCGGCCTGCTCGCCCGCCTTCGGCCAGTGGCGGAACGTGACGTAGGGACGCGGGCCATGAACATACGCCGCAACCGCCCGGTAGAGCGCCGCTGGGTCATCGTCGTTGGAGTACAGGTAGATGTGATCGAAGCCAATGGATCGGTGATATTCGACCCACTCCTGGATCTGCGTCTCTTCCCAGCGCGCACAGGCAACGAGTGAATAGCGGTAGCGAGGCATGGTCGGTCCGCAGCAAACACTGCGCGGATGTAGCCCGCCGCAGGATCGGAGTCACTCGGCTTCGGCAGGTCCGTCCGGTGCGTCCGTCTGCAACCGGGCGCGCACCCGGGCGGCCAGTTCCTCCAGCGGGAACGGCTTGCGGATCACCTCCATGCCCGCCGGGAGCGCGGCGTTATCCAGTGCGCGGCCGGCATAACCCGTGATCAGCAGCACTGGCAGGCCCGGCCGTATGGCGCGTGCGGCTTCTGCCAGTTGCCTGCCGTTGATGCCGGGCAGGCCCACATCCGTGATCAACAGGTTCAGCCGGATGCCGGACTGCACAATGCGCATTCCGGACGGACCATCCGCCGCCTGAATGATCCGGCACCCAAGGTCGCGCAGCGCCTCGACAGCAAGATTACGGACCCCGTCTTCGTCTTCAACGACAAGAATGGTGGCCCCGGCGACGGCGCCGTCGGCCGGGTTGGCAGGGCTGCTCGCCGACCCGGGCGATGCCTGCTCCTCAATGCGCTCGTGCCGCGGCAGAAACAGATGCATGGTGGTGCCGACGCCGACGCTACTTTCCAGGCGAACAAACCCGCCGGATTGTTGCACAAAGCCGTAGATCTGCGACAGACCCAGACCGGTCCCTTCACCGATCGGCTTGGTGGTGAAGAACGGCTCGAAGGCGCGCTCCAGCACGTCCGGCGGCATGCCAGTGCCGGTATCTGCGACGGTAATCTGCACCCAACCGCCCACCTCCGGCATGCCGTCTTCGCGCGCGTCGTCCTCGGACACCTCACGATCGACCGTGGTAATGGTCAGGGTGCCGCCGTCTGGCATGGCGTCGCGGGCATTGATGGCAAGGTTCAACAGCGCGCTTTCCAGTTGGTTTGGATCGCACAGCGCCGACCAGGTGCCGTCGTGCAGTTGCAGCTCCAGCCGGATTTCAGGTCCAAGAGTGCGGCGGATCAGTTCTTCCATACCGCGAATCAGCGAGTCCGGCTCGACCGGGCGCGGCTGCAGCGCCTGCCGCCGGGCGAAGGCCAGCATGCGATGGGTAAGGCGGGCCGCACGTTCGACGGCCTGGCGGGCGCCAGCGATGTGCCGGGTGAGATCCTCTGTTCGGCCCTGGCTGATCCGACGCTCCATCAGCTCAAGGCCACCGCCGATGCCCTGCAGCATGTTATTGAAGTCGTGGGCAATGCCGCCGGTCAGCTGTCCCACCGCTTCCATTTTCTGCGCCTGGTGGAGGCGTTCCTCGCTGGCGCGCAACGCGGCCTCGGCGCGACGGCGGGCGGTGACGTCGGTAAGGGCGGAGAGTACCCAGGCGCGGTCGCCCCGGCGCTCCAGCCGGGCCGATACCTGGCCTTCAATAATCGCGCCGTCACGCGCGATAAAACGCCGCTCCACATCGTGCAGCGCACCGCGCGTCAGCAATTCCGTACGCTCCGCGTCCAGCGCGCGACGATCGCCTGGCACCAGAAAATCGCTGACCGGGCGGCCAACGACCTCATCGCGTCGGTAGCCGAGGAGGGATAGCCACGAATCGGAGACGCCGGTGATGACGTCGCCGTTGTCGAGCGTGTAGAGCGGCACCGGTGAATATTCAAAGCGTGCGCGATGGTGCGATTCGCTCTCCCGCAAGGCAGCGTTCGTTGCCTCCCATTGGGCGGGCGACGGTAGCGCCAGTGCGGCTGGCATCAGCCACCAGAGGGCTATGGCAGTGGTTAGAGACGCAAGTGCAGTGAGCGCCTTTATCATTGCCTGGATGCCGTAAGCCGGCTGCCAGAGGGTGATGACGTCGAGGATATGGGTCGCGCCGCACAGCAGGATGAATGCAGCGAACAGCAGGAAGACCGGGGGGAAGGCAAGGTCGCGCCGGCGGCGTGCAAACACCAGCAGGAAGATCGGTATGGTGAAATAGGCAATGCCGATGGCCAGGTCGGACGCCGCGTAAGTCCGGATCAGCCAGGGGCTCCAGAGCAGGCAGAACCCATGCGGCGTAAGGCCGTCCGAAGCGAACAGCCAGGAGGCAAGTTTCTCGAACATTTTGCTCCGGCACGGGCAAATGCCGCGCGGCTCAGGCAGGCCCGGGCGCGGACGGCGATCATTTAGGAGATGTAATCCAAGGCGCCGGAGCTGTGGCAGCCTCAATGTTCAAACAGTAGTGAGTGACGCAGCCGTGTTGGATCCGGTTGTAACCGCCTTAGAGCAAGGCCTCCGGACGCAGGCCCTGTTACAGGGAGCCGAATAGGACTTGCATCCTGTCGCCTTTCGGCGTATGAACAAACACAGAACAGATTTGCGGAACGGGCATGAATTCGGTCACAACGGCTGCGGAGCAACTTATGGAGCAGGAGCGTCTGACGCTGCGGGCAGTGATTGTGCCGACTGGCGTCGACCCGCGCCCCTATTTGTTGCAGGCAGGCATTGTCAGCCCCGTCGTGGTGCCGATTGCCCAAGCACCGCATGATGCGGCCGGTGGCGCTCCTGACGGCTGGCTCTCGGCGGTGCCAGCAAAGTTGACGCTGGATCGTTCGGCAACGGTTCAGAATGAGCCGGCAATGGCCTCAACGGCAACTATTGAGGAGGATGTGGCCGGACCGGACCAGGCTGATCCGGAGCGGCGGACGGTCAATCTGCCCGACGCCTTTGGCATGCGGCCGCTTGCGCCAGTCTGGCGTCAGACTTGAGCATGTGAAAATGTCGGGCCGGTCGTTCTGCCAGTTCGATCAACTGCCGAAGGTAGTTTGGGGCAAAGGTCGTATGGCGGTTGACCAACCGGCCGCCTCCGCATAACGTTGCCGAATGGACACGGTACGCGCCATTGTCGCTTCGAAAAAACCCGCCCCCATCCTGGGGACCGGAGATTGTTGCGCGCGCTAAGCCATACGACTTCGCACACGATCCCAAACCCCGCCGGTCCGACGGGGTTTTTTCATGTCCATGCCCTGTCTCCGGCACCATACGGAGTACAACGCATGACGCACACATCGCCCACAGGCATCTGGCTTCCGCTCGTAACGCCCTTCACTGAGGGCGTGCTGGACGAGGCGTCAGTCCGTCGCCTTGTCGCCCACTACGCTTCAACATCCATAGACGGGCTGATTTTGGCGGCCACAACGGGAGAGGGTCTGACGCTGGACGAGGATGAGACGACCCGTCTTATCGCCATTGCCCGGGACAGCCTCGCGCGCGTGTCCGGGCCGCAGATGCCGGTATGGCTTGGGCTGTGCGGCAGCGACACGGCAAGAATGGTTAAGGACCTGCGCCGCGCGGATCAGCAGCCTGTCGACGGATACCTGATCGCATGTCCGTACTACACGCGACCAGCGCAGGAGGGGCTCTACGAGCATTTTGCCGCGCTGGCGGGGAGCACCGACAGGCCTATTATGATTTACAACATTCCCTACCGCACGGGGGTGAACCTTGGTAACGAAACGATGCTGAGGCTTGCGGCGCTACCGAATATCGTCGGCGTGAAGGATTGTTGCGCAAATCCTGACCAGTCGTTTGACCTGACGCGGGGCCGACCCCCAGGCTTTTCGGTGCTGACCGGTGAGGATCCTTTCTTTCATGCGGCGCTCGGACAGGGGGCGGATGGCGGCATCCTGGCGTCGGCGCACGCCGCGCCTCAGGCCTTCGCGTCCGTGCGGGCTCTGTTCCTGGCGGGTGAGCGTGAGGCGGCGCTGACGGCTTGGCGCACATTGGTGGAGGTTCCACGGCTGTTGTTTGCCGAACCAAGCCCAGGCCCGGTGAAGCATTGGCTTTGGCGGGCCGGTTTGATTGGTAGCCCCGAGGTGCGACTGCCGATGACGCGGCCGAGCGCGGCGCTGGCAGCGCGGATCGATTCGGCGGTGCGTCGTGCGGTGCACTAACATCCACCTGTCATGAACCGTTGCGCGCCCTCGCGCCTGACCTGACGCACGGACGCCGGGTGATGGCGGGGCCATGCCATGGGTCACGTATAGCAATGTGAGGTGGGCTGCTGACCCGGCCGGCCAGTAAGCGCGTGCTTCCCACGCGCCCTGTCGCCGCGAAGCGAAGGCACTCCAGCCAGAGTCCTCTAGCGGGTACAAAAAATCCCGCCATCCGGCGGCATGCCGGATGGCGGGTCAAAATCGTCGGCTGGGGGTCTAACCCTGGTTGCTCTGGTCCAGGTTTACGCCGACGAAGGCAGCCTGGCCGTTGCGGTAAATCCGCAGGGCCACGGCCTTGTTGTCACCGCTCATCGCGCCTTTCAGCGCCTTCACGGCCTCGCTCGGCGACGTCACCGACTGGGTGTTCACGCCGACAATCACGTCACCCGGTTGCAGGCCGGCCGCTTCGGCCGGGGAGCCCGGACGGACCCGCTCCACCACCGCACCCTTGGTGCCTTCCGGCAGGTCAAGCTGGCTGCGGATCTCCGGCGAAAGCTGCGCCAGTGCCACGCCAAGCTGGCCACGCGACGGGCTTTCGGCGCCGGTCTCGTTGCTCGCGACCTTCTGGTCCGGCATCGACCCGACCTTGACCGTCATGTCCTTCTGTGCGCCGTCACGCAGCACTGTCAGATTTGCGTCCTGGCCCGGCTGGATCGCAGCGACGTTCAGCGCCAGGTCACGCGGGTTGGACACCTTCGTGCCGTTCACCGCCTGGATGACATCGCCCGGCTGCAGTCCGGCTTTCGCGGCCGGGCTGTCAGCCGACACGCCCGCCAGCAAGGCGCCGCCATTCTCCGGCAGCTTCAGCGCCTTGGCCGTGGCTGCGGTTACCGGCTGCGTCTCCACGCCCATGTAGCCGCGGGTCACGTGCCCACTCTTCTCCAGCTGCGCCGTCACGGTGCGGATCATGTCCGAGGGAACGGCGAAACCGATGCCGACCGACCCGCCGGTGGGCGAGAGGATGGCGGTGTTCATGCCAATGACCTTGCCGTCCTGGGTGAACAGCGGGCCGCCGGAGTTGCCCTGGTTGATCGGCGCATCGATCTGGATGAACTGGTCGTAGGGGCCGGAACCGATGTCACGGCTGACCGCCGAGACGATGCCCGCCGTCACAGTGCCACCGAGGCCAAACGGATTGCCCATGGCCACGACCCACTCACCTGGCTTCACGTCGCGGGAATTGCCGAGCTGGATGTACGGCAGCGGCTTGTCGGACTTCACCTTCAGCACCGCGATATCGGTACGCGGGTCGGTGCCGATGACCTTCGCCGGCAGTTCGGTGCCGTCATCCAGGGTGACCGTCACGCTGGTGGCGCCCTTCACGACATGGTTGTTGGTGACCACTGTGCCGGCGGCGTCAATGATGAAACCCGAGCCGCGGGCCTCAGCCGAACGCTTCTGCGGCGCGCCGCCGTGCGGAACCATCTGGCCGAAGGGGAACGGGAGTTGCGGACCCATGCCGCGGCCCGGCATCGGATTGCCGTCCTCATCCTGCATGGCCGCCGGGGTAGCCTTCATTTTCGTCGTGATGGAAACCACTGCCGGCTTCACCTGCGCAACCAGGCCGGAGAAATCCGCCAGGGCATGCGCCGGCGCAGGGGTTGCGGTCGACGGATTGACGGGCGCCGGGTTATCAGCCCAGGCCATCGGACCCAGGGCAAAACCGCCCAGGCTGGTGCCCGCCAGCAGGGCGGCGGCCAGAGCAGCGCGGCGCCAGGGACGGTATTGCTTGTTCATCTACTTGGTCTCCGTTGTCTCGGGAAAATGTGTTGCGACAACGGAGGAAATAGACGGCGGTTGTTAACCGTTCCTTGGTCAGAGCGATTAAACCGTCGTCATGTGCGTTACGATTGCGTAAGTTCGCGGTTAGGAACCGGCGGGATCGCGTGCTGGCCAACCCGCCTGCAAGACTTGCTTAACGGCCCCTCGCGGCAATTTCACTGCGACCGGCCCGTTTACCAGCAAGGCCATTCATGCCGATATAGAAACGGAATTACAAGCTACCTCGGCAATGGCCGCATGGCTTGCGACGCGGGGTCAGGAACTGCGACCTACGCGGCAAGGCGCGGATGTTGGCAGATTGATCCTGCGTCAGCGGCCTTCCGCGGCGACCGGATGCCGTTGCGTCACAGCGGCCAGCGCCGCTTCAACACGCAGTGTGCGCTGCCGGATTGCGGGCATGGGCAAGACTTCGCTATATCGGTGCCGACGCCGGGTTAGCACAGCGGTAGTGCAGCGGTTTTGTAAACCGAAGGTCGGGGGTTCAAATCCCTCACCCGGCACCAGCCTTGCCTTCTGTAGAGCGCCGCTTTTTCCGTGGGTTCCAGGCGAATGGCGTCGGCACCCTGTAATGCCACGTCGACGACAACGGAAAGAACGGGCGCCGCCGGATCACGCGGTTCAACTTCAGCAGGCCTGCGACGACACCCGTCTAATGACAGTAGCACAGCGACACAGGCGGCGGCGCCAGAGCCAGCGCAAAAGGCTGACCAGCCCGGCCCAAGCGCTATCCTCAATCTGCGTCCGCCGCACTTATTGATTGAACCCGTATGATTGCAAATGGTACATTACAACCCATGCGAGATGATGTGGCGCGTGACGTACACTCCGTCGGGCAGAAATTTGCCCTGGCGCAGATCGGCCGACGTCTGGAAACTCTGTGTGGTACGGTCGAAGCGCGGACGGCTGCCGCTATTATGAACGACGCCGCCGTGCGGCTCGGCTTCCGACCGAAGTTGCTACCGACCATCCCCGATACCGATGTCCGTGAAGCCTTGCGCGCATGGTGTATCGCGCTGGAAATCGACGTGTGCGACGCCAGCGTCGCCGATGATACGCTCCGCATCTCAGGCTGACGGAGCCGCTCGACGGTTGGCGGAGCATGTTGCTCTCGCGGTTGGGCGAGGCGCCATAGGCAGCCCTACTCGCTGCAAGCGCGCTATCTGGCAAACGGGCCTTTGTACACGCGTAGAGGAGCGCGCGCCGAGACCGCGCTTGCGGACCTGCTGGCGACAGCCCCGTTACCTGCGATTCGGCGGAGCCGCAGGGCGCCACGACGCACCCGCGTCCTTTCGCGCTGTATAGGACGAACATTCAGGGTTACGCAGAAGGCGGTCCACACGCATCAGGAGCGCCTGGCTTTCAAGAATCAAGCCTGTCGTTGACGCAACAAGCGCGTCATTTTCCGAAATTATCCCTCGGACCTGACCGACATAGGCATTCTGGGCGTGTCCTGTCGGTCGGAAAGAGTTCTTGTTGTGCATGAACGGCATTGCGAGCTCCCGCTGAATATGGGCGGGAGCACTGGCCGCTCTCAGCCGCTGACGCCCAGGGATCGGCCCTCTGCCAGCGATCTGATATAGTAGGGGAGTGACCTGCACCGGCGCAACACCGCCTCCTGAAAGGCCAAGCCGTCGCCATTCCGCGCCTCGGCGCTGAGTTACTGGAGCCGCCGTCTTGCCGGATGGTACAAGCACAAATGAGAGTATCTTCCCGCCGGTGCATGCGCGCAGCGTCCTGACACGCGGGAACAGGCGTCGCGGACCACCCCTGCGATCACCAGCGTCCTGATCGGCGCACCGTCCCAGCGACCAGGCACAGAAAGGCTGCGGCGGTCAGCGCCGCACTTGCTGCGTGGGAGAACTCCCACTGCCAGCGAGCCGAGTCGAACATTGCCGGCATCACCGTCCAGTTCCGCGTTTCAACGTTCATCGGGTAGGTGAACATCCAGAACACAATCTGCGTCGCGGCCAGGCACAAGAACGCTGCAAACGACAGCCCCCTGTCCACCCCGTCCCGCCACGCCAGCGCCGCCTGCACCAGCGTGATCAGCAACGCCGCGGCGATGAAGACCCCGAACAGCGCCCAGCCCGCGTAAATCTGCTGCACGATCATGTACTGATCCGGCGGTAGCGCGAGCTTAGCCGCGAGTTCCGCCACGTGCGCGCCGACCGGCACAAGATAGAGCGCCACGCTGATCAGCGCTGCCGCCCGCAGCACCCGTCCGGCCGCCGTTCCTGCCAGCCTTCCTGCCATGCCGCCGAAAACGCCGCTACCGCTGAACCGTTTCGCCGCCACGGCACGTGCTCCGGCAGACGCTTGCTGCTGTGACCTGGGAGACACGCATGACCAATGCCATGGCCCTCACGGCGCAAGAGTTGAGGCGCGAAGCGCAGTGGCAGCTTTCCCCAGACGAACGGCTCCCAATAGGATCGTTTACGCCTGACGCCGATACGCTGGACGCGGCGCGCACCGCCGGGTGGCACGACCGGACCCAGCATCGCAGCCTGCCACCCAGTTGCTGCCGACATCCGGCCGTGGAAGCCGCATCCGGCCGGCCGGCCGCAGGGTGCGTGCCTGGCGACGGCCCATGTCCGTAGAGACCTGATCCCACGCGACGGCTTCGTGCTGGAAGCGGGAGTGATCTGCACCGGCCGCTGTTGTCGATCGGCGGGATCGGACGAACCTGTCCAGCGGCGCCGCGTTCACCACACAGCGCACTGTCGATGTCACGACGTTCGTCGGGCTGGAGCCAACGCCGCGTCCAGTAGGCACATGGCGCCTTTCCCCACGTCGTGACTGCCAGTGCAAGGCTGCAGCGGGCACAGCCTCGCCGGTTGCTCAGACAACCCCTTGCGCGGCAGTAGACGCTATGCTCATACATATATAGCGACGCCACCGGCCATAGCAGAGGACTGCAGGAATGTATCAGGATGTAGCATTATTTATCGACGGCGCCTGGACCGCAGCCAGCGGCAATCGGACCATTGACGTGGTCAACCCCGCGACCGGTGAAGCCATCGGCAAGGTGGCGCACGCCGACCGCGGTGACCTCGACAGAGCGCTGGAGGCGGCGGATCGCGGCTTCCGCCAGTGGCGGAAGGTATCGGCGTTCGACCGCTCGAAGCTCATGCGTAAGGCTGCCGACATCCTGCGCAGCCGCGCCGACGCGATCGCCACGCTGCTGACAATGGAGCAGGGCAAGCCGCTGGTCGAGGCAAAGGGCGAGGTCCTGGCCGGCGCCGACGTCATCGACTGGTTCGCCGAGGAAGCGCGCCGCGCCTACGGCCGCGTTATCCCGGCACGCGCCGAGGGCGTCTACCAGCTCGTCGTTAAGGAGCCTGTCGGTCCGGTTGCCGCCTTCACGCCCTGGAACTTCCCGATCAACCAGGTGGTGCGCAAGCTGTCAGCGGCGCTGGCGGCCGGCTGCTCGATCATCGTGAAAGCGCCGGAGGAGACACCCGCATCTCCGGCCGAACTGATCAGAGCTTTCGCGGACGCCGGCGTGCCGGCAGGCGTGATCAACCTTGTCTACGGCGTGCCGGCGGAGATTTCCGAGTACCTGATCCCGCACCCCGTGATCCGCAAGATGTCGTTCACCGGCTCGACCGCTGTCGGCAAGCAACTGGCCGCCATCGCCGGCGCGCATATGAAGCGCGTGACAATGGAACTCGGCGGTCATGCACCGGCCATCGTGTTTGACGACGCCGACGTGGCGCAGGCTTCGAAGCTGCTCGCCGGCTTCAAGTATCGCAATGCCGGCCAGGTCTGCATCTCGCCGACGCGCATGCTGGTGCAGGAGAAGGTCTATGATCAGTTCGTCGAGGGCTTCCTGGAGCAGACGAAGCGAGTGAAAGTCGGTGACGGGCTGGAGTCCGGCACGTCAATGGGCCCACTGGCCAACACACGCCGCATCGCCGCCATGGAGGGCTTCATCGGCGACGCCCAGCAGAAGGGCGCCAGGATTCAGACCGGCGGCAACCGTATCGGCAACAAGGGCAACTTCTTCGAGCCGACGGTGCTGACGGACGTACCCATGGATGCGCGTGTGATGCACGAGGAACCGTTCGGCCCGCTGGCGATCATCTCCCGCTTCAGCGGGTTCGACGACGTGGTCGCCGAGGCAAATCGGCTTCCCTACGGCCTGGCGTCCTATGCCTTCACCCGCTCCGCGAAGACGGCGAACGCCATCGCCAATCAGGTGGAGGCCGGCATGATGACGATCAACCACATCGGACTGGCGCTGCCCGAGGTCCCCTTCGGCGGCGTTAAGGATTCCGGCTATGGGTCCGAGGGCGGGTCGGAGGCGATCGAGGCCTATCTGAATACAAAGTTCGTTACTCAGGCCGGGTTGTAGCCACCTTCCGCTGCTCCCTCCGCGCCGTGGCCTCCGAGGCGCGGACCATCGAAGGCAACGTGCCGCTTTTGATGGTCCGGGCTGACGCTATATCATGGCCGCGGAGGGTCAGGTGCGACGGCCCGGCCGCACAAGAAGTCGTTGCCGATCGGTGAATTTGGCCACCCGAAGTACGGCTCGGGGAAATCGGGAGACGGTCACGCGCTACGATCGATGAACGGCCGCCTTGAACCGGCTGGCTTGCTATCGCACCGGCGCTTATGCGGCCGGTTCGCGCCCCATCGCCAGGAATTTCTCCCGCCGCCGGGCGCGTAGTGTAACCGGATCCACACCACTCAGCGCCGCCAGTGCCGCCTGCACCGCCTCGTCCACCGCCTTCAGCGTCGCCGCTTTATCGCGTTGCGCGCCGCCAAGCGGTTCGGGAATGACCTGGTCGACGAGCTTCAACTTGACCAGGTCCTCGGCGGTCAGCTTCAGTGCCTCGGCAGCCACCGGCGCTTGCGCCGCGTCACGCCACAGGATCGACGCGCACCCCTCGGGCGAAATCACCGAATAGATCGCGTATTCCAACATCAGGACATGATCGCCGGTCGCCAGTGCGATGGCGCCGCCCGAACCTCCCTCACCAATGATGGTGGCCACCAGCGGCACAGGTGCTTCCAGGCAGGCTTCGATCGAGCGCGCGATCGCCTCGGCCTGCCCGCGCGCTTCGGCGTCGATGCCGGGAAACGCGCCGGAGGTGTCGACAAAAGTCAGAATCGGCAGGTTGAACCGACCAGCCAGTTCCATGAGCCGGCGCGCCTTCCGGTAGCCTTCGGGCCGAGCCATGCCGAAATTGTGGCGGACGCGACTTTCGGTATCAGAGCCTTTCTCAGTGCCGATCACCACGACGGACCGGCCGTGGAAGCGGCCCAGGCCACCCAGGACGGCGGCGTCATCGGCGAAAGCGCGGTCGCCGGCGAGCGGCGTGAATTCGGTGATCAGCCCACTGATGTAATCACAGGCCTTCGGCCGGTCCGGGTGACGAGCAACCTGGGTTTTCTGCCACGGCGTCAGCTTGCTGTACAGAGTGCGAAGCTGCTTGTCGGCAACGGCTGTCAGGCGGGCGATTTCGTCGGCGATGTTGAGCCCTTCCGGCTCCGACATCCGCCGGAGTTCCTCGATCTTGCCTTCCAGTTCCGCGATTGGTTTTTCGAAGTCGAGGAAGTGTCGCATGGGGCGCGGTGTCTACCACACTTCACGGTCCAGGGAAGTGCGGCCGTGTCCGCGCGCCTGGAGAAGAGGGACAGCGCCGCGTGTTGCGCAACTCGAACATTGTGATCGCGCTAGGCATCGCCGGCCTCATTAGTATCGCCATGATTGCGATAGCGGCCACCATGTTCCATCTGGGACACGCAGATGTCGCCCCGCCTGACGACGCTAGCGCCAAGCTTGATCATCGCCGGGTCCCGACCGAGGTGATGGTGATTAGCCAGGTCGTCCTCAGCCTGGTGCTGCCGGCCAACGATTTCCCTGCTGCTGCTGATCCGCCGCGCCGATATGCGAGGCCAGTTCGCCATCGTGCGTACGACACAGGTGGTGGTGGGCATCGCCGCGGTGATCGTGCCCAGCCTGAAGGTTAATCTGCTCTTGCAAACCGCCGGATTTTCCCCCGACCTGTTCCTCGGGAACTGATCGATACCGTTGGGAATATGGCGGACACACCGATTCGCCCTGCTGCGCCGGGCGCGCTGCCGGCTGAACCGACTCAGGCCAGCCGCTTCGGCAAGGCGCGCGTCGCTCAGTCAGGGGCATTGCTGGAGGACTATGTCGAGCTGATCTCCGATTTGCTGAGCGATGGCGGTGAGGCGCGGCCAACCGACATCGCCCGCCGCCTGGGCGTTTCGCACGCGACTGCGATCAAGACTATCGGCCGGCTGAAGCGCGAGGGTCTGGCGGTGGCAAAGCCCTACCGCGGCGTTTTTCTCACTGAGGCCGGCGAAATCCTTGCCGCTCGGGTACGCGCCCGGCACCGTGTGGTGGTGGACCTGCTGCTGGCCGTGGGGGTACCGCTGGAAGCAGCCGAGTCCGACGCCGAAGGGATCGAGCACCATGTGTCGGATGCAACACTGGCAGCATTCGCGGCATTTCTGAAGCAGGCGAGATAGAGCGGCTGTGCCGCTCGCATCACCGCCACAAGCTGGAGCCATGGCGCAAACAGAGGCCAGGCAGCTTGCCGGATTTGGTGACGTCCTGCGCCAGGCGTCACTCCACCAAATCGTCATCCCCGCCGAAGCCTGCCCTCGGTTTTGTTCCCAGGGTGCGGCTTCGACACATCGGGTCACCGCAGCATTGCCCCCGTCGCCTTCGCCACCGCGGCGACAACCTTCTGGCTGGCCGCCTCGATCTCAGCATCGGTCAGCGTGCGTTCGCGCGGTTGGAAAGTAACCTCGATGGCGAGCGACTTCTTGCCCTCGGCCATCTTCTCGCCCTCGTAGACGTCGAACAACGACACCGCCGTGATCAGCGTGCGCTCAGCCCCACGTGCCGCGCGAATAACGGCATCAGCGGCGACACCACTGTCCACCACGAAGGCGAAGTCGCGCCGCAGCGGCTGGAACGCCGGCAGGTCGGGCGCACCCTTTTTCCGCCGCTTCGGATCGGCGACGGCATCGAGGTTCAATTCGAACGCGACCATCGGCGCCGGCAGATCGAGCGCCGCCAGCAGCCGTGGATGCAGTTCGCCGAACCAGCCCAGCGTCTGCTTGGGTCCCTGGCGCACCGTGGCGGAGCGACCGGGGTGCAGGAAGGACGGCGCGTCCGCCGTCACCATCAGCGCGTCCATCGGGACGCCAATGGCGGCGAGCATGGCCCACAGATCCGCCTTCACGTCCATTGCGTCGAACGGCCGCGACGGCGCCAGCCAACTCCGCGGCGTCGAACCGGCGCGCAGACCAGCGGCGACCAGTCTCTGCCCATCCGGCGCGTCGACGGCAAAGGCCGGACCGATCTCGAACAGCGCTACGTCGCCATAGCCGCGGGCGGCGTTGCGCTTCGCCGACAGTGCCAGCGTCGCCACCGGCGTCGGCCGCAACTGATCGAGGTCCGCGGCGATCGGGTTGGTCAGCCGCAGTGCATCGGGCACGGCGCCGAAATGCGCCGCTTCATCGCGCGCCATGAAGCTGAAGGTCACACACTCCACCAGCCCGGCCGCGGCCAAGGTGCGCCGCGCCACCGCCGTCCGCTGCTGCCGCGGCGTCAGCGTCGCCGGTGGCACCGGGCCAGAGCGGGGCAGTGACACCGGCGGCACCGCATCGAGGCCACGCAAGCGCAGCACTTCCTCGATCAGGTCGTTCTCGCCCTCGACCGCGGCACAACCGTCCGCTGCCTTCGCTGCCTTGGCCCTGTCCAGCGTGGCCGGTTGATCCAGCAGGATCGGTGCTGCCACATCGTTGCGCCAGGACGGCACCGACACGGTGACCTTCTCCGCGTCGCGGTGGCGGATGGCAAAGCCGAGGCGCTCAAGCGATAGAGCCGCGTCGTCGGCACCGATATCAGACCCGCCAAAGTCGCGGATGCGGGCATAGCGCATCGTTGCCTCCCGCTGCCACTTCGGTTCGGCGCCGGCGGCCGTCACAGTGCCTGGTTCGCCACCGCACAAATCAAGAATCAGCGCCGTCGCTGCCTCGACCGCCGCCGGCATCAACGCCGGGTCCAGCCCGCGTTCAAACCGCTGGCGGGCATCCGAAATGATCTGGTGGCGTCGTCCGGTCAGGGCGATGCGCACCGGATCGAACAGCGCGCATTCGATGAACACCTCGGTCGTGCCCTCATCGCAGCCCGTCGGCTCGCCGCCGATCACGCCGGCGATCGACTGGACGCCAGCGTCGTCACAGATCGCGCAGTCCTCCGGCGACAGCACGTAGTCCTTGCCGTTCAACGCCCGCATCGTCTCGCCGGCGCCGCGGCGCAGCGTCAGCACGCTGCCTTTCAGCTTGGCCACATCGAACACGTGCAGCGGGCGGCCGAGGTCGAAGGTGAAGAAATTCGTCACATCGACCAGCGCATTGATCGGCCGCAGCCCGATCGACGTCAGCCGATCCTGCAGCCATTTCGGGCTCGGCGAATTCTTCACGCCCCGGACGGTACGGCCGATGATCCACGGACACGCTTCGGGGAAATCGATCCGCCAGGTCGGGCCGCCGTCGAATTTCGGCGGGATGACCTCCGGCGCGAACGGCTTCAACGTGCCGATGCCGGCGGCTGCCAGATCCCGCGCGATGCCACGGACCGAGAAGCAGTCGCCGCGGTTTGGCGTCACGCTGACCTCGATCACCGGGTCATCCATTCCGGAATAGACCGCGTAGGACTGTCCCACCGGCGCACTCGCCGGCAGTTCGATAATGCCCGAATGGTCCTCGCCCAACCCCATCTCGCGCGGCGACAGCAACATACCGGCGCTCTGCACGCCGCGAATCTCGCCCACCTTCAGCGTCATGTCGGTGCCGGGGATGTAGCTGCCGGGCGGCGCGAACACCGCCTTGATGCCGGACCGCGCGTTCGGCGCGCCGCAGACGACGGAGACGATGCCGGAGCCGGTGTCGACCTTGCAGGCGCGGAGCCGGTCGGCGTTCGGGTGCGGCAGTGCCTCAACGACATGCGCCACAACGAACGACGCCAGCGGCGCGCCGCGGTCCTCTACGCCTTCCAGTTCCAGCCCGATCTGCGTCAGCGTTTCAGTGATTGTGTCCAATGAGGCATCCGTGTCGAGATGCGTCTTCAGCCAGGAGAGGGTGAATTTCATCGCTCAAACCCCCTCATGCAGCATGGTCGGCGCCAGCGGGTTAAAGCCGTAATGGCGCAGCCAGCGGATGTCGGACTCGTAGAACGGGCGGAGGTCGGCCATGCCGTGCTTCAGCATGGTGATGCGCTCGACGCCCATGCCGAAGGCGAAGCCCTGCCACTCGCGCGGGTCAATACCGCAATTGGCGAGCACGCGGGGGTGAACCATGCCGCTGCCCAGGATCTCCAGCCAGTCGCCACCGCCGCCGAGTTCGCCGGTGCGGCGGTTCCAGCCGATATCCACCTCCATCGACGGTTCCGTGAACGGGAAATACGACGCCCGGAAGCGGACCGGCAGATCGGAGATGGCGAAGAAGGTGCGCAGGAAGTCGATCAGGCAGCCCTTCAAGTGGCCCAGGGTGATGTTGCGGTCGATCACCAGCCCCTCGCACTGGTGGAACATCGGCGAGTGCGTGGCGTCGTGATCGGCGCGATAGGTGCGGCCGGTGACGATGACGCGAATCGGCGGTTCCTGCGCCAGCATGGTGCGGATCTGGCCTGGCGAGGTGTGGGTACGCAGTACCGGCGGCGCCCCGCCGTCGCGCGGCGGCAGGTAGAACGTGTCGTGGTCGGCGCGGGCCGGGTGGTGCGAGGGGATATTCAGCGCGCCGAAATTGTACCAGTCGGACTCGACGTCCGGCCCGTCCACCACGGTGCAGCCCATGGCGCCAAAGATCGCTGCGATCTCCTCCATAGTGCGGGCAATCGGGTGGATCAGGCCGGCCTCGCGCAGGCGCGGCGGCAGTGTCGGGTCCATCCGTTCGGTGGCGACGCGGGCGTCCAGTTCGGCCGCCTCAAGCTGGGCCTTGCGTGCCTCGATCGCCGTTGTCAGCGCATCCTTCAGCCGGTTCAGCGCTGCCCCGCGTTCGCGCTTCTGCTCCGCGGGCACCTTGCCGAGGTCCTTCAGCATGCCGGTCAGCGTGCCGTTGCGGCCGAGCACGGCGATGCGTACGGCATCCCAGGCTCGCAGATCGGCCGCGGCGGCCAGGGCGGCGTCGGTCTCTGTCTTCAGCGCTTCAAGATCGTCGTTCATGATGTCCCGCATACGCAAAGGGCCGCCCCTGCAGAGGCGGCCCTTCGTTTAGATGTGGCAGTCGCTGGTGTTAACAGCAATCAGCCGAGGGCAGCCTGCGCCTTCTGCACGATGGCGGCAAACGACTGCGGATCGTCATAGGCGATGGCGGCGAGAACCTTGCGGTCCATCTCGATACCCGCCTTCTTCAGCCCGTCGATGAACTTGCTGTAGCTCAGGCCGTGCTCGCGCACTGCCGCGTTGATGCGCTGGATCCACAGGCCACGGAACTCACGCTTCTTCACCCGGCGGTCGCGGTAGGCGTACTGCAGCGACTTCTCCAGGCGCTGCCGGGCGGCACGGATCGTCGTGCCGGTGCGGCCATAGAAGCCCTTCGACGCCTTCAGGACCTTCTTGTGCTTGGCGTGGGAGGTCGTACCCCGTTTGACGCGTGCCATCTGCGATCCTCCTCAGGCGATGCCGTAGGGCGCCCACTGCTTGACGGTCAGGCCGTCAGCATGGGTCAAGGTCTGGCTGCCGCGGTTCTGCCGCTTCATCTTTTGTGACCGGTTGATCAGTCCGTGACGCTTGTTGCCGGGGCCGGCAAGGACCTTGCCGGTCGCGGTGATCTTGAACCGCTTCTTGACCGACGACTTGGTCTTCATTTTGGGCATTTTGGTCTCCTTCTGCTGGTGCCGGCCATCACGCGCCCTGATGGGCATAGGCCAGCGGTCGCGGCCGGGCATGCCCTTCCAGGCCCGGCGCGCAAACGAGAGCGGGCGTATAGCGGCGGCGGACCCTGTAGGCAAGCAGAGTTCGTGGTGATGCTGGGCAACCGCTTGAATGCCCGCGCCGGTCCTGATGATCTTCGCCGATCGTGGCCGCTACAGGCGAAGTGCCGGCATCACCACGCCGCGGCATTCGCCGAAGCCGATCGGCACCGCGCCTGGCGCTTCGCACCTTGCGCTGAAGATGACCTCATCGCCGTCCTGCAGATAGGTGCGCATCTCGCCATTCGGCAGCGTGATCGGGTTGCGGCCGCCACGGGTCATCTCCAGCAGGCAGCCTTCACTGCCTGGTTGGGTGCCGGACACGGTGCCGCTGCCCAGGAGGTCCCCGGGTAGCAGGTTGCAGCCATTCGAGGTGTGGTGCGCGATCATCTGCGCCACCGTCCAGTACAACATCGACGCGTGACTGACCGACAGGCGATGCGGTGCCTCGCTGGCTTCGCGCATTGCGGGAGTCAGCAGCGAGACGTGGAATTCGATCGCGAAGCCGCCTTGTGCCTGGTCGTGGTCATCCAGCAGGTGCGGGAGTGGCGCTGGATCGCCGGCAGGGCGCGGCGGCTGTGCGATGCGGAACGGTTCGAGAGCCTCGGCGGTGACAATCCACGGTGAGACGGAGGTCATCAGGCTCTTCGCCAGGAACGGGCCCAGGGGAGCGGATTCCCAAGATTGGATATCGCGCGCCGACCAGTCGTTCAGCAGGCACAATCCGGCGATGTGCCTGCCCGCGGACCCGATCGGGATTGGCATGCCAAGGTCGTTGCCTTCTCCGATCCAGACGCCGAGCTCCATTTCATAATCGAGCGCCCTGCTGGGTCCGAAGTCCGGCGCCGCCTGGTCCGGCGGCTTGCGTTGTCCGTTGGGCCGTCGCACGGCTGTCCCCGAGGCGCGGACCGACGATGCCCTGCTGTGATAGGCCACCGGCACGTATTTATAATTCGGCATGAGCGGATTGTCCGGCCGGTTGATCATTCCGCCCGTAGTGGCGTGGTGAATGCCGGCAAAGAAATCGCTGAAATTATGCACGTCGAGCGGAAGGTGCATTTGGCACGACTCTGCTCCGTGCAACATGCGGGGCGCAAGCGGCGCATAGGCCGGATCGGACAGGATTTGCGAGACACGGCGACGCAAGGCGTTGCGTGCTGCCGGTCCAGCCGCGAGTAACTGATTCAGTGTCGGCCCAGCTGCCAGCTCGGCGGCCACGCGTGCCTCGCCATCGAATAGTCCGGCGGCGCGTGCGGCGCTGATATCCAGAACGCGTTCGCCGATGGCGATGCCACCGCGCGGCGCGTCGCCTGGCGTACTGAAAATGCCGAGCGGCAGGTTCTGGATCGGGAATTCGAGGTGACCATCCGCGCCCGCCACCCAGCACTTACGCTGTGCGTCATGTGTCTCATCGACCATTGAAGGTGGCTTCCTCTCTACTGACGTCGTTGGGCAGGTTATGCCGACCGTCAGTTTCCACCCGGGCCGCCCGGCGGTCCAGGGGGCAGTGAGCGGTACGGCCTGATCACAGCGCCCGGCAGCCGGGCTCTGATAGGACCAGCAAAGAAACAAGGCAAATTTATCAAGAACCGACTCGCATACCGGCCCCCTGATTGCGAATCGTAATATTTAGCATGTCATACGCGGCGAGACGTGGGCGAGGAGGCAAGCATCAACCTTTATAGTGTCAGATCAGCACTGATAGTTCGTGGAACGCGCGTACAGGCACCACATAAGCACGCAGTGGTTGCGACATTGGTCGCAAAAAAACAGCGCCCTGGTCCGGTGCCGGCAAAACTGGCTATTGTTGAATTCAAATATCGGCGGCATACTGGGCTTTGAGAATCGGGTCGTTACAAGCGAAAGAACTCGGAAAAATGTCGGGAACTGGCGGCAATGGGGAGTTTCGGCTCGAAGATTTCTTGCCGTACCGGTTATCGGTCGCGTCGGAAAACGTCTCGCGAATCATGGCGCGGCACTACCTTGATGGTCTTGGCCTCGGCATGCCGGAATGGCGTCTGCTTGCAGCGGTGGGACGGCACGGCGTGTTGTCACCGACCGCCGCTGGCGAATACACGTCCATGGACAAGGTTAAGGTCAGCCGCGCCGCGGCCAGCCTCGCCGCCCGCGGGCTGCTGAAGCAATCGCAGGATCCCAATGACGGCCGTGGCCGTCTGTTGCGGCTGACGCGCAAGGGCACGACGATCTTTACCGGGCTCCCGACTGCGGCCGGACAGATGGAGCAGACAATCCTGGGTGGGCTCACTGCCACAGAGGCATCGAATTTGCAGAAAATCCTGCTCAAGCTGATCGACCACACACGTGGCACACTGAGTTCCGACAGCGAGTAAACGGCCGCGGCCGTCAGCGCGACGCGCCCTTGCCCCAGGCGAGGAACGATCAACGGAGCGCCGGTGGCGGGTCCAGGCGCGCAGCCACCTGACCTGACCTGACGCGCTCTATCCAGATACGACGAACGGTTTCATGCTGTGGGTCCGCCAAGACCGAAGATGGGACCGGACGACATGACGATTGAATCAGGCATCCGCGACGCGCTGTCCCGCGTCTCCACCGCGACGATCACCACAGTGCTACTGAAGAAGGGGCTGCGGAACGTGTGGATGCGGGGTACCCGCCCGATCCGCCCAGGCCAGCCAAAGATTGTCGGCCGCGCGTTTACATTGCGGTTCGTGCCGGCTCGCGAGGATCTGGCCACGCCGGCGTCCTGGTCATCGCCGATTTCCACACGTGCCGCCATTGAAGCCATGCCGGAGCAGTGCATTGCGGTTGTCGATGCAATGGGAGTCACCGACGCTGGCATCTTTGGCGACATCCTATGCGCACGCATGGCGAAACGAGGCGTCGCCGGACTTGTGACAGATGGCGTGGTCCGCGACCTCGCCGGCGTGCTGGGCACCGGGTTGCCGGTTTGGTGCCAAGGCGCCGCGGCGCCAGCCTCGGTAGCCGGCCTGACATTCGTTGCCTGGCAACAGCCGATCGGCTGCGGCGGAGTGGCCGTGTTCCCGGATGATATCGTCGTCGTGGACGACGACGGGGCGGTACTCATCCCACAGGCGCTGGCTGCGGATGTGGCGGCCGAGGCGGTCGAGCAGGAGCGCCTGGAAGAGTGGATCATGAATGAGGTGAGCGCCGGCGCGTCGCTGCCCGGGCTGTATCCGCCAAATGCCGACAACCTCGCACGGTACAAGGCGTGGACGGCGAAGGGATGACTGCCAGCGGCGGACCGCGACGTCGGTCCGCCCACCGAAACCGGCACGTCATCCCATACGAGCGTCCTGCCTGGCCCATCGTTCCAGTGGCACCGGAAGCGGTGTCGCCAACGAAACGGGCGTGTCCGTCATGCTAGCCAATCGGAACGCAGGCCTGGTGTAGCCAGGCCCTGTCCGCTCCGGAAAGATGTGGGGCAACCGTTTTCGCAACGCGGGCATGATAGGCGTTGAGCCAGGCAATCTCAGCCGCCGTCATCAACGACGTTTGCAGCAGTCTTGTGTCGAACGGCGCCAGCGTCAGCGTCTCGAACCGAAGGAATGGCTTGCTTGCGCCGGGAAGCTCGGCCGGCTGCACCAGCAACAGGTTCTCCAGCCGAATGCCGTAATGACCCGGCAGGTAATATCCCGGCTCGTTGGAAAGGATCATACCGGCGGCAATCGGTACCGGCTTGGCCAGGCGCGAGATGCTGACCGGTCCCTCATGCACCGACAGATAGCTGCCGACGCCATGGCCGGTCCCGTGGTCATAATCAAGGCCGGCCGCCCAAAGCGCCCTGCGGGCCAGCGCGTCGAGATGCGCGCCCCCCACACCTTGCGGGAATACCGTTGTCGCAAGGGCGATATGCCCCTGCATGACACGCGTCACCCGCTCGCACAGGTCTGCTGGCGGCTCGCCCGGTCCTGTCCAGACGGTCCGGGTAATGTCGGTCGTTCCTTCAGCATACTGAGCCCCTGAATCGATCAGGTAGACCTCATTGGCCCGGATCGGCCGGTTCGACTCGGTGGTGACCCGATAGTGAATGATAGCCCCATGCTCACCAGCCCCAGAAATTGCCGGAAAGCACTCGCCTCGGAAACCTTGCAGCTGCTGCCGGAATGACAGCAGCGTTTCGGCCGCGGACATTTCTGTTTCCCGACCGGTCGGTCCATGCTGGTGCAACCAGTGCAGGAACCGGCAGACCGCTATAGCATCACGCTCATGCGCCTCGCGGGCGCCTTTCTGTTCGACAGCATTCTTACAGGCTTTCGGCAGCAGGCACGGATCCGGATCAGCAACCACAGTCGCGCCGGCCGCACCAAGCCGTTGCGCAAACCAAACCGGTGACCCGGCGGCATCGACCCGCACCGTCTTCCCGCCCAGCCGGTCCAGCGCCGATCCTAACGCCGTGCGGGAGGCGATTGACACGGTATTGCCGAGCCAGGCCCGCGTATCGGCGGACAGTTTGACCGGATCGATGAACAATTCCGTCGCGCCGTCAGCGTGCACGATGGCGAAGCCAAGGGCGAATGGCGTGAAGGGCACGTCGCCGCCCCGGATGTTGAGCAGCCATGCAATGGACGCGGGATCGGTTAGCACCGCGGCGTCCTGCTTCGCCGCCCGCAGCACAGCCGCGATATCGCTGCGCTTATCGTCGGCACTGCGTCCGGCATAGGTAAGCGGGTGCGGGATGGCCGGCGCGGTGGGCGGTGGTGGCCGGTCCTGCCAGGCAGCATCCACCGGATTGTCGTTAACCGGTACCATGGCCAAACCGGCCTCGGTATAGCGGCCGAGGCCCTCAGCGCTGATCAGCAGCGGATCATAGCCGATGCGCGCGCCGGCCGCCGCCTGCTGCGCCAGCCAGCGCGGCGGCGGCTGCTCTATAATATGCAAACGTTGCCATTGGACCGGGTCGGTCTGCTCTGCCAGTTGCAGGACATAGCGGCCGTCCGTGAACACACCGGCAATATTCGGCAGTACAACCGCAAGTCCAGCGCTGCCGGTGAACCCGGTCAGCCAGGCGAGCCGCTCTGCCGAGGCTGGAACGTATTCGCCTAGATGTTCATCGCTGCGTGGTACGATGAAGCCGTCGAGGCCACGGCGGGCGATCTCCTGGCGCACGGCGTCCAGTGGCGTGACTGTCATTGTATGTCCCTGATTAGCGATAGATTTTCGAATTTAGCGTCAGCCCTCTTCGCATGCGCAACATGCATGGCAGTCTGGCTGAATTCCCACTTAACTTGGCGGTAATACGCCTTATGTTGCAGTGCATCATAACCCGGGGGCGCCCCGCCACCCCGACGTCGCGTTGGTCCCGGGTTTTGTATGGATATTTGTCATGAGCGCACACACCGCTAATAATAACTTTGACTTTCACCTGCCTAGCTTGAGCTATGTTGATGCCAAGTGGGAAGAGCCCAACCTGCGCGCTCAGGCGCAAACCGCCAATTTCGCCCCAAAGGCTAATTTTTTCGCTCGGATGATGGCGGGTTACCGCGACTGGCGCCGGAACCGGCAGGCAATGGTAGAATTCGCCGGTATGACGGATTACGAACTTGCCGATATCGGCCTGAGCCGTTCAGATGTGTACCGCGTTTTCGATCCGGCATTGAGCGAGGATTTGCAGTTTCGCGGCCGGAGTGTCTGATCGCAGCTTTCGCCTGAATTGGGGCCGGCGGGCCTGCCGCTGGCCCATATTCTGCGCCCGATGGTAGAACGCGCCGGCGTTGACTGATAGGACAGCATAGCCCGTTGAGGGCGTAGCCGGCGAGATTCCTAAACCGGTACGATCGTCCGGTATCCCAGGGCGAAACAACGGTACAATGGTCGCGCTAGGCGCTTGCCATGGTGCTCGTAGGGTGACGATGCCGTGGCGGCTTCAGTGAAAAACGCTGGCCTTAAACGCCGCTAACATGCCGGGCAACATTTGCCATTCAGCAAGCACCCAATAGGCTGCTATCAGCAAGAACACCCACAGAAGAGGCAGCATAAAGCTTCTGCCGCTAGGGATTGTCTTGCGCATCGCCATCCTGTCCTCCAGCTCGCCGTACGGCGCCGAGCAACAGTAAGGCGCCCTGTGGTGACGTATCGTCACCGAATGCGGCAATTTTTAGAGGCGTTACAGGTATTTGTGCTACCCGAGAGATGGCTGCCTCCCGCGTGGCGCATAGGTAATGCCGCACGTATGCCGGCATACTTGTGAACCGCCGCTCCCTGTCGGAACAGGAAACGCCCGTGAGTGAGAATGTCATGAAGCAGCCCGCCGTCGGCGTGGCCGCAAGCGCTCCTTTGTCCACCGCCCCAGCTTTGGGGACGGCGAGCGGCAGTAACACCACCTTTGCGATCCTGATCTCGCTCAGCGTCTGTCACCTGCTCAACGACATGAACCAGTCGCTGGTGCCCGCGCTGTATCCGATTTTGAAAGACAACTATGCGCTGGATTTCGGCCAGATCGGCCTGATCACGCTGGCCTTTCAGCTCACCGCCTCGCTGCTGCAGCCAGTTGTCGGGATCGTGACCGACAAGCGGCCGCAGCCCTATTCGCTGCCGATCGCCATGGGCAGCAGCCTGGCGGGACTGTTGCTGCTGTCGGTCGCCAACACCTATGCGCTTATTCTGTTGGCCGCCGCCCTGGTTGGTATCGGCTCATCGGTCTTCCACCCGGAGTCCTCACGCGTTGCCCGTATGGCGTCGGGTGGGCGTTACGGCTTCGCGCAGTCGCTGTTCCAGCTTGGCGGCTCAACGGGATCATCAATCGGGCCGCTGCTCGCGGCCTTTATCGTCGTGCCACGCGGTCAGGGCAGCATTGCCTGGTTCTCGGCCGCGGCGCTGCTGGCGATCCTGATTCTGGCCAATGTCAGCATGTGGTATGCGCGCCACCCCGCCATGGCGGCTCGGCGCAACAAGAAAGTAGCGGCGCCGATCGCCGCATCGCCCCTGCCCCGGGCGACGGTGATCTTCGCCTTTTCCATCCTGCTGGTGCTGCTGTTCTCGAAGAATGTGTATACATCGAGCCTTAGCTCGTACTACACCTTCTATCTGATCCAGAAATTCGGCGTGTCGGTGCAAAGCGCACAGCTCCACCTGTTCGCCTTCCTCGGTGCCGTCGCGGCCGGCACTTTCATCGGCGGACCGATCGGCGATCGGGTCGGGCGCAAACCGGTGATCTGGTTCTCGATCCTCGGCGCCTTCCCGTTCGCGCTGATGCTGCCCTATGCCAGCCTGATGTGGACCGGCGTCCTGAGCGTGCTGATCGGCTTGATCCTCGCCTCCGCCTTCTCGGCCATCGTTGTCTATGCGCAGGAATTGCTGCCAGGCCGGGTGGGCATGGTCGCCGGCATGGTGTTCGGCTTCTCGTTTGGGCTGGGTGGCCTGGGGGCCGCCGCGCTGGGCGAGATCGCCGACGCCACCAGTATCGAAACGGTCTACAAGGTCTGCTCCTTCCTCCCGCTGATCGGGCTGCTCACGGCGCTGCTGCCCGACATCGAAAAGCGGCGAGGCTGACACGAGCGACGGCGTCGATCTCGCTCTGGTACTGGCGGTCGACGCGTCCGCCAGCGTCACCTATGACGAGTTCGGCCTGATTGCCGGCGGCATGGCGGCCGCGTTGCGCGACCCGACAGTCGCCGCCGGCCTGACCGGAACCAGCATCCTGACGCTGCTCCTGTGGTCTGGCGCTGGTCAGCAGGAGGTGATCACGCCGTGGACCCGCATTGCGACGGCTGACGATCTGCGGGCATTCACCGACAGCGTCGACAACATGCCGCGCATCGTAAAGGCCGGCGCGACGGCCATTGGTGAGGCGCTGCTGGCGGCACTGACGTTGCTGTCGAACGTCCCGGTGACGCCGAAGCGCAATGTCGTGGACGTCGTTGGCGATGGGCGCTCGAACGAAGGGACGCCGCCGGGCCCGATCCGCGACCGGATGGCCGCGGCCGGGATCACCATCAACGGCCTGTGCATCCTGCACGAGGAGCCGGATTTGTTGAATTCCTATACCGAAGAGGTGATCGGCGGTCCCGGCGCCTTCGCTGTAACCTGCCGGTCCTATACGGACTTTACCGAGGCCATGCGGCAGAAGCTGACACGGGAGATCAACGGCCCAGTGGTTTGAGGTGCGGGTTCGCAACAAATTGCTGAAGGCCGCCCGCACATCGCTCCTTGAGTGGCGGAAAAGGGGATGACCGACCACTCCGAAACGCCTGGCCAAGCAGCCGAAGGGCCCGCGGCGGATGACATGCCGTTGCCGACCAATCCGCAGACGATCTTCCTGGGCGGCCTGTTCACGCTCGCTGTGCTGGCGGCGCTCTACGTCACAGCCGAGGTCGTGCTGCCCGTCATCCTCGCCATCATCCTGAAGCTGTTGCTGCAGCCGTTCGTCCGCCTGCTGGAGCGGTGTTATATCCCCCGCCTGGTGGGTGCGATCCTTAGTGTGCTGCTTGTCCTTGGCATTGTTGCTGGGACGGTCAGCCTGCTCGCCGGACCGGCGACGACTTGGGCGGCCAGGCTGCCGGACGCCATTCCGCAGTTGCGCGATCAGCTTTCCTTTCTGCGGCGCCCGATTGAGATGACGCAGGCTCTATCGCGGCAGGTGGAGGGGATTGGCGGCGGCGAGGTTCAGGTGGCGCCGCCCGGTGCGGCACTCCGGCCAGAGGGCCTGGTGACCAAGATCTTTTCCAGCACAGCGACAGCGACGTCAGGTCTGTTCACGACGCTGCTTGTGCTGTTCTACCTGTTGATGTCCGGCGAAACATTTCTCCGTCGCCTGGTGGAAATCCTGCCGCGGTTCCACGACAAGCGCGCGGCGGTCGAACTCTCGGCGCATGTCGAGAGGGACGTGTCGGTCTATCTACTGACGGTATCCTGCATCAACGTCCTTGTCGGCGCCGCCACCGCGGGCGTGATGTGGCTGTGCGGCATGCCGACCCCCTTGCTGTGGGGGGCGATCGCCTTTGCGCTGAATTTCATGCCGATTCTGGGCCCGATGGTTGGCGTGGTGATTTTCCTGATGGCAGGAATTCTGTCGCTGGGCGTTACATGGTGGGCCGTGTTGCCGGCAGCGCTGTATCTGGGAATCCATATCGCCGAGGGCGAAGTCGCCACGCCGATGCTGCTGTCGCGGCGATTCACCATCAATCCGGTGGCGATGATCCTGGCGCTGATTTTCTGCTACTGGATGTGGGGTGTGGTGGGCGCGGTTCTGGCCATGCCGCTTCTGGCCATCACCAAGATCGTCTGCGACGATCTGCGCCCGCTGCGCGCGGTCGGCCACCTGCTGGAGGGCTGACCGGGCAGGAGGCCGACGTCAGGCTGTCTTGGCAGCGATCAGCCCGACGAGGTCGCCTACAGAGCGAAGGCTGTCGAGTTCACGGGTGTTGAACTTGATGCCCCACTTTTCCTCGCTCGCCATGATGATTTCGATCTGTTTGAAACTATCCCAGCCTTGCACCTGCTTGGCGGTCAGGTCGGCGGTCAGTTTGATATCATCCCGCATGAACACGTCGTGGAAGATTTCGGTCAGCGCGGTGTAGATATCCGCTTCGGTCGCCATTCTTGTCAGCCCTCAACGACGTGGATGAATGTATCGGCGGGCGTGAAGCTCGCCAGATCGAGCATGGCGCGGTTGCCGCCTTCCGGGCCGGTTTCCAGCACTACGAACCCCAGTTTGGCGTAGTGGTCCTTGACCATGCCGTTCTTCTTGGTCGGGATGTACTCGCCGATCAGCCGCTTCGCACCCAACTTGTGTGCTTCCTGCGCAATCAGGTTCAGCGTGGTTGGTTCAACCTGACGGCCAAGCACGCGGCAGCTCATCAGCCAGGTGTCGATCAGCAGGTCCTTGTTCTCCTGCAGCCGGCCGATGATGATGGCGATGATGCCATTGTCGCCGAAACGGTCGGTCAGCCGCAGCTGCAGTCCGAAGGCGTCGGGGTCGGCCATGACGGCGATGACGTCGTCCTCGGTATAGCGGCGGGTTGTCAGGTTGAACTGGTTCGACTTGTTGATCAGCTGGGTGATGCGCTGCAGCCCGATCTTGTCGAAACGCTTCCAGATCAGCTGCATCTCCAGCCCGCGCAGATAGGCTGGAAGGTCGGTGACCGATGCCTTCAGCGCTTCACGTGCCTTGTTGCCCTGATACTGCGACGTCCGTTCCCGGTCCTCATCGGTGATCGCCAGGCCTTCAAAGTATCCGGCATCCGCCAGCGCCACAGGATAGCCGGTCGGATCGTCGGACACTTCCGGAACGGCAACCATCGGCAGCTCCTGCCGTACCAGGTTGCGCTCGAACGGGTTGTCGTCGATGAACACCAGCGAATCGATCCCGATATTCAGTTCGGCGGCGATCGCTCGGATATTGTCCGCCTTGTTCGACCAGTTGGCGACGAAGCTGGCGATGTCGCCGCGCTTCAGCACCATGTCCGGGTGCTTCTCAAACGGTTCGAGGGCGTTGGCCTCATCGTTCTTCGAGCAGACCGCCAGGATGACGCCGCGGCGGCTAAGTTCCCGGGCATAATCCTGAAAGGCGACATAGGCTTCGCCCAGCGGGCTACCCTGGCCCAGCGCGATCCCCTCCAGCCCGTCATCGCCGATCACCCCGCCCCACAGCGTGTTGTCGAGGTCCATGACCAGGCATTTGAACGACCGTCCCTGCTTGGCAGCCAGCCAGCGGCCGACGAGGTCACCGTACATTGGGCCTGCCGTCGGCGCGACTTCCTGCTTCGAGCGATGCCAAAGCCCGGCATCATGCCACTTGCCGATGCCATCGCGCGCGGCGCGTTCATCAACGGCAAGGATGTCGACGCCATCCTCCTCCGCCATCGTCCGGATCGCCTGGTTCAGTCGCGCGACGAAATGCGCCCGCGAGCCGGGCAGCCGGTGTTCATTGTTGCCCAGCAGCGTCAGGTGCACGGGCAGGACCGCCTGCTGAATGATTGGACAACGAAACGTATCCCGCGCCAGCTTCCATGTCTCGCGCAGGTGGGACTGCATTTCTTCCAGCGCCGCATCGGCGCCTTCGGCATCCAGCGCGGCGGTGACGCCCGCGGTCAGATGGTAGGCATCCAATGCAAGCAGGATGGCGGTCGGCTTGAACGCGTGCAGCGCCGAGTCGGGGTCCGACAGTTCCTGCAGATATTGGCCATAGTCATTTTCATAGGTCTCGACCCAGATGCCGCGGCGAAGGCCGGCAACCCGGATGGCCGGCAGCAGATGCGTCAATGTCGAAGAGCCCAATACCGCAAGACGCACTTTCTTTGTCGACAGCGTTTCGGGGCCAGTGGGCAGCGTGCGCCGGACCATCTCATCCAGCGCGTTGGTCAGGACGAAGTTGAGCCTTGCGTTGGCAAGGAAAGTCGCCTTGTCCCAGGCGGCCGCCACATTCTCCGGCAGCGCTTTCAGGCCTTGCCGCCAATCCGGGATTACTGGAAGCCAGTGCAGGTCGGTCACGGATCCTCCATCAAGCGCACGGGCTTGCGGAATGGTGCATTGCAAAGTCGAGTATCATCCGTTGTTGGCGCCGTTCAACCCTAAAGCGAACCGAGGGACGAAGGCGTTGTGTCGGCTGGAATACGGGGTGAAACCGGCCGCAACCGCACCCCTGTCGCATCGAAGGCCTTGAACAGCGCCGCTCGGTCCGGCGGCGGCAGCGGCCGCAGCGGCGGGCGCATCCGTAACCAAGTGGCGTTCTCGCTGTGACGCGCCAGCAATGCCTTGACGCTTGCTAAAGGTGGGCGGTTGCCTAGCGCCTTAGCGACAGCGTCGATGCTGCGCTGCGCCTGCAGCGTTGCGGCCGGGCCCGGGGCGGTCAGCGTCTGACGGACAAGCCGGCCGAGAAGATTTGTTGTGCCTCCGATCACGCCAGCGCCGCCAAGTTGAACCAGCCGGGCGACGATCCGGTCATCCGCCGCATAGATTTCGAAACGGACGTCCGGGTACCGCCGCAGGAGCTGCAGGCCAAGCGTACAGCCGGGCGACTCATCCCGCAGGCCGCGCAGCCGCCCCGGTAGTCGGGTCATCAGCATGTCCAGCGCGGCGAGACAGGCACGCTGTGTCGGCGCTGTCGGCGCCACCGATATATACAGATGTAGCCCGCTGCCGATGCGTTGCAGCAGGTCGACCAGCGCGGGCGACACCAGATCGGCTGGCGTGGCGCGGGCGGGCACCGGCATTGCCGCAATCAAACCGCGGATGCCGCGCTCCTCGGCACAGGCGGCGATGCGCTGCGCGTCCTCGACGGAGGCAGGACCGATGCCGGTCACGATCTTCGAAGCAGGAACTCCGCGCCCGACAAGTCCCTTCAGCACGGCGATCCGCTCCGCGATGGCCAGGCTGGCCACCTCGCCGGTGCCATCCAGTACGGCCACGCCATGGCAACCATTGGCCAGGAGCCAGAAGCAATGCTCCGCCATCAGCCCGAGGTCCGGGCGCCCATCCTGGCCGAACGGTGTTGGCACCGACGCGTTGATCCCGCCGAACATGGCCGTCGTCCAGAACAGGTCAGGCCGGTCGGTTGGGTCCTGGAACGGCCAGTCGACCGTGTGGTCCTCGGGTGCGCAGGCGAGCCGAGGCGCAATGAAACGGCCGACGACGGAGATGCCTGCCTTCTGCACCGTCGCGGGGTCGCCCGACACCAGCGGGTGCCACCAGGCCAGCTTTTCCCGGCGCAGCACCCGGCGATAGCCGCAGGTCGGCGGGAGCCACTGCGCGTCGGCGACCACGGCCGGGGTCAGCTTGAAGCACTTGTCCTCACGTGCGAGACGGTTGGGGTAGTCGCAACAACCGCCGGTTTGCGGGTCGAGCAGTTTGCAGCCGATATCGGAGCCGTACAGGTCCGGACCATCATCCGCCTGGTACTTCTCCAGGCAGCAACGTCCACAGCCGTCGCATAGCGACTCCCACTCGCGGTCCGTCATTTCGGCGAGGGTTTTGCGCTCCCAGAACGGACGTGCGTCATCAGCGTCGCGGTCGGTCATGGTCAACGTCCCGCCAGGAGTGAGATGCCACTGCGACGCTGGTTACCGTCATTCGATCGTTGGTGTCGACAACAGAAAGGCCGGAGACGCGTCGGCGTCTCCGGCCTTTCAGGGGTGCGGGCGGCGTATCAGGCGACCCGCCGCGTCTCCTGCTCTGCCGCCGGATAGGCGTCGAGCGGCGTGCAATCGATGGTTATGATCAACGCCTCTGTTCCGCGGGTCACGGGAATAACGCCTGCGCCGTCGGTCCAACGCCACATGCGGCTGTCATCGCGTTCGACATCGTGCCAGCCGTCCGCCAGACGCGGGTCGTCAGCCGCCAGGACCACCTCGGTAGCGCCGGTGCGAATTGCGATCGAGTCGACACGAACGCCCAGGCGCCGCGTGTCACGCTCACGGGCAACGAACTTGTCCGCCGGGATGCAGAAACGGGACAGCAGCGCAACCGAACTGGCGCCCGCCGGGACCATGAAGACATAGCGTGTTCCGCTGTGCGATGCTGGTCGTATGGCCCGTCCATCCACGCGCAAATGGATGTCTGCATCGCCGGTGTAGGTCAACTGTGGAATCGGGTATCCGATTGTCTGTGATCGAGCGGCCAACCGCGCCCAGATTGGTTCGACCTGATCGGCGATGCGAGCGAGCGGCGCACAGGCATCCGTCGCCCATCGCGCTGAACCCGAATCGAGGGTGAACCGGGGATGCAGCTGTCGCGGTCCCTCGGCATTGTCGAACACAGACCGATTGCCGGTATCCAGGTAGCTTTCGGTCTCGGCATCCTCAGCGTAGAGAACGCCGTGATTCTCGAGCTCCAAATGGTAGTAGGTGAACGGCGCGTGTTGGTATTCCGTCAGGATCGAGCCGCCGTTTACCAGCAGCTTGGCCGGGACGCAGAGGCCGTCGATGACCATGCAGTGTTCTGGCGAGACCAACAGGTCGCGCGCCGGCTGGTTGTCGGTGATGGCGCCCGCCCGGATACGGATTGGGGCAATGTCTTCTGGGTGGGCGTGCCGGGCGATGTCGACCTGTGTATAGCCGATCCACTTCACCGGCTCGAAGGTCTGGGCGCCGTTGCGGAGCACTGCGACGGCGTCGCCTGGGGAGAGATCCTGGACCGGAACCTCACCGCGAGCGGCGCGAATCCTGGAGCCGCTGACGAAACACGCACCTCTGCCCATCGGTCACCTCGCTTGGCGTCAACACCTTAAAATACAATCGTGGGCTGACGCGCCATTCATTAACTTATGGCGATTATTTGGCCACAGCGAGACCGAGCGGGTCAAGGCGAAATACTCTGTGTCTTGAAATGTAGCAGGTGAAGGGTGAGAAACGCCGACTGATCGCGGCGGGGCGGTGCCGCATGCCGGTTGCGAGGTATGGCATGAAGCCTCGCGAAAAGGCACAGCCTGCCGCGGCTCGCTGCACAGCTTGGCGCTGGCGCCGCGCTGGAGAGTGTCGGGATTCTTTACACTCCGCCGTCACGGCCCTGCAGAGCAATCTTCAACAGTTTGATTCGGAAGGGACTTTATTTCTGGCATATCATTTGCTACAAGCAACCCGGATAATCGCTTTTGAGGTCGATTGACATGAGACTGCGCGCGCTGGCGTTTGCCGCACTAATTCTCTTCGCAGCGCCTCAGGCGCGTGCCCATATTTTATACGATTCGACCAGCCCGTTCATCGGCGGCTCTGATGGCAACGGCACGCAGGTTATCGCCATGGCGTCGTCATTTCAGGCAACCAGCGGCACGTTGGGCGTTAGCATCGGCTTGACCCGCCTGGACGGATACCCGCCACTTGGCTCGGCGCTGATCTACCTGGTTCCGGACGACGGCACGGGTGGTGGCGTTGGGATTGCCGGCAAGCCGCAATTCACCTCGCCGGCGATGTTCACCAACTTCAACAACGCCGTGCAGATTGGCGAGGTTCTTGATACCGATCTTGCCGCCAACGTCGTCACATACCTGAACCTCTACGTTCCGGACTCGGCCTTCAATGCCGTTGCCGCGTTCAGCGCGAATGAGGAGTATTGGATTGCCGTGGTCCCCAGCGCGGATAGCGCGACGGAGTGGGCCTATAACAATGGTCAGCCGGGCGTCGGCTATGCCGGCCAGTCGAACTGGATCTTCGTCAACGATCCAACCGGCGAATTTGATGGCAATCCCTATGTCGGACAGAGCTACTTCACGGTGCAGAGCCTCGTGGGTAATGTGCCCTACGGGCCCTACCTTATCTCGGTCGTGCCAGAGCCGGTATCGCTGGCTGTGATTGGCGTTGGCCTCGCCGGCCTCGGTGTGCTGCGTCGGCGACGCCAGCACGCTCCGGTTGAGGATGCCGGAGTGGCTGCCTAACGGTCGATGGTCCGCGACGTCGCCACGACCGGTCGTGGCGGCGAGCGAAGTCCCCTAAGCACAAGTGTCGGAATCCTTTACAGTCTCAATACCACGCGTGTGTCGCGAATTTCCGGCTCGTCACTGATCCCGCTCCGGCAGCAGTAGCGCGGCCTTTCAGGCCGGCTTTCCACCCAGGGTCTTGCTCTCTCGTGGCGGTGGAATAGGCGAAATGACGCGCGTTATCCTCGTCAGACTAAGTGATGACGGGCCGGCCAACCGACTGGCAGGTGTCGGAAAACTTTACACCCTGCCAATGCTGCTAAGCGTTTGAACGGACACAAAGCACGTGCGGCCCAGTCGCTGCGCAGGCACTGAGGCAATACCGTGGATTGATCCCGCTCTTTCCTGGTGTTCCGTAGGAGCAACGCTGCCTTGTCACTCATGGCGAGAGGCGGAGATCCGCTCATCGGCACCGGCGTATCCCAGGTAATTTGCGTCATCGGCGGCCACCAGAGCGCTAGCCTCGGCTAACGCCTGATAGGTCTCCTCAAGCCGGGCATTTAGTTCGGCGCCGAGCAATACGGCGAACGCAGACAGATAGAACCAGAGCATGATCGCGACCACCGCGCCCAGCGATCCATACGTGGCGCCGAAGCTGCTCATGTGTGAGGCGTAGAGCGACAGGAGCTCCGTGGCGACCACCCAGATTGCCGTTGCCAGCACCGCGCCCGACACCACCCAGGGGCGCCGATGCCCGGGACGGTGCGGGCCGATCCGATACAGCAGCAGCGCACCACCGAAGAACAGGCCGATCATGATCACCAGCCCCGCCAGATGAACCAGGCTGCCGCCATGGTTCATCAGGCCTAACGCGTCGATCACCGCCGGCAATACAATCAGCGCGCCGATCGCCAGGATCGCGCAGAGCACGGCCACGATGGTCATGACCAACCCGAGGGCCTGATGGCGTAGGAAGGGGCGTTGCTGCCGGATATCGTAGGCAACATTGATGGCGGCCAAAATCGACTTGCACCCCGTCGTGCAACTCCAGGCGGTCAACAGGAACCCCACCGCGAGATTCAGACTGAGCACGTGATTGGGCTGCGTCACCAGCAAGTGGATCCGATCGGCGAGCAAGCGGTAAGCGGGCGGCGGGAGGAATCCGGACAGCAGGTCCAATTGCTGCTCCGCCGCGGCGAGGTCAAAAATCAAGCCGTAGATCGAAATCAGCATTCCCATGGCCGGAAACAGGGCAAGCGTGGCATAGAAGGCGCACCCAGCAGACCCCATCGCTATTTGATCGGACGTTCCGGCCCGCAGCACGCGCGCCAGACTGCTTCGCCATGCCTGCCGCCGCAGGTCCGCCTGCCGGTTGTCAATCAAGGCGTCCAAGCGTCAAACCCCTGCTCGCCATCCGCCACGGTCGAACCAGTTGGCTCGGCGGGTGGCATTCCTCATATAAGCTAAGGCGCCTCGTCCCCTCCACCATGGAGGCTTCCGCTCGGCGGTGGCGCCGCATTGGAGGTCCAGTAGCGGCGCCAGCGAAGCGTACAACTCGGGCCGGTCCGGATACCCCGTGCGGCAGCGGCGACAAGCAAGTCTGATTGACGAGACGGGCTGGGCCGTGACGGACACAAGTCAGACCATTGCCAGTGATGCGGCCGTTACCTGGTGGATGCGCCGGGTCCAACCGGCGCCGAATGTCGCGAATGTGTCGAGCGACCGGCAGTAGGCCAAGCGCGCCTCGGCCAGATGGTTGATGAGGCCGGCAATGTCAGCGGTAGCCTTGACCGCCGCCAAGGTCTTCGGTCCCAGTGACCCGTCATCGGTGACGCCAACCGCCTTCTGCAGCAGCTTGACCGAAATCCTGGGGCCGCTGTGCACGCCGCAGTCGAAGACCATCAGGTCGACACCGCCGGGCAAGTCACTGCAACGGGCGGGCAGCCAGTAGTTCGCGCGGTAGATTTCCATCGCCTCTTTCCGGGTCAGCGCCCTGACGTCATCCGCCGAGACCGCAACACCGCGCCACGCCTGAAGCACGGCAAGAGTGATGCCGAAATTCGTAGCGCCACCTGGGTCACCCGCAGCCTCGACAAAGCCGCCTTCCTGCGCCAGCGTCACGGTCACGCAGCGATCGAAATGGTCCTGCACCGCGATCGGAGCGTCGGCGTCCGGTGGCGCTTCTGCCTTCGAGCCGGCTACTGGCGCCATTACTGTCTTCACCGCCGCCAGCGCCGCCTGGGCACTTTCGGCATGCGTTGCGTGCGCCTTGTCCAGGCAGCGCAGGAGATCGGCGGTCTGGGCAGCATGGCCGGCCTGCAGGGCTACGACCTGCGCTTCCTTGTCGCGAGACCCGGACGAAGAGCCGAGCCAGAAGTTGATCACGGTGGCGAAGCCGGTGCCGAGGACCCCAACCGCGATGTTGACAATGTCGATCGTTTTGTCGTCGCGGGCGCCGAGCCCGTTGAGCATCAGCAGTGCCAGGATGACAAAGAAGCCAGTGGTGACGATGGCCGAAACCACCGGCGCGCCCCAGGCAATCGGGCTGCTGGCAGAGGCCAGCGTCTGCATTGTGGAGCGGGCACTTTCCGTATTGCGGTCGCTGAGACCGACGGCCGCCAGTGCGTCCTGCCGTTGCTGCGCCGCCTCGGCAAATTGCGCCTTGCTTGCCTCAAGTGCGATCTCTGTCAGGCGCTGTTGCAGGGAGGCGGCGGCGGCCGGGTCGGCGTCCAGCCGCTGCCGCGCTATGGCTGGATCGCTGGTGCCGGTGAGTTCCACAACGGCCTGCGCGGCGGACGTTGCGACGATGCCGGCTTTATCGCCGGCGATCAGCCGGATCAGTTCCGGCACCAGTGCGGCGGTGAGCGGGATAAGTGGGAGCATAAGGCGTCTTTTCTGACTGAGGCGGGTCCGGACAGTGGGACTGGCTGGGCATGCATCCGCTAATATTCCTATAGGAGGAATATCGTATTGTCAACGAAAATTGTCTTCCAGGAAACGCTGCTGTGTGCATTACCCGGCTTCCTGCTTCCGCCGGGCCCGCTGCCGGCATCAGGCGCACCTTCTCAACAGCGACAATTTTTGCCTGCGTCCGGATTTCCCTATTGCGCGCTGGGGGCGTGGGTCTTATGTGCACCCCCCACGCAGCAACGCACGTGCCTCTGGCCCACTGTGGTTACGCAACGACGTCAAGCGTTCTGGCAATCGTTTGGTCGCTGGTTCGTTCGACCGTTCCGTTAACTCCGCTCATCGCCTGAACAGGTGAGCGTCAGATTGGGAGGCCCGGCGCGATGACCCCTAAAATCGCCCGTTTCCTGTCGCACCATCAGCCGGCCACGCCGTGCCTGGTGATGGACATCGACCGTGTGGAAGAGAATTTCCGCACGCTGCAGCGGTCGCTGCCGCTGGCGCGCATTTATTATGCGGTGAAGGCAAATCCCGCACCGCAGGTGCTGCAGCGGCTGGTTCGGCTGTCCAGCTTCTTCGATGCGGCCAGCGCCGAGGAAATTGAACTGTGCCTTGCTGCCGGCGCGCGGCCAGAGGCCATCAGCTTCGGCAATACCATCAAGAAGGTCTCGGCGATCCGGCAGGCGCATAACGCCGGCGTCGCAATGTATGCCTTCGACTCGCGCGAGGAACTGGAGAAGCTGGCCGAACACGCGCCGGGTGCACGCGTCTACTGCCGGATCCTGGTGGAGAACGAAGGCGCCGATTGGCCGCTGTCGCGCAAATTCGGCACGACGATCGAATCGGCGCGCGAGTTGATGCTGGCCGCCGGCGACATGGGGCTGGACCCATATGGCCTGTCGTTTCACGTTGGCAGCCAGCAGACCACGACCCGCGCCTATGAAGTGGCGATCGGCAGGGTGGCGATGCTGTTCACCGACCTGACCGACGCGGGCGTCAAGCTGCGGATGATCAATCTCGGTGGCGGATTCCCGACGCGGTATCGCGATGACGTGCCGGAGATAGACCGATTCAGCGATGCGATCATGCGCGCCATGACGGGACATTTCGGCAATGCATTGCCCGAGATGGTCGTGGAGCCTGGCCGCTTCATTGTCGGCGACGCCGGGTTGGTCAGTGCCGAAGTTGTGCTGGTGAGCCAGCGCGACCGCAGTGATCCGGTGCGTTGGGTGTATCTGGACATCGGCCGCTTCGGGGGCCTGGCGGAGACCGAGGGCGAGTCGATCAAGTACCGCATTGCCACGCCGCATGACGGCTCGGCGATGGGCCCGGTCGCGATTGCCGGCCCGACCTGCGACGGTGCCGATATTCTCTACGAGAAGTCGAATTACCGCTTGCCGCTGGCGCTCCAGTCCGGGGATCGGGTGGAACTGCTGTCAACGGGTGCGTATGTCACCACATATGCCAGCACACGCTTCAACGGTTTTGCACCGCTAGCCGAATATTACCTCTGATCCAATCGGTGGGACGGAACGATCGGGTTGTTCCGTCTCTAAGCTTCGCGCCGCCTGCAGAGCATCAACTTGGTCACATCTGGTTCCTGGTCGTCGTTGCGCGCGGGACACCTCCCAGGTGTTCACTTACGCAGGGGTACTAGGCTTTTCGTCGTGTTCCGCGGACGTCAGGACCACCTGGGGCTCCGTGCACCTTCCCATGGCTCGGCGTTACGCAGGCCATGACGCAGCGGGACGACGCCAACGGCACCGTCCGCGCGCCCCTACTCTGCAGTCGTAATGAGAGGCGATCTACCGGATGAGCCCGGTCAGCGGGCTCGACGGATCGGCGCCCATCCGCCGTGGCATGCGGCCGGCCAGATGCGCGAGGCGCCCGGCCTCAACCGCCAGTTTCATTGCCTTGGCCATGCGGATCGGATCCTTGGCGTGCGCGATCGCCGAGTTCAGCAATACCGCGGTGCAGCCAATCTCCATCGCAATGGCGGCGTCCGACGCCGTGCCGACCCCGGCATCGACCAGGAACGGTACGGTAACCTGCTCCATGATCATGCTCAGCATAGCCGGATTCTGCAGGCCGAGGCCGGATCCGATCGGTGCGCCCAATGGCATGATGGCGACGCAGCCCATGTCCTGCAGGCGTTTCGCCGCCAGCGGATCGTCAGCGCAGTAGACCATCACCTCGAACCCGTCCTTGATCAGCGCCTCGGCGGCTTCGAATGTGCCCTGCATGTCGGGATACAGCAGCGGCGGTGGGCCCAGCACCTCCAGCTTCACCAGATTCCAGCCGCCCGCTTCGCGCGCCAGGCGCAGGGTCCGTACCGCTTCCTTCGCGGTGAAGCAGCCTGCCGTGTTCGGCAGGTAGGTGTATTTCTTTGGATCGACATAATCCTGCAGCATCGGCGCGCCGGTGTCAGACAGGTTCACCCGGCGCACTGCCACGGTGACGATTTCCGCCCCGCTTGCCTCGATCGCCTTGCCGGTCTCCTCCAGGTCCTTGTAGCGACCCGTGCCGACGATCAGGCGGGAACGGAAGGTGCGTCCGGCCACGGTCCAGGTGTCGTCGTCGACCTGGCCCTGCAGCGCGCTTGTTCCCTCCATGCTCAACCTCCACCGATGAAATGCACGATTTCCAGGGAATCGCCGCTCGCCAGCCAGGTTTCCGCGTAGCGCGAGCGGGGGACGATTTCCTCATTCCGTTCAACTGCCACCTTGCGGGAGTCGAGGCCAAGGATCGTCAACAGGGCTGCCACCGATAGCGGCCCATCGGCTGGTCCCTGGAAAACCCGGCTTTCTCCGTTCAGTGTCAGCGTGACGGAACTGTGCATGGCGCAAGTATGGGGTGCGCTGCGTCCGGCCGCAACGTCGGGCGGGACGCATCCTGCTGCCCCGGGTGCCAACCGCCTCACGTCCAGAACATAGACCGCGGCCACTCGCTGTGCTACGCGCGCCGTCTAGCCGTGTGATCCGCCGCCCCAGCCGGTAGCTTGTTTCGGCGGCCGATCTTCTGGAGGAAAGCCTTTGACTCGTATTCCGATTGATCCCGACGCAATTCGGGCTCTGGCTGCCGTGCTGAGCGAGACCGGACTGTCCGAAATCGAGATCGCTGAAAAGGACAGTCGAATCAAGGTGGTGCGCGGCGGTGGTCCGGCCATGGCCGCGACCGTCGTAGCCAGCGCGCCCCCGGCGCCGGTTGCCGTTGCCGCGCCTACTGTTGCCGCTGCGCCGGACATGGCATCACACCCGGGTGCCGTGGTCAGCCCGATGGTCGGCGTCGCCTATTTGTTGCCGGAGCCGGGGGCGGCGCCCTTCGTTACGGTCGGTCAGACAGTTTCTGCCGGGCAGACGCTGCTGCTGATCGAGGCAATGAAGACTTTCAACCAGATCAAGGCGCCGAAGGCTGGCACAGTCACGGCAATTCTGGTCCAGAACAGCTCCCCCGTTGAATACGGCGAAGTGCTGATGATTCTGGAATAAACCGTTGTTTGGAAAAATCCTGATCGCCAATCGCGGCGAGATTGCCCTGCGCATTCAACGGGCCTGCCGTGAACTGGGCATTGCGACGGTGGCGGTTCATTCCACGGCAGACTCTGAGGCGATGCATGTCCGCCTGGCGGACGAAAGTGTCTGCATTGGCCCGCCGGCCGCCAAGGACAGCTATCTGAACATACCAGCCATTCTTTCGGCCGCGTCGATCACTGGCGCCGAGGCGATCCATCCCGGCTACGGGTTCCTCTCCGAAAACGCCCGCTTTGCTGAAATGGTCGAAGACCATGGCATGACGTTCATCGGGCCGTCCTCGAGTCATATCAGCATGATGGGCGATAAGATCGCTGCCAAGGAGGCGATGCGTACGCTGGGGGTGCCGCTCGTCCCCGGCTCGGATGGGGCCGTGCCGGACCTGCAAACGGCGGAGCAGGTGGCAGGAAAGATCGGCTACCCCGTCCTGATCAAGGCAGCCGCCGGTGGCGGCGGCCGTGGCATGAAGGTTGCGCGTCAGGCGGCCGACTTGGAGGAAGCATTCCAGACCGCCCGCGCCGAGGCCCGCGCCGCGTTCGGCAACGACGCTGTCTACATCGAGAAGTACCTCGACCGGCCAAGGCATATCGAATTGCAGGTGCTGGCCGATAATCATGGCGACGTGGTGCATTTCGGGGAGCGAGACTGCAGCCTGCAGCGCCGCCACCAGAAACTGCTGGAGGAAGCCGGGTCACCTGCCATTTCACCCGAGGAGCGCGACCGGTTGGGCGAAACGGCCACAGCCGCGCTGCGCAAGCTGGGTTATCGCAATGCCGGCACGCTGGAGTTCCTCTACCAGGACGGGCAGTTCGCCTTCATTGAGATGAACACACGCCTGCAGGTCGAGCATCCGGTCACCGAGATGGTCTGCGGCATCGACCTGGTGCGGGAGCAAATCCGGCTGGCGAGCGGTGCACATCTGGGCTACGGCCAGCGCGATATCACCTTTACCGGCCACGCGATCGAATGCCGGATCACCGCTGAAGACCCAAGGACCTTCTCCCCGACACCAGGCCGCGTAACAGCTTACCATGCGCCCGGCGGGCTGGGGGTGCGTGTGGATTCCGCCTTGTATGCGGGCTATTTCGTGCCGCCCTACTACGACAGCATGGTGGCCAAGCTCATCGTGCACGCGCCGACGCGGCAGGATGCGATCAACCGCCTGCGGCGTGCTCTGGACGAGTTTGCCGTGGTCGGCATCCAGACGACAATCCCGTTGCATCAGCGTATTGTCGACGATCCGCAGTTTCAGTCAGGCGAGTACACGATCCATTGGCTGGAAAATTTCGTCGCCGGCCTCTGATCAGTCGTATTTGGGGAGCCCTTGTGCATGAGCCATTCGCACGACCATGACCACCATCACCACGACGCGCCGCCGGCACCGGGCACGATCGACTGGCGCCTGAACGGCGTCCGGGTGATCAAGGGCGATCAACTCGACACCAACACCGCGCAGACTCCCGGCATGAACCGCGCCGCGGCAATCAACAAGGCTCGGGTCGGAGCACAGAAGATCTGGGCCGGGACGGTGCACATCCACCCCAATGCCAAGACCGGCGCGCACCATCACGGCGCATTGGAAAGCGTCATCTACGTCATCCGCGGCAAGGCTCGGATGCGGTGGGGCGAGAAGCTGGAATTCGTCGCCGAAGCCGAAGCGGGCGATTTCATCTTCGTCCCGCCCTACGTGCCGCACCAGGAGATCAACGCCAGCACGGATGAGACGCTGGAGTGCGTGCTGGTGCGCAGCGACAACGAAGCGGTGGTGGTGAATCTGGACATCGATCCGGTCGAGAAGCCGGAAGCGGTTGCCTGGGTCGACCCGATCCACAAGCATCCCTGATCCTGCACAGTCCAATCCCCGGGCTCCGTCGGAGCCCGGGGATCGTTCCGGTCGCGCGCGTTGACCATGCCCACCCGTGCGCGCGACCTCCCCTGGCGGTGTCCAAACGCCAGGGTAACTCGGTCAGGCCGCCCGCAGGGCGTCGACGATGAATGCGATTCCCTGGGCGTGCCACCGCTGAACGGCCTTGTGGTCGGCACCAAGCGCCTTACCGAGCCGCCGCCAGGGGTAGAGGTGGCGGTCGGTGACCGGATGCACCAGGCTGCGGGCGCCGACGACGCGTCGCAATACATAACGGTCCAGAGGGATCAAGCCGATCCAACTCATGGCCTCATCCATGCGGTCGATCTTGTCTGCTGACGGCACCGCCGGCCGGATACGCGCGTCGGTCCAACCGTAGGCTTCCAGGGCAGTGTGGACGATCTCCAACGAAGAGGAACGCAGCCGTGTCGAGTAGCCGCCGGAGGGCAGCGCGAGCAGCGTGGCACCGGCTTCCTCCAGGCGATAGATGATGAAGTCAGCGTCGATGCCGTAGCCGTTGGTGATGACCGGCCGTAGCGGTGGCCGGCTGGCGGCATGGTCCCGGTGCGATTTGGCGCTTGGTGACATCATGAGGCGGTGTCCTTTGAACGGCAGAACGTGATTCGAATGGACGCTGGGCATCAGGCGATTACGGGCTACGGACCGAGTCACCGCATCAGGTCGGGCGCCTGAAACGGCACGTTCTGCAGGACACTGCCGTTCGTAAGTGCACCCCAGCTTGCCGAATGACCGGCCGGCAACGGCGGGCGATCTGGCTGATCCATGTTGGTGACCGGCCGTTGATCGACGCGAAGCTGCCGCGCCCGTTCGGCCACGGCGGCCCGGGTCAGGCCGAGCAGAAGGGCAATGATATCGCAGGACGCGCCTTCGGTTCGGAGGCGCCGGATCTGTGTGTCCTGGCCGTCGGTCCAGATCGTTTTCCCAGGCATCGGTGTCTCCGTAGGATGGCAGTGTGATATCCCACTGTTAGTATATCTAACCTATCAGGTCAATAGAAAATTTGCCTATAGGGGGAAAATAGGCCGAGAATGCGCCTGGGGTGCTGAATGAACGCTTACGTGCCCTGGCACCGGCCGACTACGTCCCGCCTTTTCCGCCCCGGCCGCTGCCGCAGTCAGTTAACGAAAGCCGCCGAGATCGACTGTTCATTTTTGCAATCTGCGGCTCCAATCTCGCCGCGGGCCCACCGGCGCTATCCTGCTGTGACCGCCGCTTGTCTTGGTGTGCGGCCGATCTTGGCGAAGCGCCGCCAGTTCCGCCGCCGCGAATCCCGCTGGCAACTCACCGCTTGCGTCTGCACAATATGTTATATATACTAACTATCATGGATCACCCCACCAACATCGGCCATCGCCTGCGGGATGAGCGGCGCCATCGCGGGCTGACACAGGACCAGCTTGCCCGGCACGTCGGCGTGTCCCGCAGCGCCGTCGCACAATGGGAGACCGGGCGGGCGGGGCAGTTGACCGGCCACCTCGCCCGCGTTGCTGCCGTCCTCGACACCAGTGTCGAATACCTCATGCACGGCGCCGACAAGCGCGCACCGTTGCAGGCGGTGCGCGGCGATGAACTGGCAATGCTCCGGCTGTACCGCGAATGTGAGCCCGAAGACCGGCAGATTCTGCTACGCATGGCTCGCCGACTGGCTCGACGGGAGGCATCAGCGGCGGCCGAGTGAGCGCGCGGCCGGCGACGCTTTGTTGCACGTCAGGCGGATCGCCCATACGCTCTCTGGCAACCAGAACGAAGTGTATGGACGGAAACGCATGGCCGACGACAACGTCATCTCCTCCAAGCCCGCCGAGGCGCAGCAATCTGCGTCTGTCGGCTGGGAACCCGAACTCGCCGAGCTCCGCCACCGGCAGGCGCTGGCGCGCCAGATGGGCGGCGAGGAGCGTGTCGCGCGCCAACATGCTGGCGGCCGGCTGACGGTTCGGGAGCGCATTGACCGCCTGCTGGATGCCGAAAGCTTCCACGAAATCGGCAGCATCGCCGGCAAGGCGAGCTACGACAACGACGGCAACATCACCTCCTTCATGCCCGGCAACTGTGTGTTTGGTCGTGGCACCCTGGACGGCCGCCCGGTGGTGGTGGCCGGTGATGACTTCACGCTGCGGGGCGGATCCGCCGATGCTTCGATCAAAGCGAAGCCGAAGATGTCGGAAGAGATCGCCACACAGTTCCGGATGCCTATCATTCGCCTGATCGAAGGTTCCGGCGGCGGCGGGTCGGTAAAGACGATTGAAACGACCGGCCGGGCGAACCTGCCGGGCGGGCTGACCGAAACCACCTCCTTCGATCTGGTGGCAAACCAGATGGCGCAGGTGCCCGTGGTCGGGCTTGGGCTTGGGTCGGTCGCCGGCCTCGGCGCCGCGCGGTTGGTGGCGGCGCATTACTCGGTGATGGTCAAGGACATCTCCGCTGTGTTCGTCGCCGGACCTCCGGTGGTGGAACGGCTGGGCGAGCCGCGCAGCAAGCAGGAACTGGGCGGCTGGCAGATTCAGCTCGCCTGCGGCGCCGTTGACCACGCGGTCGATACCGAGGACGAAGCCTTCGAGGCGGCGCGCACTTTCCTGTCCTACCTGCCAAGCTCGATTCACGACGTACCGCCGCGGGTGCGCACGTGGGACGACCCACACCGTCGCGATCCCTCGCTGATCTCGGCGATCCCGAAGGTGAAGAAGCAGGCCTACCACATGCGGCGCATCATCGCGTCGTTGTTCGACAAGCACTCCTTCTTCGAAATGGGCGCCATGTTCGGCCGCTCCATCATCACCGGCTTTGCTCGGCTGGACGGCTGGCCGGTGGCGGTCATGGCCGGGGACCCGCTGTTCGAGGGTGGCGCGTGGACGGCCGACGCCTGCAACAAGATCATCCGCTTCGTCGACATGGCGCAGACTTTCCACCTGCCGGTGGTGCACCTCGTCGACTGCCCCGGCTTCCAGGTCGGGCTGAAGGCAGAGAGCACGGCGGTGATCCGCTGGGGTGTGCGCGCGCTGTCGGCGATCAACCAGACGACGGTGCCCTGGTGCAGCATCGTCGTGCGCAACTGCTACGGTGTTGGCGGGCTCGGCCATCAGCCGGTCGGCCGGCTATGCATTCGCTACGCCTGGCCGTCGGCAAGCTGGGGCTCGCTGCCACTGGAAGGTGGGATCGAGGCGGCCTATCGCGCCGAGATCGACGCCGCGCCGGACCCGGAAGCGAAGCTGGCGGAAATCGAGCTGCGACTGAACCGCCTGCGCTCACCATTCCGCACGGCGGAGGCGTTCTGGGTCGACGAGGTCATCGACCCGCGCGACACGCGCCGGCTGCTTTGCGATTTTGCCAATCTTGCCGCACCGCTGCGCACGCCGGGCCCCTCGTCATTCGGGATGCGCCCGTAGGAGCGAGGCGGCAGGGTCTCTGCGGCCATGGCGATCACAGAGACGAACGCGCATCGGGACGATCGCGGTGCGGTGGTCCACAGCGGTGACAGTTCGTTGCAGTGTGATAGGCCAGACGTATAACGTGGGCGCGTAGGCGCCCACGGCCCCGTTCCGCCATACAAACTATGTCGCTTGCTGGCGCCTGATAACGCGACCGGCTAGACTGCCCGACCGTCGGTGTCCACGGATCGGATTGTTGCGACATGGCTTACCGCGCTAGCGGCGTGCCGATGACAGCCCATAGAACGCGGCAGCCCCGTGCCGCTTCAACAATGCTCGTTGCTGTATTCGCAACTCTGAGCGAACAGGCGCCACCCTGCTCATGATGTCATGGCGTTTCACGCGGTACGATGCCGGCGGCAGCTGGCGGGGGCGCATCCTCTCATCAGCTGGCAACGTCGCGACCTCCGAGTCGCAGGCTACGTGCAACAGTCGTCTCGGCCGACGCCACCTGCTGGCAGCTTCAGCTGCGATGCTACTCCTGTCGCCGCAACTACGCGCCCAATCAGGCGCGGGCGGCAGACCCGTCATCGGCTTCCTCGGCAGCACGTCGGCAACGTCGTTCGCGCCGTTCCTAGACTCGTTCCTGCAGGGGCTCAGCGAGTCCGGGTACATCGTCGGGCGCAATATTGACATTGAATATCGCTGGGCGGACGGCAGGTTCGATCGGCTCCCCGTGCTGGCGCGCGAGCTCGTTGCGATGAACGTGGCCGTTATTGTGGCCAGCGGCGGCACGCCACCGCCGGCCGCAGCAATGGCGGCGACATCGACGATACCGATCATATTCACTGGCGCCGGCGATCCGGTGGCGGCCGGCCTCGTCGCCAGCCTCGCCCGGCCGGGCGGCAACGTAACGGGCTTCAGCATTATCAGCGCGGCGCTGATGCCAAAGCGCCTTGAACTCCTGACGGAACTGGTCCCACAGGCGCGTAACGTCGCTCTGCTGCTCAACCCGAAGAGCGGACTTACGGAGCGGAGCCTGACGGGCGCCCAGGATCTCGCACAAGCCAAAGGCATACAGTTGCAAGTGCTGAAGGCCAGCACGATGATCGAAGTCGCGTCCGCCTTCGAGACCATCAGCCGGGCACATATCGAAGCGTTGGTGGTCGCCGACGATCCGTTCTTCGCCAGCCAGCGTGTGCAGATTGTGACTCTCGCCGCCAGTCACCAGGTGCCGGCGATCTACCAGTTCCGAGACTTCGTGGCGGCAGGAGGCCTGATCAGCTACGGCGTCAGCCTTCGCGCCCTATACCGCCAGGCGGCTATCCAGACGGTGCGTGTCCTGCAGGGCGCGAACCCAAGGAATCTGCCCGTCCAGCAGGCATCGGTATTTGAACTGGCCATTAATCTGAACACCGCCAAGGCACTGGGTCTGACGATACCGCTATCGATCCTCGGGCGGGCTGATGAGATGATCGATTGACCATCATGGACAATCCTCCGCCTCGCCGCACCGGCCGGCTCTCCCTCGTACACAAGCTCGCGCTGGCGTTCATAGGCCTTGTGGCGCTTGTGCTGCTGGTCGACGGTGCTTTCGACATGTGGCTGACCTACCATCAGGCGACCCGCTCCATGGTACAGGTGCAGCACGAGAAGGCCCAGGCGGCAGCGGACCGGGTTGACGAGTACATCACGGACATCGAGCGCCAGATTGGCTGGACCACGCGGGCCGATTGGGCGCGGGTGTCGCCAGAGCAGCGCCGGTACGACTTTGTCCGGTTGATGCGGCAGGTGCCGGCCATTACCGAAATCGCCTACATCGACGCCACCGGCCACGAACAGTTGCGGCTCTCTCGTCTGGCGGCTGACAGCATCGGCACTGGCACCGATGTCTCAAGCGAACCGCGCTTCCGGGAGGCGGTGGCAAACGGCATCTGGTTCAGCCCGGTCACATTCCGCCACGGTTCCGAACCATACATGACGATCGCTGTGGCCCACGCCGGACGGTCGGGCGTCACAGTCGCCGAAGTTAACCTGAAGCTGATTTGGGACGTGCTGACCGGGCTGAAGGTTGGCGCCGGAGGCTACGCCTTCGTCACCGACGCCAAGGGGCGTCTGATCGCTCATCCCGATATGAGCATGGTGCTGCGGGACACCAATCTTTCACACCTGCCGCAGGTCGGTGATGTACTGGCGGGCAAGTCTGGACTGATAGACACCGGAACCGGCATGGAGGGCGACATGGTGCTGTCGGCTCATGCCGTGGTTTCCAGGACTGGCTGGAACGTTTTCGTCGAGCGACCGGTGGAAGAGGCGCTGGCGCCGGTCTACGCATCGCTCGTGCAGTCCGTTCTCTCGCTGGGCGGCGGCCTTGTTCTGGCTGCGATCCTTGGGATGTTTGTCGCGCGACGGATGGTACGCCCGATCCACGCGCTGCAGGCCGGCGCCGACCGATTGGGCGAGGGCAACCTGGCACAGCGGATTTCCGTCCGGACCGGCGATGAAATCGAGACGCTGGCGGAGCGTTTCAACACCATGGCCGGCCGTATCCAAGAGAGCCATGAGACGCTGGAGGCGAAGGTTGAGGACCGAACCAGGGAGCTCGTGCAGTCACTGGCCGATCTGCGGGCCGCTCAGGATCGGCTGGTGCAGACCGAGAAGCTGGCGTCACTGGGGCAACTAACGGCCGGGATCGCGCATGAGATCAAGAATCCATTAAATTTTGTTAACAACTTTTCTGATCTCTCGACGGAATTGCTGGACGAACTCAAGGAGGCGCTTGAACGAGCGCATGAGGTCATACCCGATGACCTGCGTACCGAAATCGAGGACGTCGCCGCTCTGCTCCAGGCCAATCTGCAGAAGATCGCGGAGCATGGCCGCCGCGCCGATAGTATCGTGCGCAACATGTTACAGCACTCGCGCAGCGGGGCGGACGAGGTTCGCGTGACCGACCTGAACGCCCTGGTCGAGGAGGCTCTGAACCTCGCCTATCATGGCGCCCGGGCAGAGCGGTCAGATTTCCAAATCACCCTGGAACGGGCGCTCGATCCCGCAGCCGGCGCGGCCGAGGTTTATGCCCAGCAGCTTTCGCGCGCCTTGCTGAACATAATGAGCAACGGCTTCTACGCGGCGCGAAAGCGGGCTGAGGCAGCGCCGGGTGGCCCCGAACCGGCGCTGCGGGTTTCGACCCGCGATCTCGGCGAGCGGGTGGAAATTCGGATTCGCGACAACGGAACCGGCATTCCGGCGAGCGTGCGGGAGAAGATTTTCGATCCGTTCTTTACCACCAAGCCAGCCGGCGAGGGCACCGGCCTGGGCCTGTCGCTGACCCATGACATCGTGGTGAAGCAGCACGGGGGTACGCTGCAGGTCGACAGCGAGGAGCAGCACTTTACCGAGTTTGCGTTAACCCTGCACCGCAAGCTCCCGGTCAGTGCCGTCGCTGCTCGTCAGGCTGCGTGATATTCGGCAAATCCGGCGGGCGTGGGCACGCCCAGGCACCGTGAACCGGCCGACAGCCTGCCGATCACGATGTTCCTGCATGCATAGCCGTGAGGTCAGGGTTGCAACGCCTGGACTCGGAGCGCGAATTGCCGTCATCCACAAATCCGGCTAGCGTCCCGCGGACCTAGCACTTGTAACCTAATGCACGGCGAGTCCGGCCCCAGGCGCATGCACAAGCGGCCACCCCGGACGAAGGAGAGGAGTCCTGCTTGCAGCCGACTGACATCAAGGCACCCGACTACTTCCACAAAGTGGTCGATTGCCAGTGGGCATGTCCCGCGCATACGCCGGTTCCTGAATACATCCGCCTCATCGCCGCTGAACGCTATGCCGACGCGTTCATGGTCAATTGGAAATCCAATGTCTTTCCCGGCATCCTCGGCCGTACCTGCGACCGCCCCTGCGAGCCGGCGTGCCGTCGCGGGCGCGTCGAGGAAGAGCCTGTCGCCATTTGCCGCCTGAAGCGCGTCGCCGCCGACTACAAGGGCAATGTCAGCGCACTGATGCCCAAGCCGGCCGAGACGCGTAATGGCAAGAAGGTCGCGCTGATCGGCGCGGGTCCGGCATCCATGACGGTGGCGCGCGACCTCGCCCCCCTCGGCTACCACGTCGTCGTTTACGACGGCGAGCAGAAGGCCGGTGGTTTCATGCGCTCCCAGATCCCCAAGTTCCGCCTGCCGGACGAGGTGATTGATGAGGAGATCGGCTATATTACGGATCTCGGCCCCGAAATGCGGCTTGCCCAGCGGGTGGACAGCCTGAAGGCCGTGCTGTCCGAGGACTACGATGCCATCTTCGTCGGCTGTGGCGCGCCGCGTGGGCGCGATTTGCCGATCCCCGGCCGCGAGGAAGCCGCGGCCAATATCCATATCGGCATTGACTGGCTTTCTTCCGTCTCCTTCGGTCACATCAAATCAATCGGCCGTCGCGTCATCGTGCTCGGTGGCGGCAACACGGCGATGGATTGCTGCCGCTCCGCCCGCCGCCTGGGCGGCGACGATGTGAAGGTAATTGTCCGCTCCGGCTTCGAGGAAATGAAGGCCTCGCCGTGGGAGAAGGAGGACGCCATCCATGAGGACATACCGATCCTGAACTACCTCGTGCCAAAGGAATTCAAGCACGACAACGGCCGCCTCTACGGCATGACGTTTGAAAAGGTGGCGGCTGAGTACGACGCCCGCGGCCGGCGCCGGCTGGTTCCGACCGGGGAGCCGGATCACTTTTACGAATGCGACGATGTGCTGGTCGCAGTTGGCCAAGAAAACGCGTTCCCCTGGATCGAGCGCGACATCGGCATGGAGTTCAACGACTGGGGACTGCCGGTCCTGGATGAAACCACCTTCCAGTCGTCCGTGCCGAAGGTCTTCTTTGGCGGTGACTCGGCCTTCGGCCCGAAGAACATCATCACTGCCGTGGCGCACGGGCACCAGGCGGCGATCTCTATTCATTTGTTCTGCCAGGGCCAGGACCTGAAGGCAGAGCGACCACCGCCGATGGTCACGCTGGCCAGCCAGAAGATGGGCATCCACGAGTGGAGCTACGACAACGCTATTTCGCTCGACCTGCGCTTCAAGGTGCCGCATCGTGACAAGCTGGCGGCGCTGAACGACATCCGCGCCGAGGTGGAGCTTGGTTTCGATCCGGAATTGGCCTTTGCCGAGGCCCAGCGCTGCCTGAACTGCGATGTCGAAACGGTCTTTACCGACAATCTGTGCATCGAGTGCGACGCCTGCGTCGACATCTGCCCGGTCGATTGCATCACCTTTACCGGCAACGGCGAGGAGAAGGACGTCCGCAGCCGGCTGAATGCACCGTCGCATAACTATGAGCAGGCCCTGTATGTGTCCGGACCGCTGAAGACCGGCCGGATCATGGCCAAGGATGAGGATGTCTGCCTGCACTGCGGTTTGTGCGCCGAACGGTGTCCGACCGGAGCATGGGACATGCAACGTTTCTTATACGACATGGCACAGGCGAGTAACGCATGCTGCAGCAAGTAGAGCGCGTCGATGAGCTCCGTGGGGGGCTGCAACGCGTCAACGACTTCGTCGTCAAGTTTGCCAACGTCAATGGCTCCGGCTCCGCCAGTGCCAACGCGTTGTTCTGCAAGTCGGTGCTGCGGATGGGCGTTGTAGCGACGCCGCGGAACATCTTTCCGTCCAACATCCAGGGGCTGCCGACCTGGTATGAGGTCCGTATTTCCGAGGCCGGGCACTTAGCCGCGCGCGGCGGCGGGCCTGACCTGATGGTGGCGATGAATCCGCAAACCTTCGCGCAGGACGTGAAGTCGATCGAACCGAACGGCTACCTGTTCTACGACAACACGAAGCCGATCTCGATCGAGAAGACCCGGCCGGACGTGCACGTTATCGGCGTGCCACTGACCGCCATCACCAACGCGGCCTACCAGGACTCGCGGCAGCGGCAGTTGTTCAAGAACATCGTTGGCCTCGGCGCCCTGTCGATGCTGCTGGACATGGATCCAAAGGTCGTCGAGCAGTTGCTGGCGGAGCAGTTTAAAGGCCGCGACAAGCTGATCCAGGCGAACGTCGCCGCGTTGCACATGGGGCGGGATTGGGTGAAGGAAAACCTGCCCTACCCGATCGGCCTGCGGCTGCGCACCGCCGACACCGTCGGCGATCGCATCTTCATTGAAGGCAACGCCGCCGCCGGCCTGGGTGCGGTGTACGGCGGGGCCACGGTTTGCGCGTGGTACCCCATCACGCCGTCGACCTCGCTCGCAGAGGCTTTCACACGCTACTGCAGCCGGATGAGGGTGGACAAAGCAACCGGCAAGAACAACTTTGCCATTGTCCAGGCAGAAGACGAACTGGCTTCGATCGGCATGGTCATAGGCGCGGCCTGGAACGGCGCCCGTGCCTTCACCGCGACCTCTGGACCCGGCATCTCGCTGATGCAGGAGTTCTTCGGGCTGGCGTATTTTGCCGAGATTCCGGCGGTCATCTTCGACGTGCAGCGTGCTGGGCCGTCCACCGGCATGCCGACGCGCACCCAGCAAACCGATATCCGCATCTGCGCCTACGCCTCGCACGGCGACACCAAGCACGTGCTGCTGATCCCGGAGGATCCGTACGAGTGCTTCCAGTTCGGCGCGCTGGCGTTTGACTTGGCCGACCGGCTGCAGACACCGATCTTCGTCATGCTCGACCTGGAGATCGGCATGAACGAGCGGCTGTGCAAACCGTTCGACTGGGACGACAGCCGCAAGCTGGACCGCGGCAAGGTCATGACGGCAGAGCAACTGGAAGCAGGCCGCGTCTTCGGCCGCTACCTCGACGTCGATGGCGATGGCATCCCCTTCCGTACGCTGCCCGGCACGCATCCGACCAAAGGCGCTTTTTTCACCCGCGGCACGTCGAAGGACCGGATGGCCCGCTATTCCGAGGAAGGGCCGGACTACCAGGACAACATGGAGCGGCTGCTAAAGAAGCACCGCACAGCGCGCACGCTGGTGCCGCAGGCGGTTGAACAGACAGCCGCGCAACCGACCACCCTGGGGGTGATCTATTACGGCTCAACCAGCCCGGCGATTAATGAGGCTGACGGGATGCTGGCGGTAGACGGCATCCACCTCGACCGGCTGCGGC
>JAFEFW010000618.1 GCA_018240405.1 Pseudomonadota bacterium
GTGCCGTATCCGGGTGCTGTTGTCTGTGCGATTGCCAGTGGCGAGACAGCGAAGAACGCGGCAGCCAGGACGATGGATCGCATGGTGATCTCCTTGACGGTTCACAACGATACTGGATGGGTGTGCCGCCGGAGACGTTCCAGCACCCTCACGCATTTATGTTGCTGCCGACATGGCCCAGGCCGCCGGAACGAGCGGGCGCGGCCTGGTCGTAGTCATTCATCCCGCACGTGCTACCGATCATTGCACACGAAAAAGTGACGGGGCCGGTTTCGCCCGCGCATCGCCTGCCGCGGCGAAGCGGCCTAGGCTGGCTTGTTTGCGACGGCCGCGCCTGCCGGTTCGCGGTCTGCCGGCCTACGCCGGGCACCACGATGCTGCGCATGGCACAGCCGTGACCTTTTGCGTCTGGAGTGCCCATTGTCCACGTCACCCGCTGAGCTCTACCAGCTGCTGATCGGCAGTGTCGTAGACTACGCGATCTTCATGCTGGACAGCGCCGGCCACATCATGAGCTGGAATCCGGGTGCGGAACGCATCAAGGGCTATGCCGCCGAAGATATCATCGGCCACCATTTTTCTCGTTTCTACACCGAAGACGACCTGGCGGCCGGCGTGCCGGCCACCGCGCTGAAGACAGCAGCCGAAACTGGCCGCTTCAGCACCGAGGGATGGCGGGTACGCAAGGACGGAACCCGGTTCTGGGCCAGCGTCGTCATCGATCCGATCCGGCGTAGCGGCGAACTGGTAGGGTTTGCCAAGATCACGCGTGATATGACGGAGCAGCGCTCCGCCGCGATAGCCGCACTGGAAAGCGAGCGGCGCTTTCGCCTGCTGGTGCAGGGCGTCACCGACTACGCGATCTTCATGCTGGACCCGAACGGCTATGTAACGAACTGGAATGTGGGTGCACAGCGGATCAAGGGCTACCTGGAGCCGGAAATTGTCGGCCAACACTTCTCGCTGTTCTACACGGACGAAGACCGCGACGCCGGCGTGCCTATCCGGGCGCTGGAGCAGGCGCGGCGGGAGGGGCGCTATGAAGCCGAGGGCTGGCGTCGGCGCAAGGACGGCAGCCGGTTCTGGGCCAGTGTTGTCGTCGATGCAATCTACGATGACAGCGGGGTTCTTGTCGGCTTTGCCAAGGTAACGCGCGACCTGACGGAGCGGCGGGAAGCGCAGCTGCAACTGGAACGGTCCCGCCAGCAATTCTTCGAAGCACAGAAGATGGAGGCGGTTGGACAGCTCACCGGCGGACTGGCGCATGATTTCAATAATCTGCTGACGGGCATTCTCGGCAGTCTGGAGCTGGCGCGCAGTCGCCTGGCGCAAGGCCGTCCGGAAGATGCCGACCGGCACATGACCGCGGCACAAGGTGCCGCGTCACGCGCCGCCGCGCTGACTCATCGGTTGCTGGCCTTTGCCCGCCGCCAGACGCTGGACCCGCGGCCGACCAACGCCAGCGAGCTGGTTGGCGGCATTGCCGATCTGGTCCGCCGCACGGTCGGGCCGGGCATCCGGCTGGAGACGGTCTGCGGCGTCGGACTGTGGCAGGCTCTGTGCGATCCAAATCAGCTGGAGAATGCGATCCTGAACCTGTGCATCAACGCGCGCGATGCGATGCCAGACGGCGGCCGCCTGACGATCGAGACGACCAACATGTATTATGATGGCTCTGATCCAAACATGCGGGATATGGATCCGGGGCAGTACGTCGCCGTCTGTGTCAGCGATACCGGCGTCGGCATGCCGCCGGATGTTCGGGAGCGCGCTTTCGAGCCGTTCTACACCACCAAACCGACCGGTCAGGGCACCGGGCTCGGCCTGTCGATGGTCTATGGTTTCGCCAAGCAATCCGGCGGTACCGCGCGGATTTACTCAGAACCGAGCCAGGGGACCACGATCCGCATCTATTTGCCACGCTTCCATGGCGAGGCCCCGCCCGCAGAAGCGCCGCCGCAACCGGCCGAGATGCCGCACGCCGAAGCCGGCGAGACGGTGCTGGTCGTTGACGACGAGCCGACGGTGCGTCTGTTGATCACCGAGGTGCTGGCCGATCTGGGCTACACCGCCATCGAGGCAGCGGATGCCGCAGCCGGTCTCAAGGTCCTGCAGTCGAACGTGCGGATCGACCTGTTGATCACTGATGTCGGCCTGCCCGGCGGCCTGAACGGGCGCCAGATGGCGGATGCCGCGCGCCAGACGCGGACCAGGCTGAAAGTGCTGTTCATCACCGGCTATGCGGTGAATGCCGCGATCGGCAACGGGTATCTGGAGCCGGGAATGCATGTGCTGACGAAGCCGTTTGCCATCGAGAAGCTGGCCGCAAGCATCCGGCGCATTATGCAGGAGTGACTGGGATTTTCATTCGTTGTTTGAACGATATGTCGTGCTTTGACGCTGACGAGGAATGAGTCAGCCGCTTTGACCAGCTGAAAGGCAGCGTGCACTCTGCCTCCGCGTCCGACACAACGGGGGAAAACGGGCATGAAATTCGGCGTGCGCTACTGCAATACCGGTCGTTTCGTTGATCCGGCCAATGCCGTGGAATTGGTGCAGGCGGCCGAAGCAGCCGGCTTCGAATCCGCCTGGACGGTCGAGCATACCGTCATTCCGCACGGCTACCAGTCGCAATATCCGTATTCGCCTACTGGCAAGATTCCCGGCGGTGACGGCGATTTCGACCTGCCCGACCCGCTGATCTGGATGGCCTATGTCGCCGCGCGCACCGCCCGGATCAAGCTGGCGACCGGCGTCATCATCCTGCCGCAGCATAATCCGGTCATCACCGCCAAGCAGGTCGCCACGCTGGACTACATGTCCGCCGGCCGCGTGCTGCTGGGCGTCGGCGTCGGCTGGCTGAAGGAGGAGTTCGAAGCCGTTGGCTCCCCGTTCGAGGAACGCGGCGCGCGCACCGACGAATACATCCGTGTGATGCGCGAACTTTGGGCGGCGGACCGGCCGAGCTTCGAGGGACAGTTCTTCCGGTTCAAGGACGCCTATATGCGGCCGAAGCCGGTCAATAAGTCGGTGCCGGTGATCATCGGCGGCCATTCCAGCTTTGCTGCGAAGCGCGCTGGCCGGCTGGGCGACGGGTTCTTTCCGGCCCGCGGCGCGCCGGCAGAACTGATCAAGCTGGTGCGCGACACCGCCGTCGCACATGGCCGCGATCCGGACGCGATCGAGATCACCACCAGCCTGCCGAAGGACCTCGACGAGATTCCGGCGATGGCCGCCGCTGGCGTGCACCGCATCCTGGTGCCGGTGTCGTTCACGCCGGAATTCGACAGCGTCGTACGCGGTCCCGAGGATTGCGCCCGCTGGCGCGCGGTGATCGAGAAATACGCCACGGTCTGAGCCGCGGCTGCTGGCGGTGGTCATCACCGGACAGCGCCATCGGCTCTGGCGGATAGCGACGGTGTCTGGTTCGTTGCGCGCCGGTCTGGCAGGCTGAACGCGGCGCGATCGGATCGGCGCCCAAGTCATCTGCAGCAGCCAAGGACAACGCCTATGGGATCCCGCGACGGCGCCATCGCACGCGCTCTGGCCGGCTTCGACGGCAACGCCTTCCGCGACCGCCTCGCGGACCTTGTGGCCATCCCCAGCACGTCGCAGGACCAGGCGCATGCGGCCGATGTGCACCGCTATCTGGGCGATGCCATCCAGCCCTGGCTCGTGCAGATGGGCTTTGACGTCGAAATCCACCCGAACCCGGAACCAGCCTTTGGCCCGATCCTGATGGCAGAGCGGCTCGAGGGGCCGGACCGTCCCACCGTGCTGACCTACGGCCACGGCGACACCGTCCGTGGCCTGGACGAGCAATGGCGCGCCGGACTGAAGCCGTGGGTGCTGACCGAGGAGGGCGACCGGTGGTACGGCCGTGGCACCGCCGACAACAAGGGCCAGCACGCGCTGAACCTGGCGGCGCTGGAGGCCGTGCTGGCGGAGCGCGGTGGCCATCTCGGCTTCAACCTCAAGCTGATCCTGGAAACCAGCGAGGAACGCGGCTCCACCGGCCTGCGTGCCTTTGTCCGCGAGCAGGCCGACCGGCTGATGGCTGATGTGCTCATCGCCAGCGACGGCCCGCGCGTGGTGCCGGAGGTGCCGACCATCGCCACCGGCACGCGCGGCACCTACCATTTCGACCTGGTCCTCGACCTGCGGCCGGGCGGCGTGCACTCCGGCCACTGGGGCGGACTAACCACCGATCCAGCCGTGGTGCTGACGCATGCGCTGGGCTGCATCATGGACCGCCACGGTAAGATCCTGGTGCGTGATTGGCTGCCGGCGAATGGCGTGCCCGCCGCGGTGCGCGCGGTGCTGCAAGGCTGCCCGGTCGGGGGCGGCGGTGAGGCCGCGACGATTGATCCCGACTGGGGTGAGCCCGGCCTGACTCCAGCGGAAAAGATCTACGGCTGGAACGGCTTCATCGTGCTGGCCATGGTGTCCGGCCGGCCGGAGAACCCGGTTAACGCTGTCGCCCCCAATGCCACCGCGCACTGTCAGATCCGCTACACCGTGGACACTGATCCCGCCGGCTTCGAAGCCGCCCTGCGCCGACACCTGGACGAAAACGGCTTTCCCGAGGTCCGGATTGAGAATGCAGGCGTCCGTATGCCGGCCAGCCGGACCGATCCCGGTCATCCCTGGGTGCAGTGGGCGATCGAGTCAATGGAGCAATCGCTCGGCAAGCGCGTGCAGGTAATCCCGAATTCGTCGGGCGGCCTGCCGGGCGACGTGTTCGTCGATTACCTCGGCGTGCCGTTGGTGTGGATCCCGCACAGCTACAACGGATGCGGTCAGCACGGGCCCAATGAGCACCTGTTGATCGCCCCGGCGCGGGAGGGGCTGGCGGCATTCACCGGTCTCTGGTGGGACCTCGGCGAGCCCGGGGCGCCATAGCGCCCCGGGGGCGGTAGCGTTCAGATCGAGTAGTTGAACGACTCGTAGGTGCAGTCGCTCAGCGTCTGGTCCATGTCCCGCACCGGCTCATCCGCTGTCGCAATGCGCATCACCTTGGCCGGCACGCCCGCCATCGTCGCATGCGCCGGCACATCCTTCAGCACGACCGATCCGGCGGCGATGCGCGCATGATCGCCGACCCGGATATTGCCCAGGATCTTCGCCCCGGCGCCGATCACCACGCCCGACCCCACCTTCGGATGCCGGTCGCCGGAATCCTTACCGGTGCCGCCCAGCGTCACGCCATGCAACATCGAGACGTCGTCGCCGATCGAGGCCGTCTCGCCGACCACGAACCCTGTTGCATGGTCGAGGAACAGGCCCTTGCCGAACGGCGCTGCCGGATGGATGTCGGTTTGGAACACCTCCGAGGACCGGCTCTGCAGATACAGAGCAAAGTCGTGGTCGCCGTTCTTCCACATCCAGTGGTTGAGCCGGTGCGCCTGGATGGCATGGAAGCCCTTGAAATACAGGAACGGCTCGATCAGCCGCTCGCAGGCGGGATCTCGGTCGAACACCGCCATGATATCCGCCCGCAGCGCCTCCCCGATGCTCGGATCATCCGCCAGCGCCTTGGCGAAGGACTGCACGATCACGGACAGCGGGATCACGTCGTTCTTCAGCCTCGCCGCAACGCGGTGGAAGACCGCCTGCTCGAAGGAAGGCTGGTTGAGGATGGAGTCAAAGAACAGCGGCGCCAGCTTGGGCGACTTCTCGTAGGCTTCCTCCGCTTCGGCGCGCAGCCGGACCCAAAGCGGGTCGATCGCAGGGTCCTGCTGGTCATGGACCAGCATCAGGCGGCTTGGCAGTGGGCGCGTCATGACGGTCCCTTTGCTGGGTTACGGAACGTTTAACATATCTTTGATCTCAGTCCTGCCACGTCAAGACCCGTGTGGTGCACGGGATGGTTGAGCACCCCTCCCCTGCGTGCAAGCATCAAGCGCAGCGAGACCGGAAGCCACGGCTGCAAACAAGCCGAGGATAAAATGCGGAGGATGCGTCATGACCACACGCCGGCAGTTTTTTGCAGGTGCCGCCGCCACGGCCGGAATGCTGTTTTGCCATTGTGGCGCACCCCGCAGCGCCGCCGCGCAACCCAGGCTGCACGCCCTGCCGATTACCGTCGGCGGCAAACGGGTGAAGACCATCGACGTGCACACTCATTGCCTGTTCCAGGAGACGCTGGACCTGATGGGACCCGACGCCAAGGCGCTGGTGCCGCCGATCAACGGCAATGGCGCGCATGAAATTTTCATGACCGTGGACGATCGCACCAAGGCCATGGATGTCAGCGCGGTCGACATGGAGATCCTGTCGGTCAACCCGTTCTGGTACAACAAGGACCGTGACCTCGCTGCCAAGATCGTTTCAATCCACAATGAGAAGCTGGCGAATTATGTCGCGGCAAGACCGGACCGCTTCGGTGCCTTCGCGTCATTGACGCTGCAGGACCCGCAGCTTGCGGTCGCCGAACTGGAAAAGGCGATGAAGCAGCAGGGGCTCAAGGGCGCGGCCATCGGCGATCAGGTGGCGGGCGCCGAGTTCTCCGACCCGAAATTCGATCCGGTCTGGAGCAAGGCCGAGGAGCTCGGCGCCGTGCTGTTCATCCACCCGCAGGGCGTGCCCGAACTCAACAAGCGGCTTGCCGGTAATGGCTGGCTTGGCAACACCATCGGCAATCCGCTGTCGACGACGATCGCGCTCAGCCACCTGATCTTCCAGGGCACGCTGGACAAGTTCCCTGGCCTGAAGGTGCTGGCGGCGCATGGTGGCGGCTACCTCGCCTCCTACGCGCCACGGTCCGACCACGCCTGTTTCGTCGGGCCGATCTTCTGCGATCCGAACATCAAGCTGAAGAAGAAGCCAACCGAGTACCTCAATCAGCTTTACTTCGACTCGCTGGTGTTCACGCCCGAGGCGCTGCGGCACCTGGTGGCGCAGGTCGGCGCCAGCCAGATCCTGATGGGCAGCGATCATCCCTATCCCTGGGACCAGCACCCGGTGGAGAACGTGCTGGCGACCACGACGCTGACCGACGCGCAGAAGCGCGCGATTCTGGGTGAGAACGCCATCCTTCTGTTCGGTTTGAAAGCGCCGTAGCGGCGCGGAACAGCGTCAACTGAGGCAGTGTGAACTGCTTCATGGCGCCACGGCGCGCCCACACGCCATGCTGACGTGACCGGCGTCGAACGCCTGCCCGGCGCCGGAGGGATCTCCAGGTGATCGTCTGGAAGGAAACGTGCGGCTCGATCAAGGGTGCCGCCGAATCCATAACGAGACGAACGCATGCGACAAGCGGTACCGGGCCATGTTCGTTCCGACGCAAGCACCCCACGCGCAGGGGATAACGTTTTGGCATCGTGTTGAGGAGTATGTCCAGATGACCGCGATACGGAGTCCGTCCGCCGCCCGCGCCCAGCGTCCCGCTACCGTCATCCCCGCTGGTGCGCGTCAGGAGCTGCTGCGCGCCGCAGCGGCAACGGCTGTGTTCCTGGCGATTATCAGCGGCGGTGCAGTGATGCTGGCACCTTCGATGTCGCGCGCAGGTCTGCAGCAAACGGCCAACGCCCCGTCGGACTCCGCCAGCCCGGCGGGCGCACCCTGGATATACCAGGGCTGAAACGACAGGCCGCGCTTTGCGCGGGGCGCCGCAGACCAGCCACGCCCCGCCGGATTAGCCCTGCAGCGCCCCCGCGCCGCGCGACACAATGTCTGCCAGCAATCTGGCGCGATCCAGGTCCTGGCATTTTCCGACGGTCTGCTCGACGGCGGCGACATCCTCGGCGCTCAGCACCTCGCCCGCCAACGCACGGAACTTGTGCCGCAACTCGGACTCGGCAAATGGATGGTGGAAGTCGCCGCGATGGCTCTGGACGATATGCGTTGCGTGGCGCCCGTCCGTCAGCCAAACCGTCGCCCGCGCCGGCCGCAACGCTGGCACCAGCTCGGTCATTGCTACGTCTTCCGTGACGTGCACTCGAGGCCGCAGCGCCACCACGCGCGGATCGGTCAGGGCCGTATCGTCCAATTCCGCATGGCCGGCACCGCCACGCACTGCCATCACCGCGGCTGCATGCGGCAGTGAATATTTCGAGGCGAAGAAGTTGGGCGGCGCCGGATTACGCATCACCGCGGCAAAGCGGTAGGTAGCAAATTCGATCCGGTCGATCTGTTCCGGTTGAGGCTGCAACTGCCGCAGCACATCGCTCAGCGCGTCCAGCGCCGGGTGGATCGGATTGCAGCAGGCGTAGAGGCGAAAGTAGTTGCGCGTGATATGCCACATGCCGCCGAGATCAGCGTCCACGCCCTCAGGACGGAAGCCGGTACCGACAAGCTGCGACAGAGCCTCCTCGATGGCATTGTCCTGTGCCACGAAGCCGGACGCCGCAAGCTCCGGTGCCAGCGCGCCGGCAAAGCCGCTCATGCCGCCAGGCACATTCAGCGCCGTCGCGCCCGCCACCACGTTCGTATAGCTTGGCGTCAACACAAGACTTGCGGCAATGCGCATCGCCAGGCTGACGCCGGCCGCGTCCAGTCCGCGCAGCCGCGCGCCGGCTGCCGCCGCAGCGATCAGGCATGCCTGACCGTTCTGGTGCGCCAGCGGGTGCGGCGTGAACGCGTGGCATAACCGGGCGGCTGCATCATAGCCGAGGACGAAGGCCGTTATCAGGTCTTCGCCGGAGCGGTCACAGGCTTCTGCCATTGCCAGCGCCGCCGGCAGCACCTGCGCGGCGGCCTGACCGGACACCAGACGCAGCCCCTCGCACAACTCGATCGCGCGCCCGGCTATGCCGTTCAGCAGCGCGGCATTCCGCGGGTCCGTCTGCGGGCCGCCGCGCGCATAGAGCGTGGCCCCCCGCCCGGCCCCAGGCGCCATCGCGGCACGCAACGCCACGACTTCCGGCCGCTGCGAGCCGGCCAGGATGACGCCGATGGTGTCCAGCAGTACCAGTCGCGCATGGGCCTGGACATCAGGTGGGATGTCGGCCCATCGCGTCTCGGCGACGAATGCCGCAAGCCTGTCGATCTGCCGGCCCATCCTTCGGGTCCTCCTACGTTCGGTTGTCCCGCGCTGCCTGGGCATTCCGCCCGGCCTGCGACACGCTACCGATGCGTGCGCCGGTGACAATGTTCGGGCGCACCCGCGTCGGCCGCGTACGCATGCCCGGGATCGGCGTCCGATCGCCCGGTGGATGGTGCACTGTCGCCGATTGGCGCGCACCATAGGCCGCCTGCATTGCCGCGACAGAGCGCGCGCGCTTCGTCCTGGCCTCCAGTATGGCGATCTGGTGATTGACCCGCTTCAGCGCCCTGGCGAACACCTGTTTCTTGGCGGCGAGGCCGCGTTCGCTTTCGGCGCCGGTGGCGCCGGCGCGCGCTTCGCCCTTGCCGCGGCGCAACCGCCGGCGCTCATGGATAATGTCGCGCGCCCTGGCCCGCTGCGCGCGCAGCCAGCGCGCGAGGGCGATCAGGTCCTCCCGTCCGGCCGCGTCCAGCGCCGGGTAATGGCTCTGCTGCACGAACGGCAGTTCTTCTTCCGACAGCAAGCGGCGCTCCGCGGCGAATTCGGCACCCATTCGACCTCCCGTAACGTATTTCTTGTATCGAAGCTGCACACCGGTCGTGGCATAGACTATTGTGTCACAGATGAATGGACCGGCCTACGGTTCTGCCAATAATTGCTGGGAGGCACGTTATGTATCTGACGCAAAGCCTGAGCCGCGCCGTGATGGTCAACCCGAACGGCGTAGCGACTATCTTCCGTGACCGCGTGCGGACATGGTCGCAGTGCGCGGAGCGCATCCGCCGGCTGGCGTCAGGACTGACGGCACGCGGCGTCGGCAAGGGCGACCGGGTCGCCATTCTGGCCCTGAACAGCGACCGGTATTTTGAACTGATGTTCGCCGCGCCGGCCATCGGAGCCATCATCGTGCCGATCAACACAAGACTCGCGCCGCCGGAGATTGATTACATCCTGAAGGACAGCGGCGCCCGCATGCTGCTGCTGGACACGACATTCGCGCCGATGCTCTCGCGCCTGACAGAGCTGGATGCCGTCCAGGATGTAGTCTTCCTGGACGACGGAGCCGTGCCCGACGGCCTGTGCCCCTACGAGTCACTGCTGGCGGACGACGCGCCGCTGCCGGAGGTGGCCGGGCACGACGACGTCGCCGGCATCTTTTACACCGGTGGGACGACAGGCCGCTCCAAGGGCGTGATGCTGACCCACCGCAACCTGGTCAGCAATGCGATCATGGTCGTAACGGCGTTCGGCTACCGGCCGGATTCTGTCTACATCCATTCCGGACCGATGTTTCACCTGGCTGACGGCGCCTCAACCTACGCCGTCACCATGATTGCCGCGACGCACGTCTTTATCCCGCGCTTCGATCCGCTGGACCTGCTGGGCGAGATTCAGCGTACGAAAGTCACTAACGCGTTGCTGGTGCCGACAATGGCCGCAGCGGTGGCGAACCATCCGGACGTCGGGAAGTACGACACCTCGACCTGGCGGATCTGCGCCTATGGCGCCTCGCCGATGCCCGAGGCCGTGCTGCAGAAGATCAAGACGGTGCTGCCGACGGTGAAGTTCATCCATGCCTACGGCATGACGGAGGCTGCACCGCTGGTCACCACATCCGACATGCACAAGGAACCGGAAGGCGAGCGCTTCAAGAGCTGCGGCCGCGTGGGCCTGCTGGTCGAAGTGAAGGTGGCGGATGCCAACGATGTGGAAGTGCCGCGCGGCACGGTCGGCGAGGTCTTGGTGCGCGGCCCGAACGTCATGCTGGGTTACTGGAACCAGCCGGAGGTGACGCAGGCGGCGCTGCGCGGTGGCTGGTACCATTCCGGCGACGGCGCGTATATGGACGATGAAGGCTACCTGTACATTGTCGACCGCCTGAAGGACATGATCATTTCGGGCGGCGAGAACATCTATTCCGCCGAGGTGGAAAGCGCGATTTCAACATTGCCCGGCGTGGCCGAGGTGGCAGTGATCGGCATCCCGGACGAGAAATGGGGCGAAACTGTGCATGCAGTTGTAGTACCGCGCGCCGGTCATGCGCTGACCGTCGATGAGGTGGTGGCGCATTGCCGCACGCTCATCGCCGGCTACAAGTGCCCGCGGAGTGTCGAGATCCGGGAGGCGCCGCTCCCCATATCAGGCGCCGGCAAGGTGCTGAAAGGCCCGTTGCGCGAGCCGTTCTGGTCCGGGCGGGAGAAACGGGTGGCGTGACGCACGCCTGCGTCCGTCGATAACAACGCAACGCGCCGCCCCGGTCTGTGTGACCCGGGCGGCGACGCCGTAAGGCAGCATTCCCTCGTCCGCCACATGACGGGTCGAGGGGAGTGTCGCGGTCAGGTAAGCTTGCCGAGGAAGTAGCCGACAACCAGCGCGACCAGGGCAGCGGTCATGGGCTGCTGTTGCACGAAATCGCCGAGCTGGTCCGGCTGGCTGCGGTTCGGCCGCCAGCCACTGGAGCGCAGCGGCTCCCCGGTCGGGCTGTATAGCTTCGGTTCGGAGCTGCCGGCGCCGGTTGCGCCGACAGCATCTGCGACAGTGGAGGTTTCGCTCATGGCTATTGCGCCGCCACCGGCGCCGCAGCCGTCGCCGTTGGATTGGCGAACCACTCACGATGGCGCAGCTCGTCCTGGTGCGCCCGCTCGAAGACCCTCCGCACGTCCGCCGGCACTTCCGCGTGGCGAGCAGCACGCTCATAGGCCGAGACAGTGTCTTCCTCGTTGGTGCGCATGGCGCCAAGGATGGCATTGTCACCCATGATGCTGGCCAGCGCCACCTTACCGGTGGTCAGCATCTGCTTCATGTCGCCCTCGCGGTGCTGCGTGGCGCCGATCTGACCGGCGATCTGCATCAGCTCCTGCACGTGCCGGTCATGATCCGACTTAAATGACGCGACCGTCTGCTTCCATTGCGGATTTTCCAGCTTGCTGATCGTCGATTCATAGGCGGCGATCGCATCATGTTCGAGCAGGAGCAGGTTTTCTACCAGATCCCGATAGGTCGATTCGGTTCCGACCGTGGTTACCATGGTCTTTCTCCGTTATAATAACGTCACAATCTCGCGCCGGTTGGTATTCGCCGTAGCTTCGAGACTATTGGGGTTGCCGCGATCCCGCGGCGGGGTGCGGGTCTAACGGGCAGAAGGGAAGGCGGTTCCCTCTGGACATGTGACCACGCTCGTATTGATCAGGAGCGCCGGTCGGTATGCGTGTGATGCGTGTCACGTTCCCCGCCGCCGCCGGACACGCGGCTGGCCGACGTGTTCGTCGGCTCGCCGGGCACCGGGCCTGTGCCGGACTGCGCGCCACCGCCTTTCTTTCCCGTTGGCTGATGGTTCTTGCCGGGATGGTCGCGATCCTGGTGGCTGCTACCGGGACCACCGAACCGCTCAGTCGCGTCACTGTTCTTCGTCATGTTCAACGGTCCTGCTGGTAGCCGGTGTTTGTCGTGTTTTGCTTGGTGTTGCCGGTGCGGCCCTGCTGGTCGAGGTTTCCGTCCGGTGGCGTGGTATCGGCCGGCACGTGACCGGCGATTGAAGCCTTGCCTTCATCTTTCGGCCCGGCTTTCGGGCGCTGATCCGGCGGTACGGGCGGTGGATGTGCGGACATGTTGGTCCCTCCTTCGCAGGGTCCAACGCCTGGTTCAGTCTTTGGGTTTGCCGCTGGTCTGAGGAGAATTTCGCTGCAATGACATAGATCAATGGCAGGCATTCACGTACCTGTAAGTTGTGCGGCACAACATAGGTCACGCGCTGTATTCGGCGGGGAAGAAGATGAATCGTATCCGGCGTGTGGACCCCGTCGCCCGTAAGCAGGCTGAATTGAACTTGGTGCGGCAGTTGGCCGAAATTGCCTTACTGGCCGGCATCCGGCAGTGCGAAGATCTCGCGGATGTTGCGCACGTCCGTCGCTATCATCACGGCCAGGAGCCCTCGCCCGTGCTGCGTTGCCGGACCAGCTCCCATGAGGCAGCGGCAGAGACGAGCTTGCCCTTCCCGACTGATGAGGAACTGGCCGAGTCGGCGCGTATGGCGGTTGCACGTCACGGCGTCGGCCGCGATGCACCGATTACCGTAACCGTCATCAATGGTTGGCTGATCCTGGAAGGCGAGGTTGAGTCAGCCCATTTGCGCCACGAGCTCGAGACTGTGGTCCGTGGCCTGAACGGCATTACCGGCGTCAGCAACCGGGTCATACTGGCCAATGATGCACTGGCCCAGCGGGTGCAGCAGAAGATCGTCGATGCATTTCTGGCCGACGCCCGGGCGCAGGCCTTCCGCGTTCAGGTCAGCGCCGTCGAGCAGACAGTGGTGCTCAGCGGCTCCGCCCGTTCCGAGGTGGAACGCGATCAGGCGGTCACCGCGGCATGGCAGGTGCCGGGCACCGAGGTCGTGGTAAACGAAATCCAGCTCTCCGCGATTCAGGCGACTGCTGCTGGAACGAACGTCCCCGCCTACAGTCGCCTGCAGTAACCTGAGGCGGCTTGGCTTCAGCGGCGGAACCGTGTGCTTCGTGCCCCGCGGCACGAAAGCCTGGCGGCACGAGGTAGGAGCAGTTCGGTTTGTGCCACACCGGCGGACCAGCAACGCTGATCCAGGACGGGTTACCCTGGATCGATCCCGGCGCGAACCAGCGCAGGGTTCGGGCTGGGTGACGGCAGCCTGAATGTCAAGTAAGATTGACACGCGTCTGACGCGTGGTCATGCTTGCGGCGCCACGCCACGCGGACGAGCACCCACCGCCTGCCTGGGCGTGCGCCCGGATTGATCCGGCACTTTAACGGGCAGCTTCCATGTTCGACGGATCTGCGTCGACCCTCGGTAACAAGGCGCAACCGGCCCACCCCCTTGCGTGGCATTTGTTCCGACTTTGCATCGCACTGGTGCTGCCGGTTTTGCTGTTCGCCGTGGCCTTGGCCTGGCTCTACGTTGACTCGCAACGAGCAAGCCTGGAAACGACGGCGCAGGCGGTTGCACGCGGTGCAGCACATGCGGTTGATCGGGAACTGACCCGGGCGACCATTGCTGGCAAGATGCTGGCACAATCACGTTCAATCGCGGTCGGCAACCTGGAGCGGGTCGCACAACGGGCGGCCGGCCTGCGTGAAGAGCTTGGGCTCGATGTACGGCTGTATGACCAGACCGGGCACCTGCTTGTTGACACCGCGAAAGCCCGCGGCGACGCCCAGCCGCCGGTACGCCCCCCACTGGCCGACGCATCGCAGGCGAACCAGCCGGCAATCTCAGACTACGTCGTCGACACCATTGCGGGTCCTGGAGCGCAGATCACCGTTCCCGTGCGAGACGCACAGCAGGTCACCCATCTGCTGGTCATTCCGGTCCCTGCCAGCCGCATCCGCGAGATTGCGCATGGGCGGGCAGACAAGTGGATGACAATCATCACAGATCGCCTGGGCGTTATTGTCGCCCGCTCCGAGGGCTTGCAGCCGCCGGTGGGCCAACCCTTTCCGCCTGCGCTTATGGCGGAAACCGCTGGTCGCGAGACCGGCATTGTTGTTGCCGATGATCTGGATGGACATCCTGTTCTTGCAGCCTTCAGCCGGTTGCCAACATCGGGCTGGGCGGCATGGGCGGTCGCGCCCGTCGCCCAGATGGACTCGCCGCTTAAACAGTCGATCGGCGCCCTGTTGGCGCTGGCTGCGCTGCTCACTGTGCTATCGAGCGCGCTGGCGACCCACTTCGCGCGGCGCATTGCCCGCTCTGTCGGAGCATTACGGGCCCAGGCCGCCGGCCTCCGTGCCGGCGAGGCGGTTACACCGCCGCCGAGCGATGTGGCAGAACTTTGGGATGTGAGCCAGGCGCTGGCGCTGGCGGCAGCGGACCGGCTCGCCGCGGAGGCGCAACTACAGGAGCAGAACCTGGCGCTAAAGCATGCCTCCAAGCGTCAGGAGGACATTCTGGACGCTTTGCCGGCCCTGGTGGTGCTGCTTGACGGCGACGGACGAATTGCCGCGGTGAATGAGGGATGGCGGACCAACCCGCGCGTGGGACCAGCCCAGCGGTCCATGGTCGGCGATGACTACCTGGCCGCCTGCCTGCCCGGCGCGCGGGCGGGCGACGCACAGATCAAGGCCACGCTCGAAGGGTTGCAGGAGGTTGTGGCGGGACGACGGCAGCGCTTCGAGACGATTTACACGCTGGCGCCGCCCGGCGGCGATCCATGCTGGTTCCAGTGCATCGCCGTCGCACACGCCGTGGATCACGCCGCGGGTGCCACCGGTGGGGCCGTCGTGATGCACCTCGACATGACAAAGCAGGTGCAGACACAGGAAACCCTGGCAGAACGCGAGGCGCAGTTGCGGCTGTTCATTGAGCGGACGCCAGCCGCCATCGCCGTGTTCGATACAGATATGCGGTACCTGTCAGTGAGCCGGCGCTTCCTGGCCGACTATGGACTTGACACCACCGACCCCAACGCTTTGCTCGGCCGTTCCCACTATGATGTCTTCCCCGACATGATGGAGCACTGGCGTGCGGTGCACCGCCGCGTGCTGGTAGATGGCGAAACTCTGTCGGCGCAGGAGGAGGCGTTCCCGCGCCATGATGGCCGTATCGACTGGGTGCGCTGGGAGATGACGCCATGGCGTCACCGGGGCGGCTCGATCGGCGGCGCCGTCCTGTTCACGGAAATGGTTACAGAGCGGAAGCAGGCCGAGGCCGCGCTGCGAAACAGTGAAGCGCGGCTTCGCCTGGCAATCGAGGCGACCGGGCTTGGCACCTTGGATGAGGATCTGCTGAGCGGCCGGGCGGTATGGAACAACACGGCGTTCCGCATCCTGGGCCTCGAGCGGGCCAGCACCCCGCTCAGCCGGAAGGACTGGAGGGACAGCGTCCACCCTGACGACCGCGATCGGGTGCAGGACGCATATCTCGCCGCGCGATCCGCCGGTACTCTGTTCCAATGCGAGCACCGCATCATCCGGCCCACCGGCGAAGTTCGCTGGATTCGCCCCCTTGGCCGCTTCCTGCAGGGCGCCTTCGGTGAGGCGCTCCGCTTTGTCGGCGTCTTCAGTGATATCACCAGCCTGAAACACGCAAGCGAGCGGCAGGAGCGCCTGCTGCAACTGATTGAGCAAAGCAACGACTTCATTGCTCTGGCCGATGCCTCGGGCCAGTTGACCTACATGAACCGCGGCGGCCGGCAGATGATCGGGCTGGGAGCCGACGCCGACCTGTCTGCGCTCAACTTCGCCGACTACGTAGCGCCGGAGTCACGCGACCTGTTCGAGACCACGGTGGTGCCCACGATCGTCGCGCAGGGGCTGTGGGAAGGCGAGATGCAACTGGTGCATCAGCGCACGGGCGCACGGATCGACATCTTCCGCTCCACCTTCGCGTTGCGCGACGAAACCGGTCTGGTGTCCGGCTTCGGTACGGTAAGCCGCGATATTACGACCGCCAAGCAGGCTGAAGCCGCGCTGGCCGAAAGTGAGGCGCGGCTGCGCTCGATCCTGGAATCGGTTCCCGACGGCATGGTGCTGTCTGATGAAACCGGGACCATCCAGTCCTTCAGCGCCACCGCGGAGCTTCTGTTTGGCTGGTCGGCCAGCGAGGTCGTCGGCCGCAACGTGTCAGTCCTGATGGCGTCGCCCGACAGGGACCACCACGATGTGCACATGGCGCGCTACATTGAAAGTGGCATCAAACGGGTCATCGGCACCGGCCGCACCGTGACAGGACTCCGTAAGAATGGCTCGACCTTCCCGTTAGAAATCTCACTGTGCGAACTGCGTGTCGGCGGGCGGCGGCTGTTCACCGCCTTTCTGCGCGACCTGACGGAGCGCCTTGCTACGCAGGCGCGGATGCAGCAGATGCAGGTGGAACTGGCACATGTCTCCAGGTTGAGCGCTGCCGGTGCGATGGGATCGGCGCTGGCGCACGAACTGAACCAGCCGCTGACGGCGATCGCCAGCGCAGTACGGGCGGCGCGGCGCATGCTTGGAACGGCGAAGATGCAGGGTGTGCCGCCGTCGCTGATCGATGCCATGGACCTTGCGTCCGACCAGGCGCTGCGGGCGGGACAGATCGTGCGACGCCTGCGCGAGTTTGTCGCCCGCGGCGGTGATACCGACCGGCAAGTCGAGTCATTGTCGCGTCTGATCGAGGACGCAAGCGCCCTGGCGCTCGCGGGGACAAGGGAACGAGGTTTGCGTGCCCAATTCCTGCTGCCAGAGGAACTGCCGCCGGTCATCGTCGACCGAGTGCAGATTCAGCAGGTGCTGGTGAACCTGATCCGCAACGCCGTCCAGGCGATGACAGACGAGCCCGAAGACGTCCCGCCCGGCCTCCGCCGTGAGCCGGAGTTGATCGTCGCCGCGCGCGTGGCTGACGATGAGGCGGTTGAGGTGTCGGTCTCGGACAACGGGCCGGGCCTCCCGCCTACAGTCCTGGACCGCCTGTTCGAGCCGTTCGTGACGACCAGGGCCGGCGGCATGGGCGTCGGGCTGTCAATCTGCCAGTCGATCATCCGCGCCCACGGCGGACAGCTCTGGGCGGAGGCCCATCCCAGCGGCGGAACCATCTTCCGCTTTACATTGCCAAGCGCACACTTGGAGCCGATGCTGACGGCCCGACATGCCGATGACCCGCCAGTCTGACACTCTGCCCAGCATCCATGTTGTGGACGACGATGACGCCGTCCGCAGAGCCGTCGCGTTGTTGCTGGAGACGGCCGGCTGGGCGACCGCAACGCACGAGTCCGGCAACGCGTTTCTGGGCGCGCTGCCGGGCCTGGAGGAAGATCTGATTGCCTGTGTGCTGACCGATGTGCGCATGCCGGGACTGGACGGCGTCGCGCTGGTGCAGCATCTGCGCAAAGCGGGATTTGCCCGGCCCATTGTGGTGATGACGGCGCATGGCGATGTCACCACCGCTGTGCACGCCATGAAGAGCGGCGCCAATGACTTTATTGAAAAGCCGTTCGACGACGATACCCTGCTCGCGATGATCGACACCGCCATGCAGGCAACCGCCAGCGGCCAGGGCAGCGCGGGCGCGGTCTCGCGCGAGACGCTGGAGGCCGTCCGCCGGCTGTCCACGCTGTCGCCCCGCGAGCGGGAGGTGCTGGACCTGCTGGTCAGCGGCAAGCCCAACAAGCTGGTGGCCCACCAGCTTGGCATCAGCCAGCGCACCGCGGAGGTGCACCGCGCCCGGCTGATGGAACGGCTGGGCGTCCGCAGCCTGGCTGAAGCTGTGCGGCTGGCAGTCAGTGCGCAGCTTGCGGGCGGCGAAGGCGACCGGCTGGCGTGCTGACACCCGACGAGTGGAGCGACGCGACCGGCGCGTAACGGGCCATGGCGTCGACGCACCAGCAACCGGCGATAAGCGATGCCGGCATCCTGCCAGACCGTGTCGCACCGGCGGCAATGGTAATCGGTAACAGCGGCAGCGCTCAGCGCCCCCTAAGCCGCTGACTGCATCATCGCCTGCGCAACGGCATCGACGACGGCGTCCTCGTTGACAGGCTTCTTCAGCACAGCAACCGCACCGAGCGCCGCGGCACGGCGCGGCAGCAAATCATCTGTGCTGCTGCCGATGACGATGGCAGGCATGGTGATCCCGACTGCCGGCAATCGCTCCAGCAGCGACAACGCGTCGACCCCGTTGGGCAGATGATGGTCGATGACGAGGCAGCCCGGGCGACGACCACATGCGACGCGAGCGAAAGCGACGAGCGACGGGAAACCCTGGGCACAGTAGCCGGATGCACGCAGCCGCATGGCGAGCCTGCGCCGGAAGCCTGCATCCTTACCGACAATATGGATCACGGGGCCTGTGTCAGGCCCGGTGCACGGCTGCTGAGCGGTACGCGACGGCCGCTTGAAACAATCGCACAGGCTAGGCGACTGCAGGCAATCGTTGGGCATGGCCAGGGCAACCTCCCGAAAACGCCGCCGCACCGCAGCTCATGTCCACCAGTGTCCGGCGATCAAGAATCGTCACCTGCCGCTGTCGCACCACATCGATGACCGCGCGACGGCGCAGATCCTGGATACAGCGGCTCAGGGTTTCGGGTGTGATACCCAAATAGTCGGCGGCATCGCGCCGGCTTATGGGTAGCACAAATGGGGTTGCCTCTCGCGCTGGAGGACGGCCGACGAGACGAAGCTCCATCTCCAGCAGGAATGCGGCAAGACGCTCTGGTGCCTCCAGCCGGCCGAGGATCAGCAGGCGGCTACGCGTCATGTCCAGACTACGCAGGGCTTGATCGCGCATGCGCAGCATTGTCTCAGGATCGACCGCGGTATGCGCGGCCATCGGGCGCTGGCGGGTCTGCAGTAGCACCGTTTCATCGATGCCCGCGGCCTCGGCGGAAAAGCCGTGGCAGGTATCAAGCTCGTCGTCGCCGAACACATCGCCTGGCAGGTAGAATTCGAGAATCTGGCGCCGCCCGTCAGGCAGCAGCTTGCAGGCCCGTACTGCGCCAGACACCACCTCATAGCGGTGGTCAATGGCGTCTCCCTCATGGAACAGCGGCTCATCGGTCCGGCAGGTGAGCCGCCGGGCCAGGACAAGGCCCCGCCGGTGGGAGAGCGACGCGGCATGGCCGTTGTAAGCTGCTGTGACCTGCGCATTCATGTCTGAGTTGGCCTCATGCCGCTTGGCCGGACATGGTTGTTCCGTGCCAAAACGAAAGCATCCTCACCGGCGTAGGCGGGACACCGAACCGGCCGGTATCGGGCCGGCCGGTTCGGACCCGGCGCAGTAGCGCGCCATCAAGAAGTTCTGCAGGCCCCGGAACGAGCCACCACTGCAGAGCAGTGCCGAAGTGGTTATGTCCCACCCTACCCCCCGGGATTGACCTGAACGGGGATCACCCGTCGTTAGGGAGTATGCTGCGTCTGCTCACGCTGCGCGATTTCGTAATTGTACTTAGGCAAAACCGACGGTGTAAACGCAAATATTCACAAACCGATCAGCCGGTGAACCAAAATTGTAATTTCCTCAATTATTGGGGTCGCCCGCTCAATCTGGTCCCGCCCATCTGCCGTGGCATGGACTGCCGGCTGTTGGTTGATCCAGATCAACGACACGATCACGGAACGGTCCGTAGACCCTGTGGCTTCGGAATATACACGCATCAGTTGTAATGCGTGGCTTTTTGGGAGACCGGCATTGGCAGCTCACCGGGATGGTTTGGCCTATCGTAGCATCGCCGGGGCAACCGGCAGCGCAGAGCATTTCATCACCATCGACGCCCCGGATGGCCTCACCCTGCCGCGGCAGATCGACGCAGTGGCGCAGCGCTATGCCGAGGCGATGCAGACCCTGAACCTGTCGCCGGACACCGCCGTATTCCGGCGGATCTATGTCAGCGATGCCGCCAACCAAGCTGAGCTGGTGCGGGAAAGCAGCCTGTTCACCGAACCCATGGGCAGCCCTGTCGCCGTGTCAATGGTGCAACAGCCGCCGCTGCGTGGTGGGAAGATCGCCCTGTTCGCCTACCACCTGCAGACACCGGCGCCATTGCCGAAGCAGCACGTCGCACCGGGCCACGTGCTGGTGGAGAACGGCGACCTGAAGCACCTTTGGAGCACGCGGCTCTGCACCGTGAACCAGAATGGGCCAAGCAATGCCGCTGCGCAGACACGGGACGTGTTCGACCGGTTGATCCGGGTTCTTCACTCCCATGACGCGACGCTGGCCGAGAACTGCGTCCGCACCTGGCTTTATGTGAAGGACGTCGATGTCTTTTACCAGGACGTCGTCGACTCCCGTATTGAAGTGTTTGACCGCCACGGATTGACGCGCGACACACACTACATTGCCAGCACCGGGATCGAGGGCGCCTGCTCCCACCGGTATGACGTCGTGCTGATGGATGCCTATTCGGTCCTGGGTCTGCAACCGGAGCAGGTGACATACCTGAACGACTTCAGCCGACTGTGCGCGACCAAAGACTACAACGTAACGTTCGAGCGTGGCACACGGATCGGTTATGCCGATCGTGCGCATCATTTCATTTCCGGCACTGCCAGCATCGACTCGTCAGGACGCGTGGTGCATGTCGGTGATGTCGAACGACAGTTGGACCGCGCGCTGGAGAATGTCGACGCATTGCTGCGGTCGGGCGATGCCAATATCGACGACATGACGCACTTCCTGATTTACCTGCGCGACCCGAGTGATACGGCCCGGATCGAGGCGCAGTTGCAGGAGCGTTTCCCGGAAGTGCCGCGCCTGACACTGCGCGGGCCCGTGTGCCGGCCGGAATGGCTGGTCGAGGTGGAGGGAATTGCGGTGGCGGAACAGCACGTCCCGGCGTTGCCGGTGTACTGATCGGACCAGAGCGCCACTTCCAGCTCAGCGCAGAGGCTGGCTGGATTGGATCGCGCTGGCCATGTCCTTGTCGCCATAAGCCGCCGACGCTCGGGCGATCAGACTTGATACCTCACTCCCTGACGCCTTGCCGGTTGTCACACACGTGGAACGTTATGGTGCGGGAGCCTGGACGCACGCCGTCATCCCGGCAGGCGATCAAAGCAGCGTATCCCTTCCGGGATGCGATGGAACGCCTGCTTGTCGATTGTATAAATCGCCGCATCTGGACCGCCGAACAGCTTCGGATCGTCCAGCGTGCCGACCTTGACGATGACCGCCTGCATCCGTGCCGGGCGGGTGACGACATGGGTGCCGCACTCCGGACAAAATTCCCGCGTTACCGGCTTCTCCAGGTCCTTGCGCGCGAATCCTTTCGGCGCCGCCTTGGTGTAGCGGAACCCATCCGTCGGCATAGCGATAAAGACGTTGGGGGAGCCCCCGGTGATGTACTGGCACTCCCGGCAATGGCACTGCGCCTTCAGGAGGGGTTCGCCGTCCGCAACGTAACGTACACTGCCGCAGTAGCAGCCACCTTCAAGTTTCATCGATTCCTCCTTCGCGCAGCGCCGGTCAGCGCCGGGTGAACAACCGCTCCAGCGCCGCCGGCACACCAGTGACCGGCTTCGCATCCGGCGTGCGGAACGTGCCGGCGGTCGCCTTGCGGGGACGCAGGGCCGCCAGAACCTCGGCCTGGCGCATGGCCGCCGCGACCCCGTCCACCAGCGGCACCGGCACACGCTCCGCCACCACGCTGGCGAGCCCCGCCAGTGGTGCGCCGCCCAGGATCACCACATCCGCCTGATCCTGCTCCACCGCCGCGCAGCACGCGGCGACCAGCTCGTCGGATTTTTCCTCGGCCACGCTGTTGATGTCGCGGAAGCCGCCGGGGACACAGCGTATGCTGGCCAGACGCCCACCCAGGCCATTGTAATCAACGCATTCGCGATACCACGGCTCCATTGCGGTAGCGAAGGTGACGATGGAAAAGCGGCGGCCGAGCATGCAGGCGGTCAGCATAGCGGCTTCGGCCATGCCAATGACGGGGATAGGGAAGAGTTCGCGTGCGCCGCCGATGCCAGGATCGGCAAACGCGGCGATCACTGCCGCGTCACAGCCTGGACTATGCTCCGCCAGCAGTTCCAGCGCGACACGGCCGCCGATCACCGCCTCGGCGCGGGTTGCGATGTAGGGCACGCCATAGGGCGCGGTTACCGCCACCACCTCGGTGCCCGGACTGGCCGCACCTCGGGCCACCGCGGCAATGCGATCGGTGACGGCCGTGGTGGTATTGGGGTTGGCGAAGAGAATCCTCATCGCTGGACCCTAGCGCAGGGCGGTTGTCTCGCCCACTGCGTTGTCGAAGCCGGGATGTGCCGCCAGAAGCGCCTTGAGGTCGGCCACCGCATCCAGCATCCGCGCCCGGTCGACCGTGTCCCAGGCGAGCGCCGGCACGATTGCCATCACCAAAGGCATATGCTGTGACCCGACAAGGCTGTCGAGCGCCATCCGCGCGCGCATGGTCAGGCCGGGTCGTACCGGCGCACCATCCACCCAAAGGCCGACCGCCACCGCGTAGGCCGGATCGTCGGCATGCATCATCCGCCAGGTCCGCGGCGGACCACTGTCAGCGCTGAGCCACGATTCCGCCAGATTCTCGGTCAGCACTGGCCGGATCAGGCGCCGGCGCGCGGCCATCAACGCGCCAGCGGTGGCGCGTGGTGAAAGTGCCTGCCAGTAAAGATCGAAGGCAATGCCATTGCAGACGATGCGCTGCGTGCCTGATCCTGGAATATTTGTTACAGGCGTGGCAACGGGGACGGTTGCGCAATCTGGTCCGAATTGGAATGCGAGCGGCGCCGTCGTCGGCATCGTGCCGGCCATGGCGAGGCCCATGGTAATCGCGGGACCGAGGGCGGCAATGACCGCAACGCCAAAGCTGACGGCATAGCCAGGACCGGGGGCAACGTGGCCGCGGGCGGGCTCTGGCAACGACGCCTCGTCGGGCAGTGTATCCTCGCGGAACGGTAGCCCCAGCAGGATCAGCAGCAGGATGACAGCGGAGAAGAAAATCCAGCCGTACAGCACATGATCCGCCGCCGCCGCCTGCGCGCTGCCCAGCACCCAGCCCAGCAGGACGATACCCAGCCCGCGAAACCCGTTGGCGATGATCGGCACAATGATCGAGGCGACAATGAACAGGGACCGGCGCACCGGGCTGCGGTACATCATCAGCGCATACAGCACGCCGAAGGCGATGGACGCGATCAGGAAGCGCAGGCCAGCACAGGCCTCGGCAACAAAGAACGTCCCCTGCGGTATCTCGATAATGTACCCGTCGATGTAGGCCGGGATACCGAGGATCGCCAGGCCGTGGCGGATGAACCAGGTGGTGACATCCTGCAGACGCGGGGTCAGAAACTCACCGAACGGGACAAGGAAGTATAAGTAAAGCAACGGCCCCAGGCAGGCCTTGTAAAGCCGCCAGCCCAGCACACCGAGAAACAGGACCTGCAGAAATGTTATGACGGCAAGCTGGCGACCTTCCATGATTCCGAGCCGCTCTGCCATCAACCATACGATGGCGACCGGGACAGCGAGCAGGGCGGCCGCTGGCAGCGGCGCCGGGGCAACCGCGGCAAGTTCGCTCTTGCGGTCCCACAGGAGGTAGAGCGTGATCGGAACGACCAGGAAACAGTGGTTGTACGCCGTCGAGTCGAGCCAGGTCTGCACCGCCAGGGCCGCTTCCTGGTAGAAGACAAGGCAAATCAGGACCACGCCAAGACAGAGCGGCGCGACGATATTGCGCCAGGGCGGAACGTCGGCGCGAGACGGTACGGCCCCGGCGATGACAGGCGCATTCATTGGCCGTGACCCTCGTCGCGTTTCCCGCCACGCATGCAATAAGCTTTCATGGTAGGCCGGCAAACGCCGGCGCCCGTTGCGGGTGAAGTATATCATCGAACCCGCGTAGCGTGGCGGCCCAATCGTAATGCTCCAGGATACGCGACCTTGCCGCGGCGCCGATCCCGAAGCGGTCACCATCGCGTGCCAGGCTGATGCAGGCGGCAGCGAAATCGTCAGCGGTATCGGCCAGGACCACCTCGCGTCCGGGCCGCGCCGCGATCCCTTCCAGCGCGCCGGTCGTAACCACGGTTGGACGCGCGAGCGACATCGCCTCCAGCACCTTGTTCTGGATGCCACGGGCAATCAGCATTGGCGCGACACCAGCGGTGGCATGGGCGACGTAAGGACGGACATCCGGCACACGGCCCGTGACGAAGACGCCGGGCTCCCCGGCGAGACGCTGCACCTCCGGCGCTGGCGCATTACCGACGATGTGGAACTGCGCCTGCGGCAGGTCGCGGCGAATCAGTTTCAGGATGTCACGCGCGAACCAGACCACGGCATCGATATTCGGCTTGTAGTCCATCGTGCCGGTGAAGACGAAGTTCGGCCGCGTGATGTCATAAACCGGCGCGAATCCATGGCCAGGATCGAAGTAGCGGTGATCAACGCCGCTGGAGACGCCGCGGATGCGATCGGCGCAGTCGGGATGCAGGGTTCGGAATAGCGCCGCTTCCGGCTCCGAGACGAAGCTGGACAGGTCGCATTCGGTGGCGATGCGCCGCTCCAGAGCCGCCACCTTGCGCCACTCGCGCCGGTAGACGAAGCGCATCGGGCCGGGCGTGGTCTCAGCATAGGCGCGCCATTTTTCGGAATCGACGTCTGCGAGGTCGGTCAGGCGGAGGCCGGTGCGCGGCAGGTCCAGGATATATGGCGCCATATTGCCGGAGTTGACGAAGATGACCTCCGGCCGAACGGTTTCGACCACGTTGCGTACCCACCGGCTTAGGCCGCGATCGCGGAAGAACGTCACGCTGAGCGACTCGCCCGTCATCAGACCGGTCAGGCAGGTGATCCTGTTGAGCCGCCGGTCCATGCTCGCGACGTGGATGTCCTTTGCCAGCGCGGCGATCGTCGGAATGTGCTGCGCATCGGACGGATCATCGATCAGGCAGCCGACATACACGTCGAAGGACTGCGCCAGGTATTTCAGGATCTGCAGCGGGCGGATCTTTTCGCCCTTGATTGGCGGATAGGGCAGACGCTGCGTCAGGTAGAGCAGGTTGGCCATGATCCCTACCCCAGCCCGCGGACGATGAACGGACCGATCCGGTTAGCAACCGGCAAGGGCAGCTTCTTCCAGGCCTCGATGAACAGCCGGTATTTTGGGTTGGCCGGATTGTGCTCTGGAATGCCCTGCCCGGGGGCGAGCTTGAAGCGATAGTGCAGCTTGAAGTCAGGGAAGCCCCAGTTGTGTTTGAAGGCGAATGCGCCGGTACCCAGCTTGCTGCGTCCAAAGTCGAACATCCGGTAGCCGCGGTCGGCGGCGCGCCGCATCACCTCCCAGTACATCAGGTCATTGGCGGCACAGGCGCGCGCCTCTGACGTACCGCCTCCGTAGTAGGGCAGCACCTCGTCGCGGAAGTAAAAATTCAGCACCGAAGCAACTGGCGTTTCCTTGTTCATGATAGTGACGACATCGGCGTCCCTGCCGAAAACCTGCATCAGCACGTCAAACCAACGGCGCGAGAACACCGGCGTGCCGAGGTTGCGCACGCTCTCGGCGTAGACCGGAAACAGCACGCTTGTGTCGGTACCGACAACCGAGGTCAGGCCGAGTGAGATCGCCTTGCGCACCATCGCCCGCTGCTTACGCGGGATCGCCTTCATGTTCTTGTCATTGTCCGCGTCGATCGGTTTGCGGAAGGTGACGTACAGGTCGGGGCGCTCGATCCAGCCCTCACCTTGCGAACCGGGTGGTGCAGGGTCGCGGTCGCGCAGTTCGACGGCGTGCACTCCCAGACGCTCGCGCATCGCCTCCGCCTCTTGCACCAGGGCGGCGGCGCTACCGGCGTCCACCGCGGCGACGCCGCCATAGACACAGAAGGCATTGGATATCAGCGTATCGCCGAACAGCCGCGTCTTCACCCGGATCAGCGGCAGCACACCGGTGATAGCGCCGTCGCGCTCTGCGAAGATATAATGCGGGGCATGGCCGAAGGCCCTTTCCACCGCATCGGCCCAGCCAGTCCGGTGAAAGAATGTGGCGGCCGGCGTTTCGTCCACGAACCGGTCCCAGGCCGTACGCGATCGTTCATCCAAACGGCGGATGGTGACAGACATTCGTATGCCTTCAGGCCGTTGCCGCTTCGGTGGCCGTGCTGCGCATAGCCCGTTCAGTGAGTTGCGGCAGCGCGGCGGCGTAGACCCGGTCCATGCGGTCCCAGGCAAAATCGCGCAGCAGCGCACGCAGCGCAGGCTCCATACGCGACAGGTTGGTGTAGTGGCGTAGCCGCGACTTCAGCCGAACGTTTGGAATGCGCGGCTGTTCGGGATCAATCTCCCAGGGATGGAAGTAGAAGATGCCGGGCATGCCTTCCCGGTTCACCCGTGCCAGCCCGGTCCTGTACAGCGCGTCGGGCAAGAGGCGGAAATAGCCGCCACCAGAGCAAGGCCAATTGCGGCCCAGCAGACGGACGGTCGTCATGGGAATTTCGACGACACCGTCGGGCCGGGGTCGGAACGGTGTTCGTGACGCGTCCGGAATCCCGTACAGATCATGGCGGATCGGGTTGACGCTGGAGCTGTAGACATAACCCTCCTCCTGCAGGATCGGGTACACCCACATCGTCTGCTTCGTGATCGAGAAGGTGGCGGCGCGGTAGCCCGTGACGGCGACGCCGCCAATCTCTTCCAGCACATGGCGGGTTCGGCGGATATCGCTACGGAAGCCCTCCGGCGTCTGGGTAAAGACCTGCGTATGGTCCCAGCCATGGCTGGCGAGTTCATGGCCGTCGGCGACGATGCGCCGCACCAGGGCCGGACAGCGTTCCGCGACCCATCCCAGGGCAAAGAACGTCGCCTTAACGCCGGCCTGGTCAAAGGCGTCCAGGATGCGATTGGTGCTGTGTTCGACCCGCAGCGGGAAGCCGTCCCAGTCGCCGCGGCTGACATGGTGTGCGAATGCCTGGACCTGAAAGTAGTCCTCGACATCCACCGTCATGGCGTTGCGCAACATGGCTATGTCCGTCCGGCGACGTTTGCCTCAAGCAATTCGAGCATGCGCTTGAACACGGCGTCCTGGCGCGTTGCGTGTTTCTCCAGCGCCTCGATGCGTTTCAGCACTTCATCAGCAGCACTGCCGAGGCCATTGAAAGCGCCGGGTTCGGCACGCGGGCGAGCCGGTTCAAGCCCGGCGCCAAGGTCCCGGTTCAGTTCGTCGGCCGTGGTGTCCACCATCTCATTGGTGATGGTGTGGGTCTCCTCCAGCGCGCCGAGCAGCAGGACGCGCGAGCAGAGCGTGTTGATGCGGCGCGGTATGCCGCCGGTATGGCGGAAGACCCCCGAGAACGCGGCGTCTTCCCACAACGGATCGTTGTTCCAGCCAACCGTCCGCAGCCGGTGCTCGATATACTGGCGGGTTTCCGATTCCGTCAGTGGGCCGAGGTGGTAGGACGCCAGCACGCGCTGGCGCAACTGCTCGAGGTCCGGGCTGGCCATGATCGGGCGGAACTGCGGCTGTCCCAGCAGGATGGTCTGCAGCGATGCCTTGCCGTCCACCGTCAGGTTGGACAGCATGCGCAATTCCTCCAGGGCAGGAACCGAAAGGTTCTGCACTTCATCGATCACCAACAGGCAGCGCCGGCCCTGGGTGCGCTGGTCGCGCACCATATGCTCAAACCGGCGCAGCAGCGTCGACTTATCGGTTCCGGGCGCTTCGCCCAGGCCGAAATTCGCCATCACCAGGCGCAGTAGATCGTCGCCCGTGACCTGCGTTGTGACGATGCGCGCCATGACGTAGGTCTTGCGGTCCAACTGCTGCCAAAGCTGCTCCACCAGCGTGGTCTTGCCGGCCCCCACCTCACCGGTGATGACGATGAAGCCTTCCTGTTGCGACAGGCCGTAGACCAGGTGAGAGATCGCCCTGCTGTGCCCACTGGACCCATAAAAGAAACGGGTGTCGGGCGTCAGAAGGAACGGCAGGCCAGAGAGTTTGTAAAATTCTGCGAACACGATGCCTGCGCAAGTATGTCATCAAAAGGTTTTCGAAATACCGAGTACAAGCATGTTCTGATAAGTGCTGTAGGTACTCACTTCCGAAACGCGGTCAAAGAAGGAATAGCGTACCGACGCGCCCAGTGTGGGAGAAAGTTGATACTGCAGGGCAGCACTGGCGATGATCGCATGGCTGTTGCCTGGGTTGAACGTGGTCACCTGCGACGAGTTGTTTGAGGTGTTGTATGCGGCGGCGGTGGTCAGTGTCAGGTCTTCCTGCAGCGCATGGATCCACTGCACGTTGAAGGACGTGCCGGTGCTCGGCGGCGCGGAGTTCACGCCCTGCTGGGTGGCTTTGCTCCACGAAAAGTTTGCTGAAATGATGTCGCGGTTAAGGTTTGTCTGCACGCCGATGCTGAACGTGTCGAAGCGGAACACGCCTGACTGCGGCCCGAACTGATTGGTCGCGACGAAGAGCTGGCCGCCGTTATTGCCGTTGACCAGGGTCGGGCCTGTGGCCAGGCCAAGCTGGTTCTGCAGGTACTGAAGCTGCGTGCCGAGACTGCTGTAGTATGAGCTATTGATGGTGGTACGCGCCGTCGCATTGTAGTACCCGCTCATATTGAACGAGTAGTAGCCGTTGTTATAGCCGTAGCTTGTCGTCAGGGAGGTATCGGGCCCCGGCGTCAGCGTGGTGCCGACGCTCCAGGTCGGGCCATTGATCGGCCGGAAGGTCTGGTCGTTGTAATTGATGTACTGATAGCCGCCGGTGACGAACACCTGGATCGTGTCATTGATCCGGTAGGACACCCTGTTGTTCAGCGTATAGCTGTTGTTGCCGTAGTTCAGCGCGCCGAAGTTCTGCAACCCGGTTGTGGTCGGGTAGTAGCCGGAGCCCGTGTTGGTCTGCGCCTGCTGGAGGTTGGCATCGAACGAGTACTGGAGCCGATTCAACGCGTCTCCAGTATCGTAATGAAAATACTCCTCGATCGAGTAATAGGTTTGCTGAGTGTTGCCACTACCGGTTGGGAAGGGCGAAGCGACGAAACCATCGATCGCCTCGGAGTAGCTCAGACCGGCCGAGAGGCCGAGCTGAACGTTGCCGTAGTCGCCCAGGCGGCGCCGCATATACGGCGAGATCGACAATGAGCTATACTGGACCAGATTGTTGGTGTTGAGGCCGTAGCCGTTCCCCAGCCCGGACACGTTGGCGGCGGTGTAGTTGGCGACCGCATTGGAGCCGACGCCGCCGATGCCGCCCAGTCCGCCATAGATGCTGCCGACGCTGGAGATCGCGCGCATGTCGACAAACAGCAGATCCTCAACCAGCGTTGCAGTGGCAATGCCGCTGTAGTTCTGCGTCAGGGCGTTCAGCGAGGAGGCGTTGGCATAGATCGTCAGCGTCGGCTGGAAGGTGAAGTTGACCTGCAACCGGGCGAGGTCGCCGGCGAGGCTGAAGCCGGGGGCAAAGTAGCTGACGAAGTCCCACTGCCTGGGTGAGTTGACCTGGTAGACGTTATCCGTGAGCAGGAACTGGGCGTCGATGCGTGGCTGGAATGCCCAGCCGCCGGGCGGCGCGACCAGCGGTCCGTTCAAGAGTTGCAGGTGGTGCGCGAGGTCCTGCTGATCCGCCGACGAGAGGTCGCTGCCCGTCGGCACCGGGTTCTGATAGGTGGAATCGATCAGCGGAAATGACAATGCCGGGGCGGCCGGCAAGGTCAGGATCAATGCGCCGAAGCCTAGTGTCCGCGCCTTCCTGGCGCTTGCTGAGCCACTCACCGAGGTCCCCCGCAGTGTTATCGTTTTTGCAGTCATCCCCCGGCCATTCGGCCTTAGGAGGAGTAGTACGACGAGTAGGCGCCGAACGTGTAGCGGGACGAGATCTGCTGCTTGTTCAGCACCAGCGTGATGGTCGGGCATGCCTGGATCAGGTCGAGTGATGCCTCCACCTCATCCCGCTGCGTGCGGTCCGCCTCCACCACGAACAGGATCTGGCCGACCACCTGCGCCAGCAGGGCCGGGTCGGAGGTGGACAGGCACGGCGGCGCGTCAAGGATCAGCAGGCGGTCAGAGTAACGGCGGCCCAGGCTCTGAATCAGGCGGGTCATTTCCTTGGTGGAAAACAATTCTGCGCTGCGTTCGCGTTCGCGCCCCACCGGCAGGATTGTCAGCTTGTCGATCGGCGTCTGTACGATCAGCCCGGATGGATCGAGCTTGGAGTTGGAAGCAAGGTCGAGCAGTCCGCGTGCCTGTGCCAGTCCAAGGCTGTAGCAGATGGAATCGCGCTTTGAATCGGCATCGACCAGCAGCACGTAGTTGTCGCCCTGGCGAGCGATACTGCCGGCCATGTTTACGGACATGAAACTCTTGCCTTCGCCGGGACGGGCACTGGTCACCATCAGCAGGTTTGAAAAACCCGGTTCGGCGCCCGGCCCGAAGGCGGCCCGCAGGATTTGCCGCTGCACCAGCCGGAACTCTTCCGAGATACGACTGCGTGTGCGTGACCAGTCGACCATGCCGGCGCGCTCCAGCGCCAGAGCGTCAACAGAGCCGATTGCCTGCAGGCCGCCGGTCGGATCGACCGGCGACGGCCGCGGCGCGATCGACGGCATCGGCATCTCGCTGCGGGCGGCGGCGCTCAGCAGCGGACGCGGCAGGTCGGTAACGCCGGCGTCCAGACTGTCATCGGCGTAGGCCTCGGCCTCGGCGACCGCCGCTTCAGGGATTGTCCCGGCGGCTTCCGCCGCCGTGCGCTCTGGCGGCGGAGCGGCGAACAGGCCTGAGGGCGCCGGCGAGGGCTGCGACGGCAAGGTCGCGTCAGAAGCTTGGGATTGCAGCAGTTGCGCCGCCGACTCATCCAGCGAGCCGGAGCGGAGCAACTTCTCAGCGGCGCGCTCGACGAGGTGCGAACCCTTTGGTGTCGTCATATGGCTTGCAATCCCTGGGTCAGCCACGGCGACCGGGTGTCGGCACGAAATGCGCCGCCGCTAGGTTCGGCATCCGCAGACCAAACGAATGGATCAGAATGATAGGGCACTAGATAAACGCCGATGTCCGGAGGATATGGACCAGCAGGCCGCCATAAATGCAGACCAGCACGGCGACGGCGGCGCCGAAGCGGGCAACCGCCATCAGCCGGTAGCGCAGCGGCGCAAGGCCGAGGACGGAAATGCCGCCCAACACGGGCAGGCCAAGGCCACGCAAGTCGTCCACGGTGGAGAACGAGGTGTCGAACTGACTGAACAGGATGGTGACGCCGAAGCCGGCCGCCAGACCGGCGACGAGGACACCGGTCACCAGCAGCATGCGGTTTGGCGCCACTGGCAGTCGTGGCACTTCCGGCGGGTCGATGATCTGCAGCTTCACCTTGTCGGCCTGCGTATCCGCGGCCTGGGCAATGTTCGCGGCCTGCAGGCGGCTCAGCAGTTCCTCGTAGTTCCGGCGCAGCACCGAGTAGTCGCGGTCCATGTTCTCGTATTCCGCGATCAGGCCCGGCTGCTCGCGCTGGATTTTTTCCAGCTTGTCCCGTACGCGCACCGCCTCATCGCGCTGCCGCTGGAGCGACGTCACCTGCGTCTCGGCGTCAATCAGCTTGACCTTGAGCTGGTCATAGACCTGGTTGGGTACCTGCCGCTTGCCGTTTGGCAGCGTCCGTCCTACGGGCTCACCCGGTTTGGCCGCCGGCTTGCCGGCACCCTGGCCGCCACCGCCTAGCATGCGGTCCTTCCTCAGGGCCTCGATCATGCGGCGTTGAGCGATGACGTCGGGATGGTTTTCGGTCGCCTTCAGCAGCAGCATGGCAAGCCCTTCCTCGGCCTCCTGCAGCCGCGTCTTCGGCAGCGGCGCGGTGCTGCCGCCGCCGCCGCCGAACTGCGCGTAGTTGTCGCCGCTATCGACGGCGATCAGCGACGGCGTGTTCTCCAGCTCCTGCTTCAGCGCGTCGCGGGCGATAATGGCGTCCTGCAGGCGGCCGTCCAATTGCGCCACCTGCGAGCGCGCCCCCTCCAGCGCCGGCACGTTCGGATTTCCGTCAGCCGGCAGGATGTCCATGTAGCGGCTGCGGAACTCGGCGCGCCGCTTTTCTGCCGCGCGCAGCTGCTGTTCGTAGGACTGCACCTGCCGCTCAAGGAAGCGCTTGGCGTTCTCCATATCCGTGCGGGAGCCGCCGGTGGCGCTTTCGACGAAGATGGTCAGCAGTGTCTGGACGACATCATGCGCCAGCTTCGGGCTCTTGTCGCGGAACGAGATGGAGAACAGGTTCTTGGTCTGCGGCGTCACCTTGATCTCGGACGCCAGGCGCCCGATCAGCCGCTCCCGGTCCGATGGGGTATTAAGTGTCAGATCGAGGTCGGTCTTGGAGATCAGCTTCTCCATGTTTGGGCGACTCAATAACGTCCGCTGCAGAATCTCAAGCTGAGAGGTTGCAGCAGAATCGGCCGCGATGCCGCGCAGCAGGGGAGTCAGCACAGCGTCCGCGTCGACGAACAGGCGGGCCGAAGATTCATATTGGTTCGGGATCAGGTAGACACCGACCCAGCCGACGCCGCAGACCAGCCACGCCACCATGACGCCCAGCCAGCGACGGCGCCAGGCTGCCCGGAGATACTGCGAAAGAAGTACGCGAACCGAATCCATCGACGAACCCGCCTCAGAACCACGACTGCGGAATGATCAGGGTATCGCCCGGAGCCATTTCAATGTTCTGGTTAATGTCTCCATATTTCACCAGATCATTCAGCCGCACGCGGATGGTATCCTGCTTGCCATCGGCCCCCATACGCACGATCACCGCCCTGTTGCCAGCCGCAAATTTCGTCAGTCCCTTCGTGGCGATCATGACGTCGAGCAGGGTCATGTGGTCGCGGTAAGGGATAGCCACCGGATCTGTGGCTTCACCGATGACTTTGACCTGGCGGTCGGACGGACCGACGAAGCCGCGCACGATGACCGTAACATTAGGATCCTGGATGTACTTGCTGAGCCGCTGCTCGATCTCCCGCGCCAATTGTGTCGGGGTCTTGCCGGCCGCCTGGATGTCCTCGATCAGCGGCGTCGAGATTCGGCCGTCCGGGCGCACCGCCACGCCGGCCTCGCTGAGATCGGGATTGCGATAGACAAAGACACTGAGGGAGTCGCCAGAGCCGATCACGTAGTCGTCCGGCGCCTTGCTCGCGGCGACTTCCACTTTTGGCGGTGGAGCCGTGCCGCCAAACGGCTGATCGCATGCGGCGAGTGGAAGAATCGACGCCGCAACGGCGATCCGCACCGCCAGGCTGGCCACATACTTACGCCTGCAAGTAACCATAATGCTCAAGCCAACCTCGAGAACAGAGTGACGCCTCTGCGGCCGCTGGGCCACGGGTCGCGGCCGCGAGGACCGAACCATTGCATGCGCGGACAAGATCGTGCCTTGTCCCCAATTGTTCAGGCGCCCCGTCCGACTAGGCTGGACGCCTTCGCAATGACCCGACCGGCCATAACCCTCCAGAGACCTGATGTTTTGATGTTGCAGTGGCCTATAACACTCTGATCATACCAGTTCAACGAAGACATCAATGCTGGATGCGCAATCTCAGCCTTGGTAGCAGGATACAACTTGGAGTTTAGGTTTCGCAACGACATTCTCGGTAAGAGAGATAACTTTGCGCCATCACACAAAATATGACGAAAGGTGTCGGAATTTTCGCCGTCTCAAATCTTGTGAATCCGCTCTTTTCTGACGGCACTCTGCAAAATGATTGACTTACAAAGCTATTTCGTGCTGTGAAAGGTTTCAGCGCCATTCAGTTGGATGCAAGAGTTCTCTCAGCGGCATATCGAGACGGACGCCTCGACCTCGCCTGGCGGGCGACGGTCAGCGCTTGTCGAAACGGCGGCACCGTCCGCGTTTGAAGGAGGAAGGCCTTCTAATGGGGCGGGCAATTTTGCAGTACGTTCCGCGCGCCGTGACCGCTCTGATGCTGACGGAATGCCTGCTGTCCTTCATCGTCGTATACGCGTTGCAAGATGTTCCCAACGGCGCGGGGCCCGTTTCAGGCAGCCTGAACAACGCACTGGCCGCGTGCCTCGGCTTCGCCATCGGCGGCGTCACCCTGATCGCCAGCGGCCAGACCGGCGACAATTTCCTGGCGCGTCGTCATCTTCTTTATACGGCCTTGGTCGCTGGCATCGTTGCTCTACCGCTGATGGCCGCCGTTGAAACCATTTTTGGAGGCCCCTTTCCCGACCTCTGGTCGATGTTATTGCTGTGGTCCGTGTGGCTCGCTGCCATTGTCAGCTTCCGCACGGCCGTGAGCCTGATGGCCGACCGAGCCCGCCCTTCCCGCCGCGTGTTGATCATCGGTGACCCGAAACGGATCGAGGCGGTCGGCGCGCGTCTGCTGCGCGCTCGCAACGGCATGTTCGAACCGCTGACTGGCGACCCGCTACGGCTGTCCTCCGAACTGCTGCGCCAGCAGGGCATCAGTGCCGTCGTGGTCAGTGGTGCCACGCCACCCTCGGCGATGCCAGCGCTGCTGGACTGCAAGCTCCGCGGCATCCCGGTGTTCAACGAGCTTCTGTTTCAGGAACGCCATCTGGGGCGGGTCGACCTCGATACGCTGACCGCAGGTGACATCGTCTTCGCCGACGGCTTCACCGACGGGTGGATATCGCGAGCGCTCAAGCGAAGCTGCGACATTGCCATCGCCCTCACGCTGCTGTTCGTCACCCTGCCGCTGATGGCGTTGACCGCCATCGCCATCAAGGCCGACAGCGCCGGACCGGTGCTCTACCGTCAGCAACGCGTCGGCTATCTCGGGCGAATCTTCACGCTCTATAAGTTTCGCAGCATGACGACGGACGCCGAGGCGGGCGGTCCGATCTGGGCTCAGCACGCCGATCCGCGCGTCACCCGTGTCGGGTCGTTCATCCGCGCGACGCGGATCGACGAACTGCCACAGCTGGCAAACGTCATTATGGGCGAAATGAGCCTGGTTGGCCCGCGGCCGGAGCGCCCGCATTTCGTCCGCCAACTGGCCGATGCGATTCCGTTCTACCATGAGCGGAGTTACGTGAAACCCGGCCTGACCGGTTGGGCGCAGGTCAACTACCCCTACGGCGCCTCGGTCGAGGACGCTCGCGAGAAACTCGCCTACGATCTGTTCTACGTCAAACATCGTGGCATGCTGCTCGACCTGTTCATCCTGATGGCAACCGTGCGCGTTGTGCTGTTCCGTGAGGGTGCGCGCTGACGGGCCGGCCGATGCTGCCGCGCCCGCCCCGCCCTGTAATGCCGCTGCGCAGATTGTAGCCGCTGACCCACCTGACGCCTTGACCGTTAGAATTCCGCAAAAGCCACGGCCGTGTTCTGATTTCACTGGACGTTTGCCGTCGGACGGTGCGATGCCGCAGCGCAAATGACGTTGGTTTTTCCCGCCATAGTCGTGCTGCACAGCGCCTGCGCGCTGGTTTACGCGGTACTGGCCGTCCTAATACTGACGCGGCGTCCACTCAGCCGGACCGGCGCCTGGATGGCTTTGGCCTGCCTCGTCACCGCAGCCTGGGCCATGAGCCTGGCCTTCGCATGGGAAACCGCATTCCTGCGGCTGGCCGCCTGGATGGAGGTGGCTCGTTCGGCCGCCTGGTACGGTTTCATCCTGCATTTGTACCGGCGGACGGTGCCGAAAGGCGACCAGTTGACCAAGGCCTTCACGACGATGGGCCTCCTTGCGGTCATCGTCGTCTGCGGGACGCCACTCCTCGACCTGGTGTCGGGTAATCCGGGCGACAGCCTGCGCTCGCTGAGCACCGCAATCCACCTAGGCCTGGCGGTCTGCAATATCCTGCTGCTGGAGAACCTCTACTTCAACACACCGCCGGACTCACGCTGGCATATCAACCTACTCTGCCTGGCGTTGGGCGGCCTCTCCGCCTACGACCTGCTACTGTACGCAGACGCCGTACTGTTCCGGCAGCTATCATTCGACCTGCTGGAAGCGCGGGCGCCGATCACCATCATGGCGGCACCGCTGCTGGCGCTCGCCGCCGTGCGCAACCGCAAGTGGGAGATCGACATCCATGTCTCCCGCGATGTCGTCTTCCACAGCTTCACCCTGATCGCCAGCGGCATCTTCCTCGTTGCGGTCGCGGTCATCGGCGAGGTTTTCCGCCGCGGCGGCAACGAATGGGGCCGCGTCGTCCAGACCACGCTGATCTTCGGCGCCGTCTTGACGGTTGGCGTGCTGGTCACCTCCGGCACTGCACGCTCCCGTATGCGCGCGCTGGTGCTCGATAATTTCTACAGCCACCGCTACGACTACCGTAAGGAATGGGTGCGTTGCATCGACGCACTGACAGCCCCGGAGGCCTTTGTCGCACTGCCCAGGCGCGCCATCCGGGCAGCGGCCGAAGTCGTAGACAGTCCGGCCGGGGCGCTGTTTGTACGGGCGCCGCAGAATGTCGCCTTTGAATGGGCGGGGAGCTGGAACATGCCGGCAGTGACGGCACCAGTGCCACCCGGCCATCCTCTGGTGCAGCAGTTCCGCGACGGGGACTGGATCGTGCGTCTGGATACGCCGGAAGCGCGGGATTTTGCCGTTGCCGAGGTGCCCCGATCCTGGCTGGCCGTGCCGCTCAACCATTTCGGCACGCTGATCGGATTCATTATTCTGGCGCGCTCGCGTGCCCACTTCAAACTGGACCGGGAGGCGTTCGACCTGCTACGAGTAGTGGGTCGAGAAATCGCCAGCCGGGTGGCAGAGCAACGCGCCACGCAGGTGCTGACCCAGACCCAGCAGCTTCGGGATTACAGCCAGCGGTTCGCGTTCGTCATTCACGACATCAAGAATGTTTCCGGCCAGCTCTCAATGCTTCTCACCAATGCTGAACTCCACGCCGACAACCCGGAATTTCAACGGGATATGCTCGCGACCGTGCGCGCCTCGGTGGGCAAGATCTCACGCCTGCTGACCCGGCTGCAGGTCGAGCAGCAGGAGCGTGAACATGCCCTTATCACGCCCGGCACACGGTTGCGGGAGCTGATTGATCTGAGGCGGGACATATCGCCAGCACGGATCGTTCTGGTGGATGACAGTAGTGGAACCGGCGCCGCGATCGACCCGGATTCATTCGATGCCATCACCAACCATCTGCTTGACAATGCAATAGAGGCGGCACGCCCTGGCACTGGAGTTCGGATCAGCCTGCGTCGCGAGGGCCTTAGCCTGATCGTCGACATCAGCGATGAAGGGCCAGGCATGACGCCTGAGTTTGTCCGCGACTCGCTGTTCCGGCCATTTCGTACCACCAAGGGCGGCCACGGCATCGGCGCCTATCAGTCACGGGAACTCCTACGCAATGCCGGAGGTGACCTGCAGGTCATCAGCCGTCCAGGTTCCGGAACGACCATGCGGGTCATAATTCCGTCCGTGCAACCCGGCATCGCCCAGCCAGCCTCGGCCGACGCATGAGCGGATCACGCACCAGCAAACCGAAGCTGCTCATTGTTGAGGACGATGAAGGTCTTTGCTCGCAATACCGCTGGGCATTCCCAGCGCATGACGTGGTCATCGCCCACGCTCGGCCACAGGCGCTGACCCTGCTGAAACGCGACTCGCCACCGGTGGTGATCATGGACCTTGGCCTGCCACCCGACCCCGACGGCGTCAGCGAGGGTTTTGCCACCCTTGAGGACATCCTGCGCGTCGCGCCCCGCACCAAGGCGATCGTCGTCACCGGTAATGGCGAGCGCCGCAATGCGCTGAAGGCGGTGGCGATGGGCGCGTACGATTTCTGCGAGAAACCGATCGAGCTCGATACGCTGCGCACCATCGTCGAGCGCAGCCTGCACCTGTACCGCCTTGAGGATGAGAACCGCCGCCTGAGCGCTGCCCCGGCCACATCGCCGATCAGCAACATCATCACGGCCCATCCGACGATGCTGAAGGTCTGCCGCGACATTGAGAAGGTTGCGAGCGCCAACGTTCCGGTCCTGCTGCTAGGCGAAAGCGGCACCGGCAAGGAGGCGCTGGCCAGGGCGGTGCACGACCTGGGCCCGCGCGCCAAGCAGCCGTTCGTCGCTATCAACTGCGGCGCGATTCCGGAAAACCTGCTGGAAAGTGAGCTGTTCGGGCATGAGCGCGGCGCTTTCACCGGCGCGGTCAAGCAGACCATCGGCAAGATCGAGAGTGCCAACAAGGGCACGCTGTTCCTCGATGAGATCGGCGACCTGCCTTACCCGCTGCAGGTCAAGCTGCTGCGTTTTCTGCAGGACCAGATCGTCGAACGTGTCGGCGGGCGGCAGAAGATCCAGGTGGACGTGCGGATTGTCTCCGCGACCAATGCCAATCTGGACGAGAAGATCGAGCAAGGTATTTTCCGCGGCGACCTGTTCTACCGCATGAACGCGTTGACCGTGCGCATCCCGCCGCTGCGGGAGCGCGGCAGCGACGTCAGCTTGCTGGCAACCTTCTTCCTGAACCGTTTCAACCAGGAATTCGGGCGCGGCATCCGCGGCTTCACGGAGCGGGCAACCGCGGCGATGAATAACCACGACTGGCCCGGCAATGTCCGTGAGCTGGAAAACCGGGTGAAGCGCGCGGTGGTAATGGCCGATGACCGCCTGATTGATGCGGCGGACCTTGAGCTTCAGGTCGATGACCAGGCGCTGCCGGACCTCGACCTGCGCACGGCTCGCCTGCGAGCGGAGCGTGAAGTGATCCAGAACGCGCTGGCGCGCAGCAACAATACGCTGGCGGTCGCGGCACGACTATTGGGCGTCAGCCGGCCCACATTGTACGGGCTGATGGAAGCGCACGGCTTGCTCAGCGAGGCCACTGGCGTCGCTGAACCGGGCACGGTATCGGACGATTCAACGCTGTAAGAACCAGCACAGGTGAAACAAATGCGATACAGGTCTCTGGGGTGGATCGTCATGAGCGCCTGGATCGGCGCCTGGCCGATTGCGGCGCACGCCGACTACCTCTCCACCGCACGCGACTCGATGAAAAAGGGCGACCTGAAGGCAGCGCAGATCGATTTGCGCAATGCCATCCGCACCGATCCGCAGAATGCGGAGGCGCATTTCTGGCTCGCGCGAGTCTCGCTTGAACTCGGCGATCCGGTTGCGGCGGAACGCGAGGCAATGGCCGCTCGCGACCGCGGCTTTGATCCGCACCAGACGGTGCCGTTGCTGGCACAGGCCCTGCTCGCGCAGGGCAAGTTCCAGCAACTGCTCGATACGCTGAAGCCGGATGGCAAGGACTCGCAGCTTGACGCCGCGATTCTGGTATCGCGCGGTTACGCGCTGATCGGGCTGCGCCGCAATGATGACGCGCAGCGCGCCTTCACCGAGGCGGAGCAGGCCGCGCCGAATGCCGTCGAACCGCTGCTGGCCGATGCCCGCCTGGCCGCCTCGAAGGGCGATGTCGCGGGCGCCTTGTCGAAGGTCGATCGGGCGATCGCGGCACAGCCAAAGTCGGTCGAAGCGATCCTGGCAAAGGGTCAGTTGTTGCGCCAGAAGGGCGACGTTGCCGCAGCGCTGACGCTGCTGGATACACTGATCAAGGATCAGCCCAGCGTCATGCAGGCGCGTCTCGACCGAGCGGTACTGGAAATCGCGACCGGCAAGACAGCGGCGGCACAGAGCGACATCGACACCGTGCTGAAGGCCACACCCGGCAACGTGCAGGGTCTCTTCCTGCTCGCAGTGCTGCAGGCGCAGGCCAAGAATTACAAGGCCGCCGACGCCACGCTCGACAGGATCGGCGCCTTCCTCGGCCGAATCCAGCGGGCTTATTATCTGCAGGCCGTGGTGAAGGAGCAGCTTGGCCAAACCGCGCAGGCAGAGGAAGCGGCACAGAAATATCTTGGCCGCTCGCCTAACGATCTTGCCGCATACAAGGTCCTTGCTCGCATCCAGTTTGCGAAGCGCCGGCCGGACCAGGTGATCGATACACTGTCCAAGGTCGCCGAGTCCGGCAAGGCTGACGCCGAAGCGTATGACCTTCTCGGCCGGGCGTACGCCGCCGCCGGACGTGGTCCCGAAGCGGTTGCCATGTTCCAGAAGGCGCAGGCACTGGCCCCGAACGATATCGGGCTGCAGACGCGCCTCGCCTCCGTCCGGATCGGCATGGGTGATCCGGATGCCGCGGTCGGCGACCTTGAACACACGCTGGCGCTTGCGCCGAAGCTGCCGGCGGTTAGCGAGGCACTGTTCTTCGCCGCGCTCGCGACGGGGGATATGTCAAAGGCAAAGGACGCGCTTGACAAGATCCGCAAGGCCGACGGACAGGCGGATGTCGTAGGGAACCTCGAAGGCCTGTACAAAATGGCGCAGATCGACCTGATCGGCGCCCGGGCGAGCTTCAATGACGTCGTGCAGAAATATCCCGACTTCGTCCCTGCAAAGATCAACCTTGCCCGCGTAACCCTGATGCTGGGCGACAGGCCGGCCGCCGAGAAGATTTTGGCAGGCGTGCTGGACAAGCAGCCCACGCTGGAGCCGGCGCTCAGCATGCTGGTGCAGATCTACCGCCAGAACAACAAGGCGCCGGAGGCGCTCGCGCTGCTGCAGAAGGCACATGACGCGGAACCGGCGAATGTCCGCGTCACGCTGAACCTCGTCGACGCCTATTTGCGGGCCAATGAGGCGCAAAAGGCGATGGAAGTACTGACGGCCGAGAAGCCGCCAACCTCGGAATCGATTGAAATCCGCAGCGCGAAGGCCGCCACCCATCTGGCATTGGGCGAGAAGAAGGCGGCCCGGGACATTTATGAGCAGATTCTGAAGCAGGACCCGAACATCGTTGGTGCGCGGCGCCAGCTTGTCTCGATCATGATGGAAGCGGGCGACTTCGACAGTGCGCGAAACGTCATCACCGCGGGCATCGCCGCCAGCCCGCGCAACTATCAGCTCTACCAGGATCTGGTGATGATCGACCTGAAAGCGTCGGGCGTCGAAACGGCGCTGGCGACGGCCGATCGCCTGTCGGCGCAGGACAGACAGTATAAGGAGCTGCAGGCCCTGAAAGGGGACGTCTTTATGGCGGCCAACCGGGCAGTGGACGCCATCACGGCCTATCAGGATGCGAACCGGCAGCAGCCCACCGCGGACCTGACGTCGCGCACGGCGATGGCCATGCTGCGCGCCGGCCGCGTTCAGGACGCCAACAAGTTCCTGCAGGAGTGGGCCAAGACACACCCTGATGACCTGCAGACCAAGCAGCAATTATCGGAAATCGCCATCGCCACCGACAAGCTGCCGGATGCAGCGAGCTATCTCGAGGAGATCCTCAAGGCCAGACCACACGAGCCGATCGCGCTGAACAACCTGGCCTGGGTGAACCAGCAGCTTGGGAATAACCAAAAGGCGCATGCCCTGGCACAGCAGGCCTATATCCTGTCGCCGACGCCACAGACGGCCGACACGCTGGGCTGGATCCTGACCACCTCGGGCAAGCCCGACGAAGGCCTGGCCCTGCTGCGCCAGGCCAGCGCAGAGAATCGCAACGACCCACGCATCACCTATCACTACGCCGTGGCACTGAAGGATACCGGCAACAAGGCCGAGGCCAAGAAGCAGCTCGAGGTTGTCGTGGCCGCGAAAGGCGACTTCAAGGAGAAGACGGAAGCGCAGAAGCTGCTCGACGATATGGCGAAGGGCTCCTGACCGCAGCACTGCCGGCAACGCTGGAGGCGGGCCTGGATCCAGTCCGCCTGCTGACGTTCTCCACCCTGTTTCCCAATGCCGCGCGACCGAACCACGGCATTTTTGTGGAGAACCGGCTGCGTCATCTGCTGGCTGGCGGGCAGGCGACCAGCCTTGTGCTGGCGCCTGTGCCGTGGTTTCCGTTTCACCATGACCGCTTCGGCGACTGGGCCATCAACAGGCGTGTGCCGGAGGCGGAGACGCGGCATGGCATCGAGATCCTGCATCCACGCTATCCCGTGATCCCGAAGGTGGGGATGTCGCTGGCGCCGTGGCTGCTGTACCGGTCAATGTTGCCGGTGGTCCGGCGGTTGCTGGCGTCGGGACGGCGCTTCGATGCCATCGACGCGCATTACGTTTATCCGGATGGCGTCGCCGCTGCTTGGATCGGCAACGCGGTTGGACTGCCCGTCACGATCACCGCACGCGGCACCGATGTGAACCTGATACCGCGCTACCCCCTGCCCCGCCGGATGATCCAGGATGCCATTCGCCGCGCCGCGGCCATGATTGCCGTAAGTTCCTCGCTCAAGCAGGAACTGGTGGCACTGGGCGCGCCGGACGACAAGGTGACCGTGCTGCGCAACGGCGTCGAGACGTCGGTCTTTCGGCCACCTGATGACCGCGCTGCCCTGCGCACGTCCCTCGGACTGACGCGGCCGACTCTGATCTCGGTCGGCAGCCTGATCGAGCGCAAGGGCCATCACCGCACGATCGAGGCAATGCGGCAGCTGCCCGACTTCGACCTGATGATCGCCGGCGAGGGCCCGGAGCGCCCGCGGCTGGAGGCTTTGATCGCGCGGTTCAGCCTGGGCAACCGGGTGCGGCTGCTCGCCTCGCGGCCGCATCGTGAGTTACCGGGATTATACGGCGCAGCCGATGCGTCAATCCTGGCGTCATCGCGCGAGGGCTGGGCGAACGTACTGCTGGAATCGATGGCCTGCGGCACGCCAGTCGTGGCAGCGCGTATCTGGGGCAATCCAGAGGTGGTGCGCGAATCGGCGGCGGGCCTGATTTATGAGCCGAACACGCCGGACGGCATCGCTGCGGGTGTGCGGCAACTGTTCGCCGACTTACCGGATCGGGCGGCGACGCGCGCCTATGCCGAACCGTTCAGCTGGGATGAGACAACCTCCGGCCAGTTGGCGCTGTTCCGCCGGGTCATCGCCGGTTCAGCCGGCCGGCGCTAGCCGCAGATTGCGGCGACAGCACATGTTGCGGCGCAGAGCCGGAAGGCCGTGAATGGCCACGGATGCATTTGCCAACCAATCCCTCTGCCCTCTACGGTCTGCCCTGATGGCCCGCGCCCGGTTCTCCTTTCTGGCGGTGTTCGCCGCAGGCCTGCTGGCGTCGGCCGCCCCCACGCACGCGGCGCCGTCCGCCACCGGCGAGGCCAGCCCGCCGGATCAATGCCTGACCGCCGTGGCTGCCGCAGAAAGGAAGTACGGGATTCCGACCGGCCTGCTCGCTGTCATGGCCAAGGTCGAAAGTGGCCGAGCGCAGCCGGGCACCGGCATGTTGCAGCCGTGGCCGTGGACTGTGGATGCCGATGGGCGGGGCGCCTACCTGCCAACAAAGGCAGACGCGGTCGCGTGGGCCCGCCAGGCGCTGGAGTCCGGCACCGTGACCTACGTTGATGTGGGCTGCATGCAGGTCAATCTGCAGATGCACCCAAACGCCTTCGTCTCGCTGGAGCAGGCGTTCGATCCCGCCGCAAATGCGGACTACGGCGGCCGCTTCCTACGTCGCCTGTACGACGGCGTCGCCATGGGTAACTGGTTTACGGCGGTAGGCTTCTACCACTCACAGACCCCCATCCTTGCGGCGAACTATCGGTCGATGGTCGTTGCCGTCGCCGCCGGACTGCCGCCACCGCGCATGGCGGCCGGCCATCTCTCGACGGTGCGCATCGATCTGGTCGGCGGTGGGGCATTGCGTATCAACACCAAGCGGCAACCGGCGCGCGTGCAGCGCGTGCGCAGTTCCTGCCAGATTGCCGCGGTATTGGGCCCCTACCTGCCGCGGCGGGTGGCCGGTTGCGGCGCGGCCGGGCGGGCGGTGGCCGCATCGCCAGGAAGCGAGCGCAAGGCGGCAACCGACGCGCTGACGCCGGTTGCTACACCAGCCTCGCCTGCTGCACCGCCGCCCGGATGAAGTCGGCGAACAGCGGATGCGGGTCGAACGGCTTCGACTTCAGCTCCGGATGGTACTGCACGCCAACAAACCACGGATGCCCCGGCAGTTCGATGATTTCAGGCAGCACGCCATCGGGGGACATGCCGGAGAACCGCAAGCCGGTGGATTCGAGGCAGGTACGATAGTTGACATTGACTTCGTAACGATGCCGGTGCCGCTCCTCGATCAGCGGGGCGTCGCCGTAGATGGCGCGTACCAGGCTGTCCTCCTGCAGCAGGGCCGGGTAGGCGCCAACCCGCATGGTACCGCCCTTGTCGTCAGTCTCGCTGCGTTGCTCGATCTGGTTGCCGCGCGCCCATTCCGTGAGCAGGCCCACGACCGGCATCTTGCAGGCGCCGAACTCGGTGGATGAGGCCTCGGGCATCCCGGCCAGATGGCGCGCCACCTCGATCACAGCCATTTGCATACCGAAACAAATACCGAAGAACGGCACGCGGCGCTCGCGGGCAAACCGCACCGCCTCAATCTTGCCGGGCGTGCCGCGTTCACCAAAGCCGCCGGGCACCAGGATGCCGTGCACGCCTTCCAGCCGGTGCACCGTATCGGGCTGGTCGAATATTTCGCTGTCAACCCAATCCAGGTGCACCTTCACACGGTTGGCGATGCCGCCATGCGCGAGAGCCTCGGACAGCGACTTATAGGAATCCAGCAGGTTGGTGTATTTGCCGACAACGGCAATGCGCACCTCGCCTTCTGGATTCTGCACCGTGTCGACAATCCGAAGCCAGCGCGACAGGTCCGGCTCCGCATCGAATGGCAGGCCGAAATGACGCAGCACTTCGCGGTCCATCCCTTCGGCGTGGTACTCGATCGGCACCTGGTAGATGCTGGAGACGTCAAGAGCGGCAATCACCGCCTCCGGCCGGACATTGCAGAACAGCGCAATCTTCCGCCGTTCGTTGGCCGGGATCGGACGATCGCAGCGGCACAGCAGCATCTGCGGCTGGATGCCGACATTCAGCAGTTCCTTCACCGAATGCTGCGTCGGCTTCGTCTTCAGCTCGCCGGCCGAAGGAATGTATGGCACCAGCGTCAGGTGCACGAACATGCAGGCTTCCGGCCCAAGTTCATTGCTAAGCTGGCGGATGGCTTCCAGAAACGGCAGGCTTTCGATGTCACCAACGGTGCCGCCGATCTCCACCAGCACGAAGTCGAAGGCCGCCGTATCGCGCAGGATCACGTCCTTGATGGCGTCCGTAATGTGCGGAATCACCTGGACGGTGGCGCCGAGATAGTCGCCCCGCCGCTCCTTGGCGATCACGTCGCGGTAGATGCGACCTGTGGTGGCATTGTCCAACTGCGTTGCGTGCACGCCCGTAAAGCGTTCGTAGTGGCCAAGATCGAGGTCCGTTTCGGCACCGTCATCGGTGACGAAGACCTCCCCGTGCTGGTACGGACTCATTGTACCCGGATCGACGTTGAGATATGGATCCAGCTTCCTCAGCTTGACGGCGTAGCCGCGGGCCTGCAGCAGCGCGCCGAGGGCGGCTGATGCAATGCCTTTTCCAAGGGAGGAAACCACGCCGCCGGTGATAAACACATAACGCGTCATGGGCACCCAGTATAGGAAATCGAATCGGGTGGGGGGAAGCCCCGACGACCGGCATCATCGCCAGGGCAGATCAGGGTTGCGCACCCGGTCAGGCTGTCGCGTCGCTTAGCGGCGAAGTGTCACTGACATCAGGTAGACCCCCAGTGGCCGCACATCATAGACATAGGCGAAATCGCTCGGGCGGGTCGCACCGGGTACCTGCAGCACCAGGGCGATCAGCCTCTTTTCGGCAATCTCGGCTGGAATCACGACTTCATAGGTCTGGCGCTTGAAGGGCGGCATCGTCCAGGTGGTCAGCACCTTGCCGTCGGCAAGGACCGTCACCGTCTGAGGGTTGCGCTTGGTGCGGGATGGAAAGGCGGAGGACTCGAACACCAGTGTTGCCGGTCCACTCCAGCCGTCCGGCAGATGAATCTTCAGCACGGCTTCCCGTGCGTCCGTCCACGACGCCGTCTCCTCGACACCGGACCAGCCGCGTCCCTGCAGTGCGCCGCCGATTCCATCGCGGGTGAAGCGGACCGGCACACCCGGCTGCAGCACCGGCGCCTCGGCGATCTGCGCCGCATTCGGCAAGCCGGTCAGCGTCGGGCGATCCCACACCATCACGGGAATGTCGCCCCATTTCAGGACACGCTGCGGCTCGCCCCACTCGCTGGTGGCCAATGCGACGCAGGCTGCGTAATCCGTGCAAATTTCCTCGTCCGGCTTGGCGATATAGAAGAACTGCTTCTGCCCTGGCGGAACGTCGCTGCTCTCATACCAGGATGGGAAAGTCTGCGCGATGCGGGGCACTATGTGTCCCGAGGAGGAACGGCTGACCGGGCGGATGACGATGCGCCCGTCGGTCATCCACTCCGCCGCCGCGCCGTGCGTTGCCCAGAACGGCGCGTAGCCGTAATTCAGGCCGTGCTGATCGAGGAAGCGGATCAGGTCGCGGGTATCGGCCGTGGCGATGTCATCGGGCAGGCTGGTTTGATGGTGCGGTTCCGCCGCGACGCCGGCAATGACCAGCAGCGCGCACCACAGCACCGCCACGCGCGTCAACCAGTCCGGCCGGGGCATGCGCAGCCCGAATGCCGCGATCGCCACCGCCAGAGGGATGAAATAGAACCAGTTGGAGATGTAGCGGCCGACGTTCAGGTTCGCGTTGACCGTGGATATGACAAAGGCGGCCGCGATGCCGCCGCAGCCGATCACCGCCGTCGCCGCGATGAACATCGCCTCCGGCCGGAGGGCACGCCACTGGCGCAACAGCCGTCCGATGGCCCACACACCGACGATAGCAATCACCAGGCAGTCGACGACAATCAGCCAGACCGGTGGGAACCAGCCAAAGCCGGGCTGGCGGATCGGCACGACGTTGAACATCAGCGTCGTATAGGTCGCGATCCAGCCCAGATGCGGCAGCCAGAACGATGGTCCGCCGATCGAGAAGTCAGAGCCGGGCAGGAACCATAATAACCAGAACAGCCGGATACGGGCCAGGGCAAGCACGGCAAACGCGCAGAACGCGATCGCGGCAAAGCGCAACCGGAAGCCGCTGGTCAGCACGCCGGCAACGCAGGCGCCAAGAACGATCGGCAGGACCATCGCAGCGGCCAGCCAGGGATCGGACATGTCACCGATGAACAGCGCTATGCTACCGAGGATCAGCCAGAGCCATCGTCCGCCGCGCAGCCACAGTAGATAGAGCCAGAGGCAGGCCAGGCCCCAGACCAGCGAACTGTTATGAGTAACGGGATAGGTCAGGTAGATGACGCCGCCGATCACCGCCGGCCCTGCAAACAGCATCGCGATTGCGACGACCGCGGCGACCGTGCGTGAGGTCGCAAATTGCAGAATGGCGTAGGTCAGCAGTGAATTCAGCAGGAAGAACAGCCACCCCTGGTGCAGGAAGACCCAGGGCGAGCTGCCAGTCAGGCCAAGCAGCACGAAATCCGGAAGGGTCAGGGAGAACAGCCAGTTGTCCTGGGCGTAGCGCCACTCCAGCAGCACGCCCGGCCCATCGCGCAGGACCTGCTTCCAGACCAGGTACGGACTGGCGATGTCACCCTCGATGTGCCACTGCCAGCGGAACTCGTGATAGCTGACCCATAGCCCGGCCAGGCAGAACACAGCCAACAGCACGCGGATCACCCAGACGCGCAGCCTGGACACAGGCTTCCCGCGCTCTGCGGCGGTGTCTTGAGTGGAAAACGAGGCAGGCAAGGCGAATCCGGTCAGCAGGGGCAGTTTTGTTTAGTCAGGAACATGTGACCTGAGAAGCGGCGATTTGAAGCAATGTCTGGCCGTTCACGGTCTTGCGCGTTATGTCGCTGCTATGACCTGCCAGACCGTTTCGACGGATCGTCCGGACTTCTCGCTCGTCGTTCCCTGCTTTAACGAAGCAGACGGCATCGACGAATTTCATCGCCGCGCTGCAGCCGTCATGAACCGGATCGGCGGTCGGTGGGAGGTTGTCTACGTCAACGACGGCAGCCGTGACGCGACGCTGCTGCACCTGGAGCGCCTGCGCGCCCATGATCCGCGCGTAGCGGTCATCAACCTGTCGCGCAACTTCGGCAAGGAGATTGCTCTGACCGCAGGGCTGGATCACACGTCCGGCGCCGCCGTGATCGTCATTGATGCCGACCTGCAGGACCCGCCGGAGGTGATTCCCGAACTTGTGGCTGTCTGGCGTGAGGAGGGCTACGACATGGTCTATGCCCAGCGCCGCAAGCGTGAAGGTGAGACCTGGCTGAAACGGGCGACGGCCGACGCCTTCTACCGCGTGATGCAGCGCATCGGCGGTGTGTCCATGCCGCGTGATACCGGCGACTTCCGGCTGATCAGCCGGCGTGCGGTCGATGCGCTGCTGCAACTACGCGAGCAGCACAGGTTCATGAAGGGGCTGTTCGCCTGGATCGGCTTTCCGAGCAAAGCTGTGCTGTATGATCGCGCGCCAAGGCATGCCGGCGGTACGAGTTGGAACTACTGGAAACTATGGAACTTTGCCCTGGAGGGGATCACCAGTTTCACCGTGCTGCCGTTGAAGCTGGCGACCTACCTGGGGGTGATCGTCGCGACCTTCGCCATTGTCTACGGTGGCATCATCGTGGTCCGCACCTTGATCTTCAGCAACCCGGTTCCGGGCTACCCAAGCCTGATCACAGTGGTCCTGTTCCTGGGCGGCGTGCAGCTGATGACGCTGGGGATGATGGGCGAATACCTTGGCCGCATCTTCAACGAGTCGAAGGCGCGGCCCTTGTATCTGGTCGAACGCTACCTGCCGCCGCAACAGGCGATGATAGGCGCCGATGCCGACCGTGCGACGGTCCTGCCGAGGTAGCGCCGGACGCGGACGCTAATTCGTCGGGGCCGACGGTGCCTGTGGAGCGGGCGGCGTCGCCGGTGCCGGAGCCGTCGCTGGCGCCTGGGAACCGGCAGGCGCTGCCGGGGTGGTATCAAAGATTGATCGCCCGGCGCCCGACGTGCCGCGGTTCATCAGCGCCAGCGTCAGCGACAGCGCCATGAAGATGGTCGCCAGGATGGCCGTGGTCCGTGTCAGCAGGTTCGCCGTGCCGCGGCCCGACATGAACGAGCCCATACCCTGGGAGCTGCCGATGCCGAGACCACCACCCTCACTGCGCTGGATCAGCACGACGCCGATCAGCGCAAGGGTGACGAACAAATGGATGATCAGCAGGATCGTGGTCAAAACAACAGGGCTTTCGGATGCAGCAGTCGCGGCGCCTCTTATACGGACCGAGCGGCGCGAGCAATCGCTAGAAAATCGGCCGCGTTGAGCGAGGCGCCGCCGACCAGCGCGCCAGCCACCTCCGGCACTGCCAGCAGGCCGGGCGCATTGGCCGGACGCACGGAGCCACCATAGAGAATCCGGATGCCGCGACCCGCCTCACCAAACTGCCGGACCAGTTCCTCGCGGATGAAGGCATGCATGTTGGCGACGTCCTGTTCCGTCGCAGTGCGGCCGGTGCCGATGGCCCAGAGCGGCTCATAGGCAATCACGCCATTGAACGGCTTGGGCAGGCTTCCGGAAATCTGCCAGCCGACCACCTCGGTCTCCTGCCCGCCGACCCGCTGCTCCTCGGTCTCGCCGACACAGACGATTGGCGTCAGGCCAGCGGCGGCGGCGGCGAGGCATTTTTCGCGCACCAGCTCATCCGTCTCGCCGTGATTCTGGCGGCGTTCTGAGTGGCCGAGGATGACCCAGGCGGCGCCGACATCCGCCAGCATCGGCGCGGCGATATCGCCGGTGTGTGCGCCTTTCGCTTCCTGGTGGCAGTCCTGGCCGCCGACAGCAACCGTGCTGCCCTTCAGCGCCTGGGCGACGGCTGCGACGTGCAGCGCGACGGGGCAGACCAGCAGCTCCGCCTGGATATCGCCCGCGCCGGCGGCGACATCCTTCGCCAGCGCCACGGCCTCCGCACTGAGGCAGTTCATCTTCCAGTTCCCGGCGATCAATTGGCGCATGGCGCACGGCCCTCCGTCTCGTATGTCCTGCTGCTAACGCATCGCCGGGCGGCGTCAAGGCTTAGCCGCGCGCCGACGTCCTCCCACCGCTGGCAATGGCGGGGAACGGGCCGTATATGCTGCCCGCCGCACCGTTTCGGACTCCTGGACCCGTTCATGATCTCGATACTTCGCCGTTCGCTGGACTCCTGGATTGTCCGCGGCTTTTTCATGCTGATGACGCTGTCGTTCATCGGCTGGGGCATCAGCGGCAGCATATTGCCGCTGCTGACCGGGCAGCCCACCTGGATGGCCAAGGTGTCCGGCACCACGATCGAAATCCCGGCTTTCCAAACCGAGTACCAGCGCGCCCTGTCGGTTGCCGGCCGCGACCTGCCGCCAGGCCAGGAATTGACGCCGCAGGTGCGGGAACAGATCGGGCAGCAGACGCTGGACAGGATGATCGGCCAGGCGGTCATGGCCGACGAGCTGCGGCGCCTGCGCATTGTCACGCCGGACGCGGTGGTCGCCGACGCCGCTCGCCAGATTCCTGCATTCCGCGGTCCGGACGGCCAGTTCAACAAGCAGGTATTCGACGCCGTGCTGCGCAACAACGGGCTGAATGAGGGCCGATTCCTGGCACAACTCCGGTCCGACATCGCCCAGCGCCAGTTGCTGGCATCCTTCGTCACTGCCGCCACGGCGCCGGAGGCAGGGGTGAAGCCGCTGTTCGACCTGGAGTTCGAGAAGCGGTCCGCCGATATGGCGTTCTTTCCGTTATCGGCGGCGCCAGACCCGGCCACACCGGATGAGGCAGTGCTGCAGCGGTGGTATGACAATCATTCGGACTTGTACGCCACGCCTGAATACCGCCGCATCAAGGCGGTGGAGCTGTCGCCGCAGTCCCTGGCCTCGGAGATCACCATCACCGACGACGAACTCAAAGCCGCATACGAGGAGCGCAAGGCGCAGTATCAGACGCCCGGCAAGCGCTCCGCCGAGGTGCTGTCGGTGCCGGATGAAGCCAAGGCGCAGGCTCTGGCGACGCAGTGGCGCGGTGGCGCGGACTGGGTCGCGATGCAGGCGGCGGCGAAGGAGGCCGGCGCCGCTTCCATCACCCAGGATAGTGCGCCGGAGGTGGAATTCCCTGACCCTGACCTGGCCAAGGCGGTCTTTGCCGCTCAGCCCGACAACATCGTCGGTCCGGTTAAGGGCGCACTCGGCTGGTTCGTCGTACGGGTCACCGGCATCACGCCCGGAAGTGAGACCACCTTCGAACAGGCGAAGGACACGCTGCGCGCCCAGGTGCTGGCCGCCAAAGCCGCGGACCTGATGTATGATCGCGCCAACAAGCTCGACCAGTTGCTCGGCAATGGCGGCAACCTGGACGAACTGCCGACCGATCTGGGGCTGGTCGGCCTGACGGGCACCATGGATGCGAAGGGGAACACGCAGGACGGCAGGCCAGCACCGATCCCCGGCGCCAAGGAACTGCGCGACGCGATCATCAGCGCCGCCTTCCAAACCAACCAGGGGGACGCGCCGCGTCTGGCCGAGGTGCAGACGCCCTCGACCGGCGGCTCTGCGTATTTCGCACTGGTGCTGGAGTCGATCATCCCGCCGGGCCACAAGCCTTTTGCCGAGGTGCGGGATCAGGTGCTGGAGGATTGGAAGCAGGACCAGCGCCGGCAGGTCGAGAACCAGCGCGCCACGGAAATGATGACCGCGGTGCAGGGTGGCAAATCATTCTCAGACGCAGCGCAGGCGGCCGGCGTGACGCCCCGGTTAAGCCCGTTGGTGACGCGCAACCAGACCAGCCCGGACATGCCGCCGGAGTTGCAGCGGGTGATCTTTGGCCTGAAGAAGGGCGAGGTCGGCATGGTCGAGACCCCGGACGGCTTCGTCGTCGGCCAGTTGGTTGAAATCGTCCGCCCCGACGTCGCCACCGACAAGGCCGGCTTTGACCAGGCCAAGGCTGCCGTCGCCCGCTCGGTGCAGAACGACGTCCAGGCCCTGTTCGTCGACGCGCTGCGGGTGCGTGGCAAGCCCGAGATCAACCAGAAGGCCCTCAATAGCATCGTGCAACCGCGTTGAAGATGAGCGATAAACAGGCATGAACGTGACCCTTCCCCCCGGCTTTGCCGCCTTCCGCCTGGCCTATGAGCAAGGGCGCGGCAGCCTGGTCTGGCGCAAGGGTGTGGCCGATCTGGAGACTCCTGTCGCCGCGTTCCTGAAGCTGGCGCATGGCCAGCCGTATTCCTTCCTGCTGGAAAGCGTGGAGGGCGGGGCGACGCGCGGCCGCTACTCGGTGATCGGCATGGCGCCGGATCTGGTGTGGCGCTGCCAGGATGGTGTCGCCTCGGTGAACAGGCATGCGCTGTCGGCGCCGCACGCCTTTATCCCGGAGCGGCGCGGGCCGCTGGAGAGCCTGCGCGCGCTGGTGGATGAGACGCGGCTGGACGTGCCGCCGCACCTGCCCCCGATGGCCGGCGGGCTGGTCGGCTACCTGGGCTACGACATGGTCCGGCACATGGAGAAGCTGCCGGAGAAGAACCGCGACACGATCGGCGTGCCGGAGGGCGTGATGGTGCGTCCGACGCTGTTCGCCATCTTTGACAACGTCAACGACGAGCTGACCCTGGTGACGCCCGCCTATCCGGCCGGCGACGTGACGGTGGAGCAGGCTTGGTCGCGGGCGGCGCAGCGGCTGGACGCGGCCGAGGCGGCCCTGGAACGCCCCCTGCCCCATCAGCCACCGCCGGTGATGCTGCCGGATCCGCCGGATCCTGGGTCCAACTTCTCGGAGCAGGAATTCCTGGCGGCGGTGGACCGCTGCAAGGAGTACATCGCCGCCGGCGACGCGTTCCAGATCGTGCTGTCGCAGCGCTTCTCGGTGCCGTTCGCGCTGCCGCCATTCTCGCTGTACCGGTCGCTGCGGCGGATCAACCCGGCGCCGTTCCTGTTCTATCTGGACTTCGGCGGGTTCTCCGTCGTCGGATCGTCGCCTGAGGTGCTGGTACGGCTGCGCGACGGCAAGGTAACGATTCGCCCACTGGCCGGCACCCGCCGGCGCGGCACGACGCGGGAGGAGGATCTGGCGCTGGAGGCGGAACTGCTGGCCGACCCGAAGGAGCGGGCGGAGCACCTGATGCTGCTCGATCTTGGCCGCAACGATGTCGGTCGCGTGGCGGAGGTGGGCACGGTGAAGGTGACGGAGAGCTTCGTCATCGAGCGCTTCAGCCACGTCATGCATATTTCGTCGAATGTCGAAGGGCAGTTGCGGGCCGGGATGGACGCGCTGGACGCCCTGGTCGCCGGCTTCCCGGCCGGCACGCTGTCGGGCGCGCCAAAGGTGCGGGCGATGGAGATCATCGAGGAGCTGGAGCCGGACCGGCGCGGGATTTACGCCGGATGCATCGGCTACTTCGCCGCCAATGGCACGATGGATACCTGCATAGGGTTGCGCACTGCCCTGGTGAAGGACGGCGTGATGTATGTACAAGCCGGGGCGGGGATCGTAGCGGATTCCGTGCCGCTGGCGGAGTTCGAGGAGTGCCGGCAGAAGGCGCGTGCGCTGGTACGCGCGGCGGAGGAGGCCGTGCGGTTTGCCGCCGGGAAGGGCGGGGCTAACGCGGGATAATAGTACGGGCGCAACAGCACGGTCCGGGCGCATGCGGGCGTGCTGTTGGCAGACGACTTAAGGGAACGCACTATGGCAGCCAACAAGGCGCTGATCGAAGCCAATTGGGCGCGGGCCATGAACGAGGTGTACTGGCCTAAGCCCGCACCGACGATCCTGCCAAAGGGCCTGCCAGGCTTCTATGCCTTCATTGCCGACCACATCGGACGTAATGTCCCGCTGGATTACCTTGAGTTCGGTGTCGCTCAGGGCAACAGCATGCGCCTGATTTCGTCCGCGTTCACCAGCCCCTACGCCCGTTTCTACGGCTTCGACAGCTTCATGGGCCTGCCGGAAAGGTGGCAGATGCACGATGTCGGCGCCTTCTCCAACAAGGGCAATCCGCCACGGATTGACGACGAACGGGTCTCCTTCGTGAAGGGATGGTTCCAGAACTCCGTGCCGCCGTTCCTGGACGTCTACCGCTACAGTCGGGGCCGCCCGGTGTTGGTGCACATCGACGCTGACCTGTATTCGGCGACGCTGTTCCTGCTGGCATCGCTTTGGGCGCATATCGAAGAATACTTTTTCATATTCGACGACTTTATCTTTGATGAGGTTGTCGCCCTCCGCGACTTCGCTACCGCATTTCCGGTCGAGTTCCGGTTCTTCGCTCAAACGAAAGGCGGCGGGCAGCGTCCGAACCCCGATCAGGTTTTTGGCCACATGAAGCGCGTGCCCTTCGAACTGAAGCCGGATTAGTCGGGGGGACGCCCCACCGCCACCGTCACGGCTGCACTATTGTGCGGCGGCGGCTCCAACGCCGCCTGCAATCCGCTCCGCTTCACCTCAGGTCGGATCAGCCGTCAGCCCCGCCTCAGCCAGGCCGGCCAGAGCCGCCGCCTCATCATTGTCCGAAGTGTCGCCGGCGACGCCGACCGCGCCGATGATCGACTTGTCGTCGCCACGGATCAGCACACCGCCAGCGACCGGGATCATTGACCCGCCAATCGCACTGTTGACGGCAGAAACGAAGTGTGGCCGCTCC
>JAFEFW010000619.1 GCA_018240405.1 Pseudomonadota bacterium
AAACGGGTTACCGGATGTGCTCGGCTTGTGGGACCGTCCGGGTCCACCGCGTCAGTGCATCCGGAGGGTGCGATCACCTTATCGGTGATGCGCTATCACGCCTCTCCTGCATGATTTGCGGCGATCGGCCCAGGCACGGACGGTGCCTCTGACGCACCCCGCCGACGCGCCTGCGCCGCAGAGGCTATCCGTAACGATAGAATCGTTCCACCTGCTGCTGTGCCCGCCGCATTGCCACGCGCGGCTCCGCCTGGCCCGACCCCGCGGCGGCGAACATTTCCTGCACGACGAAATAGGCGAACACTTGCGCCGCGCCCTGGTTGGCGGCCTGCGGCCAGCAGAGCGGCCTTGCGTCCTGACCAGCCGTTGCGAACCAGGTCAGTTTCGGGTCGCTCTGGAACAGCGGGTTGTTGCCGAACCCCTGCAACACGGGCGTTACGAACCCGGCCGCGCCGGTGACCAGTTTCGGGTACTGCGGCGCCTCCATCAGGAAGGTGATCAGCGCCTTGGATGCCTGGGGGTATTTCTCGTAGCGGTAGATCATCATCGAATCGACCCGAGCCATTGCCGTCGGCATGCCGACGGGGCCGATCGGCATCGGCGCGAAGGCCATATCCGCGGCGATGGCCGGTGTAGTGCGTTTGGCTTGCGTGTACAGCGCCGCGGTCGCGTTCGTCAGGCCGCACTCGCCGGCCAGGAATGCGGCGGAGCCGCTGCCATCCTTCCAGCCGAGTATTCCTGGGGCAAGGTTAGGATAAAGCTGGCGCAGATACTCGATCGCCGCCAGCGTGCGATCCGACTCCAGCGCTGGGCGGTTGCTTTCGTTCGCCACCTGGCCGCCGAACGCCCAAAGCAGCCAGTAGGCGAAGCAGTTGCCCTCGGTAAACGACCGGCCCAGCGCGAAGCCGGCCGGGTGGCCAATGCGCTTCAGCGCCTGGCACAGCCGCACCAACTCATCGGTGGTCTTGGGAAAGCTCTCGAACCCCGCCTGGCGCAACCATGATACGCGATAGGCCATCGGCACGCCGGTGATGGTGGCGGGGACGTTGAACCAGCGCCCGTACTGCATGCCGTAGTCGCGGGCGAGCGGCGTCCACGGCCCGTACTTGCTGGCCAGATAGTCGGTGATCTCGCTGACGTTGATCATCCGGTCGTTGACCAGGTGTGCGGTGCCGCCCGGTGCCCAGCACACATCCGCTCCGGCGGTGTTGGCCAGGTACAGCACGTTCCGGCCGGGGATATCTTCAGGCGGATAGGTCTCAGTCTGGACCGATACGCCAGTCGCGGCAGAGAAGGCGGCAATATTGGCCGCCAGCGCGTCACCCTCCCCAGGCTGGATGACGGTCGGCCGCAGCAGCAGCAACTGTGCGCCTTTCTCCGGCGTGAAGGGCTGCGAGGCCGCCCAGGCGTTCGCCCAGTCCAGAAGGGAGGCGGACGCCGCCCCGGCAACCAGCGCTCTGCGGCGCGTCAGGACCATGGTGATCTCCCGGACCGTGCTTATCGCGGATGAGATATGACTTGAGCCCAACCCGGTGCAAGGAAGTTTCGTCACCCCGGCTTGACACCCCGCGGCCGAGAGCGTTGCAGTGCCGGCGATGACAGGCGGGCTGCCGGAACGACGGGACTCGCCCGCGGTGGAGGAAACAATGACGAACGATCCGCGTCCCTTTGCGACGGAACGGCGCAGCGTAATCAAAGGCGGACTGGCGGCAGCGGCCAGCGTGATGTTGCCGGAAGGCGTCGTGTCAAACGCAGCGCTGGCGCAGGGCGCGGACATCCCGCGCGAGAAGACCATGGTGCTGATCGGCATCAACGCCCGTGACGGCCGCTGGGTCGACTATGAGTTGTGGAATCCGTATGCCATTGGCTCCAACCACCAGAACGGCATCAACCTGATCTATGAGCCGCTGGCCTATTACAGCGCCTTCGCCAACAAGATGTATATGTGGCTGGCGGAGAGTTACGAGTACACGCCCGACTTCAAGCGCCTGACGATCAAGACCCGCTCCGGCATCAAATGGAGCGACGGCACGCCATTCAGTGCCGAGGACGTCGCCTATACCTTCAACACGCTGCGCGACCTCGGGCCGAAGGCGAAATGGGGCATCGACGTTGCGCAGGCGCTGCAGGAAGCGAAGGCGATCGATGCCAACACCGTCGTGCTCGACTTCAAGATTCCCTCCCCGCGCTTCTTCTTCTTCTGCACCTACAAGTTCGACATCGGCGTGCCGATCGTGCCGAAGCACGTGTTCAGCGGCAATGACTGGTCGAACTTCAAGAATTTCGACATCGCCAAGGGCTGGCCGGTCAGCACCGGGCCGTGGCGCGTGACCGACGCCTCGTTGCAGCAGAAAGTGTTCGAGCGGCGCGCCACCTGGTGGGCGGCGGAGCAGGGCCTGGCGCCGATGCCGCAGGTGCTGAAGAATATCTGGCTGCCCAACGTGGCGGAGCAGCAGACGGCGCAGGCGCATATCACCGGCCAGGTGGACATGGGCGGCGTGCTGCAGCCGGCGACCTTCCCGACCGTGTTCCGGCAGAATCCGAAAGTGTCCAGCTACACCGGCCAGCAGCCGCCCTATGGCTATGTCGATTGGTGGCCGATCTCGCTGTACCTGAACAATGAGGAGAAGCCGTTCGACGACAAGGATGTGCGCTGGGCGATCAGCCACTACATCGACCGTAAGCAGATCGTCGATGTCGGTTACCTCGGCGCCTCGTCCGTTTCGTCGCTGCCGATGCCGCCCTATCCGCCGCTGCAGCCCTATTTCGACGCGGTGAAGGACCTGCTGGAGAAATACAACACGCTGGCCTTCGATCCGAAGAAGGGCGACGCGCTGCTGCAGGCCAAAGGGTTCAAGAAGGACGGCGAGAACTGGATGAAGCCGGACGGCTCGCCGTTCACGCTGGACATTATCGGCTTCGGCGGCTCCGGCCCCGCCATCGGGCCGGTGCTGTCGCAGTTGCTGAAGCGGCGCGGCGTGGCCGCAACGATGGGCCTGCCGCCGAACTTCGATGAGCGGTTCCAGAAGGGCCAGTATACCGGCTCGATCTACGGCCACGGCGGCTCGATCCGGGAGCCGTTCGATACGCTGCGCCTGTACCAGGGCAAGAGCATCGCGGTGCCCGGCGCGCACCTGGTGAATTTCAGCCGCTGGAAGAACGCCGAGTTCGACAAGATCGTCGATGAGGTCTACGTCACCGACCCGACCAACGTGCCGCGGCTGAAGGATCTGTTCCGCGCGGCGATGGAGATCTGGCTGCCTGACCTGCCGGATGTGCAACTGGTCCAGAACTACCATCGCATCCCGCTGAACACGTCACGCTGGACCAACTGGCCCGGCACCGACAACGCCTATGTCAACACCGCGTCGTGGCACCTGACCTTCCCGCTTGTGCTGTGGAGCCTGAAATCGGCCTGACGGCATGGGCCTGTATTTTGTCGCGAAGCGGTTCGGCGTCTTCCTGGTCATCGTGTGGCTGGCGGCGACGCTGAACTTCTTCCTGCCCCGCCTGTCGGGCGATGATCCGGTGGCAAACAAGCTGATGGAGCAGGCCTCCCTCGGCGGCTACGCGCAGGCCGGCATCGCGGAGATGGTCAAGGTCTACAACCAGCATTTCGGCCTGGATAAGCCACTGCTTACGCAATACCTGAACTATGTCGGCAACGTTGCGCACGGCGACCTGAACTATTCCATTGCCAACTATCCGCGCACAGTCGTCGACATGATCGCCGAGGCGCTGCCCTGGACCGTCGGCCTGCTGGGCATGACCACGCTCGTCTCCTTCGCGCTGGGCACGTTTCTCGGCGCGCTGCTGGCCTGGCCGGGGGCGCCGCGCTGGCTGCAATGGTTCATGCCGCCGCTCTGGGCGCTGCACGCCATCCCGTTCTTCCTGCTGGGCCTGGTGCTGATGTGGCTGCTGGCGTTCCAGTTCCAAATCCTGCCGATCTTCGGCGGCCACAGCCCCGGCGCGAAAGTCGGCTTGACGGTTGGCTTCGTCCTGGACGTGCTGCGCCATGCGGTATTGCCGTCGCTGTCGATCGTGCTGGTGTCGGTGGGCGGCTGGGCGCTGGCGATGCGCGGCATGATGGTGACGACGATGGGCGAGGACTACGTCACCTTCGCCGAGGCCAAGGGGTTGCGCAGCCTGACCATTTTCATGCGGTACTGCATGCGCAACGCCATCCTGCCGCAGACCACGGCGCTGGCGCTGGCGCTCGGTCAGATCCTGTCGGGTGCGGTCCTGGTGGAAGTCATCTTCGGCTACCCCGGCATCGGCGCGCTGCTGTTCCAGGCGATCCAGGAGAACGACTTTTTCGTTATCCAGGGCGTCGTGTTCACCGTCATCGTCGGCCTTGGCTTCGCGACGTTCCTGCTCGACATTCTGTATCCGTGGCTGGACCCGCGGATCACCTACCGGCGCAGTTGAGATGCGCCGCTATCTCGCCCGCAACGTCTCGCTGGTCGTCGGCATCGTGCTGCTGGGCTTGCTGACCGTATTCATGGTGGTCGGGGCTTTCACGGTCGACACATCGAACGCGCAGGCGTTATCCGTTCCGGCGCTACAACCCCCGTCCTGGGAGTATCCGTTCGGCACCGACCGGCAGGGCAGGGACCTGCTGGCGGTGATGGTCGCCGGCACGCCGCTGACGCTGCGCATCGGCTTCATCGCCGGCTTCTTTGGCGTCGGCGTCGGCGCGGTGCTGGCGTTCGTCGCCGCCTATTACGGCGGCTGGGTGGACACGATCATCCGCGGCATCGCCGATATCGGCCTGACCGTGCCGGGACTGCTGGTGCTGATCATCATCGCCGTGTCGCTGAAGGGCACGCTGACGGTGACACAGATGGCGCTGATCGTTGCGTCCCTGTCCTGGCTGAACCCAACCCGCACCATCCGCTCCCAGGTCCTGACCCTCCGCCAGCGCGGCTTCGTCGAGATCGCAAGGCTCAACGGCATGTCCGGCCCCGAAATCATCTTCTTCGAGCTGATGCCGAACCTGCTGCCGTACCTGGCGGCGACGCTGGTAGCTGCCGTGTCGAACGCGATCCTGGCCTCGGTCGGCCTGGAAGTGCTGGGCCTCGGTCCGGTCGAATCGCCCACCATCGGCATGACGCTGTATTGGGTGAACTTCAATGCCGCGATCATCAACGGCTGGTGGTGGTGGTGGCTGGCGCCGCTGGTGGTGATCCTGATCGTCTTCCTGGGCCTGTTCTTCCTGACGGTCGGCCTCGATGAGATCGCCAACCCCCGACTGCGGCGGGCGGTATGAGCGAAACGATCCTGCGTGTCGAGCGCCTGCGCGTGGCCTACGACCACCCGCGCGGCGTGGTGCGCGCCGTCGATGACGTCAGTTTCAGCCTGCGCCCGCACGAACGGTTTGGCCTCGCCGGCGAGTCCGGATCGGGCAAGTCCACCATGGCGCTGGCGATCCTGCGCATGATCAAGCGGCCGGGCCGTATCGAGGGCGGCGAGGTCTGGCTGGGCGACACCGCGCTGTCCGGCCTGGACACCGACCGCATGCGCGCGCTGCGCCTTGCCGGCATCGCCATGGTGCCACAGGGCTCGATGAACTCGCTGAACCCGGTGGTGCGCATCCGCGACCAGATCGGCGATGCACTGGCCGATCACGGCGTCGGGCTGAAGGGGCGCGCGCTGGCGGAGCGTGTGCGCGATCTGCTGGCGCAGGTCGGGCTGCCGCCGGATGTGGCGCGAAAGTACCCGCACGAGTTGTCCGGTGGCATGAAGCAGCGGGCCTGCATCGCCATCGCCATCTGCCTGCGCCCAAAGGTCATCATTGCGGACGAGCCCACCAGCGCGCTGGATGTCGTGGTTCAGAAACAGGTGATGCAGACCCTGGGCCGCGTGCAGCAGGACCTTGGCGCCGCCATCATCCTGGTGGGCCACGACATGGGCCTGATGGCGCAGTTCGTCGACCGGCTTGGCATCATGTACGCCGGCCGCCTCGTCGAAGTGGCGCCGATCCGCGACATCATCACCGCGCCGCGGCACCCCTACACGCGGATGCTGATCGAAAGCCTGCCCTCGCTGGAGCAGCGCGGCGGCTTGCGCGGCATTCCAGGCCTCGCGCCACTGCTGCGCGAGTTGCCGCCGGGCTGTGCCTTTCACCCGCGCTGCCCCGCCGCCACCGAGCGCTGCCGGAGCGAAAAACCGGCCGTGCGGGCGATGGGAGAGGACGCCACCGTGGCGTGCCATTTGGCATGAGTTTCCGGGCATGAGCGCGCTGATCGACCTGCACGACGTCGGCAAGACCTTCGCCGGCGGCAAGGTGGCGCTGGAGAAGGTTTCGCTGACGCTGACCGCGGACCAGCCGCGCTTTATCGCTGTCGTTGGCGAAAGTGGCAGCGGCAAGACCACGCTCGCGCGCCTGCTGCTGGGCATGATCGCGCCCACCACCGGCACGGTCCGGTACCAGGGCGACGACCTGCAGCGCCTGTCCGCCGCGCGCCGCCGCGACTTCCGCCACGACGTGCAGGCCGTGTTCCAGGACCCGTATGAAGTCTACAACCCGTTCTACCGCGTCGATCATGTGCTGACGATGCCGGTGCGGAAGTTTCGCCTGGCCAGGAGCCGAGCCGAAGGGCGGGCACTGATTGAAACGGCACTGCGGTCGGTTGGCCTGCGGCCGGAGGAAATCCTTGGCCGCTACCCGCACCAGCTTTCTGGCGGCCAGCGCCAGCGCATCATGGTGGCGCGGGCGCTGCTGCTGAAGCCAAAGCTGATCGTCGCCGATGAACCGGTGTCGATGGTCGATGCCTCGCTGCGCGCAACGATATTGACCAGCCTGCGCCGCCTGCACGAGGAGATGGGAATCTCCATCCTGTACATCACGCACGATCTCGCCACAGCCTATCAGGTCGCGGACTCGATCATCGTGCTGTATCGCGCCGCGGTGGCCGAGGCCGGCCATGTCGAGCGCGTGGTGAAAGCGCCGCTGCATCCGTATACACAGTTGCTGATCGGCTCCATCCCGCGCGTCAGCACGGAACGCGATTGGGTCGGTGAGGAACGTCCCGCCGGCCGCGCGCCGAGCGAAACCGGGTGCCGCTTCGCGGATCGCTGTCCGTCGGCGACAGAGCACTGCCTGCTGCAGACACCGCCGCTGTTTCGGGTGGCGGATGATCACGCCTCCGCCTGCTTTCTGCAGCGGAACGCGCCTGCAATGACGGACGCGCAGCTATCCAGCCTGCTGGCGTAGCTTAGAGCGCGATCGCCTGAGGCCGCAGGTCAGAAGGCGTGAATCGCGCTCTCAAACAAGGAGTTGCAGAGCATGATACGGTCAACCTGAACCTATCATGCTCTACCGCGCCTGCCGCTCCGGCGTGAGGCGCAGCTGCAGGAATGTCTTGCCGTTGAAATCGCGGAACCCAACGACCCCCAGGTACACGCCCTGGCTTGTCATCAGTTCGGTCCGGCACGCCTTGTCGGCAAAGTGCGGCGGCGTAATGTCCAGGATTCGCGATTGCACACGATACGCCGCGGGATCCTGCTCCACTGTCGCACGCACGTCGTCCGCGGACGTCGCCGCGCATTGCGCCGCCAGTTGCTCCAGCCGCTGCCGCTCCGCCGCCTCGGCCGCCTCCCTTCGTTTGCGTGCGGCTTCCGCTTCCGCCGCCTGGCGTCGCCGATACGCCTCCGCCTCACGCTGCTGCGCGGCGAGGCAGTTCGGGTCCGGCGGCTGTGGCGCCATCATGTAGCCGGGGATCGGCAATGGGCGGCAATCCGGACCAAGCCGGTAAGGCGCCTGCGCGGCGGCGGGCGTTGCAGCGCCGATGAGAAGTGCCAGAAGCAGGATGATCCGCACGCTGTCCGTCTCCGCCAGTCCTGCGCCGAGGGTTAGTCAGTCGGTTGGTGACGGTCAATCGCGGCCAGAAGCCAAACGATGGGCGTAAGGCGATCATGTCCCGCGTTGCGAATATCCTGATGTGCATGCGTGCGGTACACGTGCAGTGCCTTATGGCTGGCGGACGGCGGCCTCGATCGCCCTCGCGAGCGCTGCGGCGAGGCAGCCGTAACCGAGGTCGGTATGGTGCAACCCGTCCGGGCCGATCATGCGGGCATCATTGGCGGTTGCTGCCCAGTCACGCATCAGCCCCGTGCGTGAGAACAGGGAAACCCGGAAGCGGGCTGCAACGGCCGCAACGACGGCGCCGTAATCCCCGGCGCTGGGTTCCTTCTGCAGCGCAGGCGCAACCTGATTGTCCATCAACACAATATCAATGCCGGCTGCGTAGAGCTTGCCCACTGCCTGCTCAAGCGTCGCGCGGAACCGGTCCAGATCGACATGCTGCAGCACATCGTTCGCGCCAACCTGCCAGATGACCAGTACCGGATGGAGCGCCAGCACATCGCGGGCCACCCGTGTCGCTGTCGACAGGACGGTCTCGCCGCCGACCCCCTTGTTCACCACGGTGACCAAGCGATCTGGCCAGGCGGCGCGGAGCAGTGCCTCCAGCCGGGTTGGATAGGCCATGGCCGGGCGACTGGCACCAATGCCGACGGTCGACGATGATCCTAGGGCGACGATCGTGACCGGTTTGCCGCTGGCCAGCGCGGCAGCAGTTCCCGGCAGGTGGAGCGTCTGTAGTGCGGCGCTTGGGCAGCTTGTATCGGCCGCCCGAGCTGGCGCCGGCCCTACGGCCAGCAGCGCCACGGCAAGCAGCACGACGAGGCTCCGCCCGATTCTGGGCAACCCCCGGACGCAGTGCGGCAGCCTCACGTTCCGGCCCTGGCTGCTGGAAAGATTCATGTACGGCCTTTCGGGATGCAGCGGAGGCAGAACTGCGTTCCTCTCAGTGCAAGATCACACGACCCCAGAAGCCAAATGCCACGACGCATGTCGGTGGCGCCGCGCAACAAGTGCTGAACATGCTCATGCACGCCGGGATTTGACAATAGTCGCACTGTTGTAGCCTTCCAGCTGTCCCCGATGGGCACGCCTACGAAGAAATGCACGCCGCGCTGCGCTGCTCGCGTTACGCGCTGGCCGTCCTGAGGCCCTGCCTGCCCCGGTCGGAGGTGCGAAACCATCGCAACAGCGCGGCGTATCCGGTCATCAACAGCAATCCGGTCATGATGACGACGAACTGCATCCGCAGATCATAATTCACGCTGTCCAGGATCCATTCGCCGGGAACGGCCAGGACCGTTGTCAGGCAGAAAATCTCCAGCGAATGCTGGCCGCATAGGATGACGGCCCGGCTCAACCGCGCATGAAATACGCCGGCATTTGGTCCGAGGCGATCGGCGACGATGACCGCCAGTGCCATGAAGCTGAGAAGCCGCTCCGGCTCCAGGTAGACCTTGTCGAAATAGGGCGACGGTATCCACGCCAGAGCGGACAGGAAGCGTGGGAACAGCCCATACAACCGTCCACCAATCGCGACGAAGCAGGCCGCCGCGGCAAGAATGAACGCGGCCACAACCAGCATGCGCGGCCAGGGGATCCGTCCGCGCGACAGGCTCAGCGCAACCCCGGTGCTGAACAGGAACTGCCACGCCAACGGGTTGAAAAACCAGACCTTCGGGCCGGTCGATGCCGGCAGGTTCCACTCGAAAGTGATGGCAAGCAGATACAGCATGCCGGACGGCACCAGCCATAGGAGCACGTTCCGCCGCATCAGCAGCAGCATCCAAGGCAGGCCCAGCAGCATGATGATATAGGCGGGTAGAATAACCAACAGATCCGGCTGAGCCGTGAGCGTGATGACCCGCAGAATCGCCTGGTTCTGGATACCGAGGTACTCCCCGGTCGCCATCTCCTTGGCGATTGGCGGCGTGAATCCATAAGCCAGGGTGAACGACACCTCGGCGGCTACAATCACGAACAGAAACAGGTGCGCGATATAGAGTTGCCACGCGCGCCGGTAGATGCGTGCGACGCCTCTCGCGACCCCCTGGCGGTCAAACGTCGGCGTGTAGGCGATTGCGGCGGTATAGCCGGAGATGAAGATGAACATCTCAGCCCCGTCGCAGAATGCAAAACTATGCAGCGTGAACCGAGCGATCACGTTGTCCGTGATGTGGTCGATAAAGATGAACGCCAGGGCGAGGCCGCGGAAGAAATCCAGCCGCAAATCGCGCGTCCCCTCGCGCGTCATACTCAGACTGGCGAGGCTGCGGCGGTTGAAAGCGGTGGTTGCAGGTGCGATCGGGCCGACGTGGAGTGACATCTCGCTGAACATTAGCACATTTTGATGTAATTACAAAACGTTGTATGACTTTTTCCGATTGTTGCATCAGTGCGGATCTTGTATCGTATCGGCTGCGCATGGCAACCCCAGGTGGCGCAAAAACAGGAGGATAGCTGGGGAGCCATGACCCGCTGCCGAGCCGCATCGCGGCATCCGCGCCGGTTCAACGGTGTCTTCGCAATGGCGGCCTGCGGCAGCCGACGTGGACGGGCACGCCGCCGTCGCCGTCGCGCCTGCGACACGAAGCGAAACGCTATCGGAGCGTCTGCCGACCGTGTAGGCTTCGGCCCATACGCTGGTGCAATCCAGCGGGTCTGTCACAGGGGATGGCGTCCATGCGGGTGAAGGGTAGCCAGGATCTGGCCGCCGGACTGATGTTTATGGCGGCTGGCGTTGCGGCGCTGTGGATCGGCGCCGACTATCCGCTCGGCTCCTGGCAACGACCGGGCACCGGCGTGCTGCCACGCATCCTCTCCTGGGCGCTGATCGGCATAGGCGGCATTATCGCCGCCAAGGGCCTCATGGTCCGTGGCGTCAGCCTGTTGCACGGCGCCTGGGCGTGGCGGCCGGTCATCATGGTCACCCTCGCCGCGATTGCTTTCGCGTTGCTGGTGGACAGCACAGGCCTTGCCGTTTCCATGGTGGTGTCCATGGCGCTGTGCGCTCTCGGCACCCCGGAGACGCGCTGGCGGGAGTTCGCCATATTCGCCGTGATCATGGTGGCCGGCAGCGCCTTGCTGTTCGTCAAGGGACTCGGCATGCCGATCCGGGTGTTCCCATGGAGCTGAGCGACCTCCTTTCCAACCTTTCGCTCGGCTTTTCCGTCGCCGCCAAGCCGCTCAACCTCGTCTGGTGCCTGATGGGCGCGCTGATCGGCACCGCCATCGGCGTGCTGCCGGGCGTCGGACCAGTCGCCACGATGGCGCTGCTGCTGCCCACAACGTACTACCTGCCGCCCGAGGGGGCGCTGATCATGCTCGCCGGCATCTATTACGGCGCGCAGTATGGCGGTTCGACGACGGCGATCCTGATAAACCTGCCAGGCGAGAGCAGCAGCGTCGTGACGGTGCTGGACGGCTACCAGATGGCGCGGCAGGGGCGTGCCGGAGCGGCGCTGGCCATTGCCGCCATCGGCTCCTTCTTCGCCGGCTGCGTCGCCACCGTCGCGATCGCCGTCGCCGCGCCGCCGCTGACGCAACTGGCGCAGCAGTTCGGCCCGGCCGACTACTGCTCCTTGATGGTTCTGGGCCTGGTGTTCGCCATCGTGCTGGCGCGCGGTTCGGTAATGAAGGCGCTGGCGATGGTGTTCCTGGGCATGCTGCTTGGGTTGGTCGGCACCGATGTGAACACCGGCAATCTGCGTTTCACCTTCGGCATCAGCGACCTGTTCGACGGCATCGGCTTTGTGCCCCTTGTCATGGGCCTGTTTGGCATGGCCGAGATCATGGCCAACATGACGAATGAGGAGCGGCGCGATCTTGTAACGTCGCGCGTCACCGGCTTGCTGCCGACCTGGGCCGACATCAAGGCCAGCACGGCGCCGATCCTGCGCGGTACCGCGCTTGGCGGCCTGCTCGGCATCCTGCCCGGCGGCGGCGCGGTGCTGGCCTCATTCTCGGCCTATACGCTGGAAAAGAAGCTGTCGCGCACGCCGGAACGGTTTGGTCGCGGGGCGATCGAGGGCGTGGCGGCGCCCGAGGCGGCGAACAACGCCGCGGCGCAGACGTCGTTCATCCCGATGCTGACGCTGGGCATCCCGTCCAACGCCGTGATGGCGATGATGATCGGCGGCATGATGATCCATGGCATCGTGCCGGGCCCGCAGGTGATGCAGGACCGGCCGGGCCTGTTCTGGGGCATGATTGCCAGCATGTGGTTCGGCAACCTGATGCTGATCGTGCTGAACCTGCCGATGATCGGGCTGTGGACGCGCATGCTGCTGGTGCCGTACCGGCTGCTGTCCATTGCCATCCTGTTCTTCTGCTGCATTGGGGTGTATAGCCTGAACAACTCGGCCAATGAGGTGCTGTTCATCGCGATCTTTGGCCTGCTGGGGTATTTGTTCTTCAAGCTGGATTGCGAGCCGGCGCCCTTGCTGCTGGGATTTATTCTCGGCCCGCTGCTGGAAGTGTATATGCGGCGCGCCATGTTGCTGTCGCGCGGCGACGCCATGGTGTTCCTGACGCGGCCATTGTCCGCTGCGTTCCTGGGGCTGGCGGTGGTGCTGCTGGTGATTGTCGTGCTGCCAAACATCCGCAAGGCGCGGGAAGTCGCATTCGTGGAATAGAGGCCACGTTGCGGCCGCGCGATACTGGATGAGGCCGAATGAGCGTGAGTGGGAGGAGCTTGCTATGAAACGCCGTACATTGCTGGGAGTTGGGGCGGGCGTCGCGGCCGCGGCGATCGTGCGCCACGGCACGGCGCGGGCGCAGGTGCAGAACTATCCGGATAAGCCGGTCAAGCTGATCCTGCCCTACGCGCCAGGCGGCGCCACCGACATGATCGGTCGGCCTTGGGCGGACAAGCTGTCGCAGGCCTTCGGCCAGCAATTCGTCATCGAAAACCGCGGCGGCGCTGGTGGCCTGATCGGCACCGAGGCAGCGGCCAAATCGCCGCCCGACGGCTACACCCTGTTCCTGGCGCCGAGCGCGGCGCTGACGGTGCTGCCACTGCTGCGCAAGACGCCGTATGACCCGGTCAAGAGCTTTGCGCCGATCGCCCGCGCCGGTGACCTGGTGTGCGGATTCGTCCTGAATCCGGCCGTAGGCCCGAAGAACTTCCAGGAGACACTGGCCTACGCCAAGGCCAATCCCGGCAAGCTGGCCTACGGCTCTGCTGGTCTTGCCACGGCGTCGCAGCTTCGGCTGGAAATGCTGAAATACCGGACTCAGACGGATATCCTGCACGTGCCGTATCGTGGCAGCGCCGATGCGCTGAACGACCTGCTGCCGAACAATGTGCAGATGATGAACGAGATCAACGTGCTGCCGCACGTGAAGGCGGGCAAATTGATCCTGCTGAACATCAATTATCCGACGCGGCACTGGGATTTCCCGGATGTGCCGACGTTGACGGAGTTGGGCTACCCGGATTCCGACGTGCCGATCTGGTACTCGTTCCAGGCGCCGGCGGGTACGCCGCCGGCGATCATTGAGAAGCTGAACCTCAAGATGAATGAGATCGCTGCGACAGATGACATGAAGGTAAAGGCGCGCATGATCAACGTCGTTATTCCACCGCAGACGCCGGAGCAGATGACGCAGCATTTGCTGGCCGACATCAAGGCAACGGATGTGCTGATCAAGGCGGCGAACGTCAAGCTGGAGTAGAAGTCGGGCTGGGCGGGTGTCGCTGGCAGCCTATCGGAATGCCGACATGACCGATGTCTGGGCCTAACGGCACCGCCCATCCGGACAGGCGGTGCCCGTGATGCAAACCTCATGGGCACTGCAGAGCCGAAACGACCCCGTTCATCGCCGCATCGTCTTCAATCCATCCGCAGGTTTAACTCCTTCACCAGCTTGCCATAGCGCGCGTAATCGACGCGGGTCGCCTCGGCCAGGTCGTCCGGCGTGCCGGGATTCGGCGCCAGCGCGAACTTGGCCAGGTATGGCTTCATCTCCGGATCGCGGGAGATCGTTGCCAGCGCCTCGCTCATCTTGTTGACGATGGCGGGCGGCGTGCCCGCCGGCGCGTAGACGCCGAACCAGGCAACGAAGTCGATCTCGGGATAGATCTCCTTCATCATTGGCACGTCCGGAAAGGCCGCTACACGCTGCTGGTCGATGACGGCCAGCAGTTTCGCCTTGCCGGCGGTGACGTGCGGCATGGTGTTCGGATCGGCGTGAATCTGCACAACGCCAGCCAGGAAATCCGACAGCGACTCGCCGCCGCCGCGATACGGCACGTGCAGGATGTCGACGCCGGCCTTCTGCTTGAAGATCTCGCACAGCATGTGTCCGTGCGAGCCGAAGCCGGCGGTGCCCCAGCTCAGCTTTCCGGGATTGGCTTTCGCGTAGGTGACGACTTCGGCGATGGAGTTGGCCGGCACCGACGGATGCACCGCAAACAGTAAGGTGCCAATGGTGAAGCGGCTGACCGGCACAAGGTCTTTCAGCGGATCGTACGGCGTCTTGCGCAGATGTGGCAGGATCACCATCGACAGCGCCGGCGTCACGACGAACGTATAGCCATCCGGCGGCGCCTTCATCGCCGCCTCCAGGCCGAGGGATCCGGACGCGCCGCCCCTGTTCTCAATGACGAATTGCTGGCCGAGGCTTCGCGACAGCCGTTCCGCGTAAGGCCGGGTGGAGTTGTCCGCCGACCCGCCCGGCCCGAAATTGACGATCAGCCGAACCGGCTTGCTCGGCCAGTTGGCCGACGGGTCCACAGTCTGCGCCGCTGCCGTCCCGCCAAGCGACATCGCCAGCGCGACTGCCGTGGCAGCCCGCAGCAGAGTCCTGCGTTTCATTGTTCGTCTCCCTGTATGACTTTACTTTATTTTACTCCGCCCGGCGGTATCGAGCCCTAAGAGCGTGCCCGCGACGTCCGCACCGGTCTGCGCGAGTCTAGGACCGTCATGATGCGCGTCCAAGACATCTTTGGCAGGTGTCGTGAATTGGCGAATCGTCAATATTTCACAGCAAGTGCGGCCGCCAGTGGTGCTGCAACATATCCTTGGCCTGTGCCTGGGGCGGTGCTAGGAGCGTGCCGCGCTCCGGCCGCGACCGGCAATTGTAAATGGATCAACAGGCTGACCAGTTCCAGCATCGACACGCGCGACACCATCGGTTGCGGCCGTGCCGCATTCGCCACCATCGGGCAGCCGGCAGGCCAGTGGCAGCAGTCGCCGTCATCGCCGCGGTGGCAGGCAGCACGATGGTGACCTCGCACGTGGGCGGCCGCCCCAGCGTCCCATCCGGACCGGGCTGCGCCGCCCATGATGGCTGTGGCTGTCCGGACCACTTGCAAGGATAGCGCCTCGCATGGACACAGCGAGCCTGATCGCACTGCTTGAAATCATCGGCATCAACATCGTCCTGTCAGGCGACAATGCCGTGGTGATCGCGCTGGCCTGTCGTTCGCTGCCCCCGCGGCAGCAGCGCTATGGCATCATTCTTGGCGCCGGCGCGGCGGTGGTGCTGCGCATCCTGTTCACAATCTTCGTCGTCTACCTGATGGCGGTGCCGTTCCTGAAGCTGGCCGGAGGCCTGCTGCTGCTGTGGATCGGCTACAAGCTGATGGTCGAGGAGGAGCAGGACGAATCCTCGGTTGAGGCGGCTGGTCACCTGTTCGGTGCAATTCGCACGATCATGATCGCCGATGCGGTCATGAGCCTGGACAACGTCATCGCGGTCGCCGCCGCGGCTCGCGGTAACCATGTGCTGCTGGTGCTGGGTCTGCTGATCTCGATCCCGCTGGTGGTGTACGGCGCGACCTTGATGATGACGCTGATCCGGCGGTTTCCCTTCATCGTCACGCTTGGTGGCGCGCTGATCGGCTATGTCGGCGGCGAAGTGATCGTGTCCGATCCCGCGATCGAGCCCTGGGTGAACGCGCATGCCCACTGGCTGCATGTCGTGGCCCCGCTGCTGGCAGCCGTGCTGGTGGTCGATAGCGGCCGGTTCTTCGCTCCGGCGCGCACCCAGGTGCCGCATGATTCAGCCGAAGCAACAGCGGCCTCCTTGTCCCTGTTCGGCTTCAGCAGCCTGGCGGTGGCGTTGGGCGAGTTGGTGCTGGCGCGGGCGCCGCTGATCGTCAGCTTTGCCTTTGGTTTGCTGGGCTACGTCGGTGCGGACGAGTTGTTGCCGTCGCATGGAGAGGCGCCGGACGAGCGCGGGCTGATGCGGGCCGTTGGTCCGATCCTCGGCGCCGGCCTTGCGCTTGTCATCGCCGAGGTGGCCGGGCGGCTGGCCCACTTCACCTGGCGGCGGACGCGGGACGCGGCGTCCCGCTAGCGCGGCCAGCGCTGGTGCAGGCTTACCGTCTACGCCGTCCGCTTCACGTTCCAGAATTTCGGCACGCCGAGCAGCACGCCTTCCAGGTCGGAGCGCCAGGCGGCCGGCTGCAGTGTTACGCCCGTTGGAACCTGCGGAACGGTGTTCAGGCATTCCAGCTGCAACTCACCCGCCAGGCGCTTACGCTCCGCCGGGTCGGTCGTGGTGATCGCCTGGAAGCGCAATTCCTCGTAGCGCTTGCTGTCGTACCAGCCGGACTCGGAGGCCGCCACGCCGCGCAGGCGGGAGTTGACCAGTGGCGATGCGACCGACAGGCCAGGCACATTGAGCATATGCAGGTGAAAGCCGCCGCTTTCCGGGTTGTCCTTCTTGATCACGCGCTGCGTCATGGTCGCCCAGTCGATCGTGACATTGTCCAGGTTGATGCCGATCTTCTGCAACAGGTCGGCCAGCACCTCGCTTGCGGCCTTCACGTTCGGATAGTCGCCGGGCGTGATCTGCACGATCTTCTCGCCACGGTAGCCGGCCTGCTCCAGGGCTTTGCGCGCCTGGTCGATCGTGTAGGGCGGGCGGATTGTGCTCAGGCCCACATTGGTCGCGTCCGGCAGCCCGGGCGGATAGAAGCCGACGCCCGGCCGCTGGAATTCGGCTTCGCCGGCGACCGCGGCGCAGAAATCCTCCTGATTGACCGCACGCAGGATGGCGCGGCGCATCTCCGGGCGATTGAACGGCGGTTGCGTGTGGTTGAAGCGGACAAAGCCGAAATTGCCTTCCGTCTCCAGCACGCCATAGCGCAGGTTCTTGTCCTTGCGGACGAGCGGGATGACGTCCTGCGATGCGTATTCCCACCAATCCTGCTCGCCTTTCTGCAGCGCGGCGAGCGCGGTGCCCTGGTCGGGCATGGTGGTCCAGATCACGCGGTCGAAGTGCACGATTTTCGGCCCGGTGCCGCGATCCGGCGTGCCGGATGGGCGCGGCACGTATTTGTCGAATTTGGCGTAGACATTGCGCACACCCTGCAGCCGCTCATTCGCCACGTAGCGGAACGGGCCGCTGCCGATGATCTCGGGAAGCTGCGTGAACGGATCGAGCGCGGCGAGCCGCGCCGGCAGCATCGCCGGCATGTAGGCGCCGGGCTTGCCAAGTGCCTCGGGCAACATGGGAAACGAGGTCTTGAGGCGGAACTGGATCGTGCGGTCGTCCGGGGCACTGATTTCGTCGCTGACCGCCAGCACCTCGGCACCGAGCACGTCGCGCTTGCCCCACCGTTTGATGCTGGCGACGCAGTCACGCGCGAGCACGGGTTCGCCGTCGTGGAACCACAGGTTCTCCCGCAGGGTGATGCGCCACAGCTTGCCGTCATTGTCGACCGTGTGGCCTTCAGCCATTTGCGGGTGCGCCTTGAAGGCGGCGTCGGTGCCGTAGAGCATGTCGAAGACGAGGCCCGCGTGGTTGCGGGTGATGTTGGTCATCGAATAGTGCGGGTCGAGGAACACCAGGTCGATCTGCGGGATAAAGCGCAGGGTGCGCGCCGAATCGGGTGCCGCGATGGCGGGGGCGGGCAGGGCGGCGAGGGCGGCAGCCCCGCCCAGGAGTTGGCGTCGCGCGATCCGGGTCATTGTTGTTTCCTCCAGCACCGGCCGCGGCGCCGGCCCGGGAAGGCGGCGATCGGCCGTGTTATCAGGCCGGGAGTCATACATGATTCGCGGGATTGTTGGGATCGCGTGTTCGCCGCACGCAGAGGCTGGACGTGGCTGGGGATGCCCATCGGACGGAAAAAAGAAGGGCGCGCAGATTTAGAACCTGCGCGCCCAAGTCTATTGGGTGACGAAAGTCGAAGACCTCGTCGCAGTCAGAATACTAGCGTCCGCACGATTTTAGTTGAGCACAATCAAGTGTGCAGTCCCGAACCACTGCCGATGTGATTCGATCGCGCGAATTATAATCACATACTACAACCTGTATTAGTTCCGCTGCCCAGCTGAGACATCTGTCGGAGGTGGGCAACAGGCCCCGGTTGCCGAAGCAGGCCGGCGTGCAACGCTGTGCTTCCTGCACAATGTTGCAGATCATGCATAAATGCCATGAGGGTACAAGCGGCGCCTCCCAACAGCCTTGGGTTCCAATCCCAGCGTCGTCCTGAGTCGGTGGCCTGGATCGCGCCGATATTCTCCATCAATGCAGCCTGTTCGGCTGCCGGCGGTTCTCCCTGTTATCCGATGCGTAGAACGATTTTACCCCTCGGGTGAGGCCGCACCTCTTCAAGCATCTCGTGCGCGCTACGAGCGGCGGCGAGCGGCAATTCAGTACCGACGCTGGCGCGCAACGCGCCCTGGCTCCACAGCGCAGCGATGTGTTGCAGGCGCGCCGTTGTGACCTCGACCAGGAAGAAGGTCGCTCGCACGTTCATCTGCCGGGCGCGTGCCTGATCGGGTTGCGAAACTGCCGAGACCAGCACGCCACCGGGCTTCAGGACCGAGAAGGAGCGAAGCTGCGTGTCGCCGCCGACGAGGTCAATGACGGCGTCGACGTCGTGGGCCACGTCCTCGAACCGGCGGCTGCGGTAGTCAATGACGGTCTTCGCGCCCTGGCATCGAACGTAATCGACATCCTTGGCGCTGGCCGTGGCGAGGATTGTCAGGCCGGCCTGCTTGCCAAGCTGCACGGCCAAGGCACCGACATTGCCCGCGGCGCCGTGGATCAGCACGGTTTGGCCGCGTTGCAGGTCAGCCCGCTCAAACAGCGCCTGCCAGGCGGTAATGGCGATCACCGGCAGTGAGGCCGCTTCGATATTGTCCATTCCGCTCGGCTGCAGCGCAATCATGTCCGCCTTGGCGACGGCGTACTCGGCCTGCGCACCGGTGAATTGCGCGTTGGTCACACCGAACACGGCGTCGCCGGCACGGAACGCTGTCACGCCGGGACCGACGTCCACCACGATGCCTGACAGGTCGGACCCGAGCGTCAGCGGCAGTGGCTGCGGCAGCACGCTTTTGCCGGCTCGGATCCAGCCGTCCCACGGCCCCACGCCGGCCGCGGCGACTTTCACCAGCACCTCCCCCGGACCGGGTTGCGGGCGCTCGATACTCTCAAGCGTCAGGACATTGGGTGGCCCGAACTGGTGGACGCGCAAGGCCATAATCTGTGCGGGTAGCGGCGTGGTCGTGCTCATGACGGATCTGCCTCCCTTGCATTCAGTGCGCGCCGCCGGCCTGCATCTTGTCGGGCTTGCGCAGCAGCAGGCTGGCCACCATGGCGACGATCAGCGCGGCGCCAATCAAAAAGAACGTGTCGGCGAAGGCCATGATGTTGGCCTGTTCACGGATGCGCAGCCCGATCGCAATGATCGCCTGATGCGCCGCCTCGGCCTGGTCGGTGACGCCGTTGCTGAGAAAATACTGTGTCAGGTCCGCGATCCGCTCGCGCGTCGCCTCCTGGAAATCCGACACAGTGTTGGTCAGGATGTTGGAGTGGAACTGCTCCCGCTTCGTCAGCACGGTTTGCAGGATCGCGATGCCAATCGCGCCGCCGAGGTTGCGCATCATGTTGAACAGCGCGGAGGCGGAGCCGGCGTTGGCTGCCTCGATGCCGGCGGTCGCGACGGCCGATAACGGCGCGAAGGCCAGTGCCTGGCCAACGGCGCGCACGATGTTCGGCCACAACAACTGGTCCGCTGCGATGTTGCCGTTCAGGTGGATGTTCATGAAGTTACTGGCGGCGAACAAGGCGAAGCCGGTGCCGATCAGCAGGCGCACGTCGACGAACTTCATCAGGCGTGGCACGATCGGGATCAGGATCAGTTGCGGCAGGCCGGTCCAGGCCAGCACCATGCCGATCTGCTCCGCGTTGTAGCCCTGCAGGCGTGCCAGGTACAGCGGCAGGATGAAAACCGAGCCATACAGCGCGACTCCCATCAGGAAATTGGCGATCATGCCGAAGCCGAAATTGCGGCGCAGGATCAGGCGCAGGTTCAGCAGCGGTTTCTGGACGGTCAGCTCAATGGCGATGAACAGACCCAGCGCGACAAAGGCGACGATGGACAGGCGCAGGATGAAGTCGGAGCCGAACCAATCGTCCTTGTTGCCTTCTTCCAGCACCGTCTGCAGCGCCGCGAGGCCAATGGCCATCGTGGCGATGCCGGCCCAGTCGCCCTGGCGCAGCAGCGACAGCTTCATCGGTGCGCGCTCCAGCGTGGCCCACAGCATGCCGACCATCACCGCGCCGGGTAACAGGTTGACATAGAAGATGTATTTCCAGCCGTAGGTTTCCGTCAGGTAGCCGCCGATGGTCGGGCCGATGGCGGGCGCAAAGGTCGCGGACAACGCGAACAACGCCAGACCGGCGGGTTGTTTCGACTTCGGTAAAAAAGTAATGATGATGGTGAAGGCCAGCGGGATCAGCACGCCGCCACAGAAGCCCTGGATCGCACGCAAAATGATCATCTGGCCGAGGTTCTGAGCAAAGGCACAGGCGACGGAGAAGGCCAGGAACAGGATCGCGTTCACCAGCAGGTAGCGGCGCAGCGAGAACACCTGCGCCAGGAAGCCGGTTAGGGGAATGACTACGATCTCGGCTACCAGATACGCGGTGGAGATCCACCCGCCATCATCAACGCCGGCGCCAATGGCGCCCTGGATGTCGGCGAGCGAGGCATTGACGATCTGGATGTTCAGCACCGCCATGAAGGCGCCGATTGTGGCGCCGACGACGGCGATCCAGGTGCGGAGCGGGACAGTCTGTGTCTGCTCTGGCGTGGACATTGGGGCACTTCCTTGCTGTCCCGCACAGTGTGGGCTGCGCAGGGGCGGGAGCATTTGGCGAAAGCCGAACGCGCTATGCTGGCGGCAAGAACTGCGAGCTGGCAGATGACGTTATCTGGTCCTGGCAGACGCAGCCGGGATCAGTTTACGGCCGCCGTCCGCGTATCGATCGAGGGTTCGACTGACATGCCGGCGCGCAGCCGAACGGCCGTCGGGTCATCCAGCACGATCTTTACCGGAATGCGTTGCACGATCTTGGTGAAGTTGCCGGTGGCGTTGTCCGGCGGCAGCAGCGCGAATTCCAGGCCACTGGCCGGCGCAATACTGTCGACGTGACCCTTGAGCGTGTGGCCGCCAAGTCCGTCGACGCTGATCGCGACCGTCTGGCCGGGGTGCACGCCGACAAGCTGCGTCTCCTTATAGTTGGCAACGATATAGGCTGCGTTCAGCGGCACGACGGCCATCAGCTTGGTTCCGGCGGTCACATACTGGCCGACGCGTAGCGCCCGGCTGCCGACTGTGCCGTCCACGGGTGCAACGATCTGGGTGTAGCCAAGGTTCAGCTCTGCCTGTTGCAGCACGGCGCGGCTGTGTTCCGCCTGCGCCTCGGCCTGGCGGCGGGCGGTGGTCAATACGTCGATCTCGCGTTCGGCCGCGGTCAGCGCCGCCTGGTCGCGGCGCAACTGTGCCGTCGCCTGCAGCAGCGCCGACTGGGTCTGCTGCGCCCGTTGCAGCGTGCCGGCCCCGGTCTTCACCAGGCTCTGGTAGCGCCCGGCGTCGGCCTCGGCGAATTGCAGCGATGCCTGCGTGGCAGCGATGGTCGCCTTCGCCTGGTCGATCTGCGCCAGTTGCAGGCTGATGCGGGCATCGAAATTGCGGATCGCCGCTTCGGCCGCGTCCACATCGGCCTTGGCCTGGTTGAACGCGGCGCGGTAGTCGCGGTCATCGATGCGAGCCAGGACCTGACCAGCGCGGACCGGTTGGTTGTCCGTAACGCGCACCTCGGCAATGTAGCCGGCGACCTTCGGCGCGATGGTGGTGTAATCGGCCTTCACGTAGGCGTCGTCGGTGGCTATTTGGAAGCGGCCGACAGTCCAGTACTCGTGGCCAAAATAGCTGGCGGCACCCACGCCCGCCAGCAACGCGGCGGCCAGCGCCGCGCGGCGCAGGGTAACCGGCCGACGCCGGCGCTGCTCCGTCGTGCGATTGTCCAGCGCTTCGTCAGCCTGGAGTGTGTCGGGACGTGGCATGGCGACCATGGCTATCTCCTGTGCGCGCACGGGTCCGTGTGATGACGGTCTGTTGGTGTGGTCACAGGATGGGGACGATGGAGCCGCGCGATAATCGGACAAGCGCGGGAAGGATTATCAAGCAGGAGCGGATAATGCTCAGCGTGTCATGGATCGGCTGACGGGTCTGACCGTCTTCGCGCGGGTGGCCGAGAGTGGCGGGTTCTCGGCCGCGGCACGGCGGCTGAACATGTCTGTCACCACCGTCAGCAACCACATCCAATCCTTGGAGGACCGGCTCGGTGCGCGCCTGCTGAACCGTACGACGCGAAAGGTCAGCCTGACCGAGATTGGCGCGGCCTATTACGAACGCTGCACGCGTATCCTGGCGGACCTGGATGAGGCCGATCAACTGGCCGCATCATTGCAGGCCACGCCGCGCGGCAAGCTGCGGTTGCATACCAATACGGCGGTGGTGCGGTTCCTGGCGCCGGTCGTGTGCGAGTTTCTGCGGACCTACCCGGCGGTGACGCTCGACCTGACTGTCGGCGACAGGATGGTCGACGTGATCGAGGAGGGCTACGACCTGATCGTGCGGACGACACCGCCGCCGGATTCGGGGTTGGTGGTGCGCAAGCTGGCGCCCTGGCACCACATCGTTTGCTGTGCGCCGTCCTATCTGCAGCAGCACCCGGAACCGCAGGCCATCGCCGACCTCGCGCACCACAACTGCCTGCAATTCACTTTCTATCCGTTCGGCGATGAATGGCGGTTTGAAGGGGCGGACGATGTGCCGGTGTCGGTGCCGGTGCGCGGCAATGTCGTGACCAGCAGTACGGAGCTGATGCGGCGGCTGGCGATCAATGGCGAGGGCATCCTGTTCGTGCCGACCTTCCTCGTGGCCGACGACCTGGCGGCGGGGACTTTAGTACGCATCCTGCCGGCGCATCGTGGGGTCGAGCTGACAATCAACGCCGTGTACCCGCACCGGCTGCATCTTTCCACCAAGGTGCGGCGGTTTATCGACCTGCTGGCCGAGCATTTCGTCGCCCACCGCAAGTGGATGAACCCGGCAGCGGAGGGAACATGGCGCCCTGATGGCTTGAAACAGGCTGCGGCGGCTGTGGATGACGCCGACTCCGGTATGCGCAGGTTGAAGGTCGATACGCGGCCCGTGCCGGCGGCCAGCGCAGCGGTCACTCTGCTTGCCACAGGGGCAGGGGATCATCAGGAAAGGTAATGGCGCGGCGACTGAAACTTGCGTCAGCGCTTGCTGCGGCCGAGCGGGAACTGGACGACGAACTCGGTACCGCAGCCAGGTGTTGTACTGAGCTGGCCGTTCAGCTGCTCCACCAGTCCGTGTACGATGTCCTGGCCGAGGCCGTTTTCCCAAGGACTGTCGCCGGCAGTCTGGCCGGGACCGGGGCCGTTGTCGCGAACGACCAGTGTGGCACGGTCGTCGGTGCTGTGCCGCAGGGTCACGACGAACTTGGTACCGAGGCCCGGCTGAAACACGTGCTTCTGCGCATTATTGGCAAGCTCGATGACCAGCATGGTGATGACACTCATCTGGTTGAATGAAAGCGGAAGGTCATCCGCCTCCACGGTCAGATCAACCTGCTCGACATCGATGATGCTGGCGACGACGTCTGTCAGGACGGGGGCCAGCCCTCGCCCGAACAGTGATGGATCGTTCAGCCGTCGGTGCACTGTGGCTGAGGCGTCGATTCGGTCTGCTGCATCTTCCAGCAATTGGGCTGCGGCCGCTGCATCACTATCCACCTGCATCCGCGCCACGCGCAATTTGGCGCTGGCCGCCTGAAGCGTGTTTGCGGTGCGGTGCTGCATTTCCCGGAACATGAGGCGCTGGCGTTCATGTGCCCTCACCAGCGCGGTCAGAAGCTGCTCGAGACCTGCCAGGATGGCGATGTTGCAGCTACCGACGATCGTCCAACCGATCGGCAGCAGGTACGTATTCGATGGCAGGAACAACAGAACGCCGGTGATGACGAAGGCCAGCAGCAGCGCGAGGGACTGACGCCAGCCAAACAGCACGAAGGCGATCAGGATAGCCGGATAAAAGGCGACCGCCGGTACGGCGCCATAAACGGAACCAACGTTGTAACGAATAGCGAGTGCCGCAAAATACAGGATCACAGTGCCGATCCAGCGCACCGCTTGATGGCGGGAGCGCCAGGCAAGCAGCCTGATAAGGCGCTGGTGCCATATATCCATACGTGTCTATTACCATGAGACTGTTCCGGACTGGAATGGGTTGTATTGGCACCAATCGTCGCTGTGTGGCATGGCTGATGTGACCGGCGGTGGCATTTCGGCGGTTGTTCGGCTTGGTTTTGCAGCCTGCAGGTGAAAATCGTCGGTTACGACGCTGCAAGCATGATACGATTGCGTTTTTACAAAATATTGCATACTTCTCTCGGAATGTGACCAGATGTGTTAAGTGGACGCTCGTCAGCGGTCCCAGGCAGAGCGAGAAGGATGGCAGAGTACCGACTCTATTTGCTGGACGTGCAGGGGCGGATTGTCAAAGCGACGCCGGCCGATTGCGACTCGGACGAGGAAGCGCTTCGCACCGCCGAAGCCATGCTGCGTTCCGGGCAAGCGATCGAGGTATGGCAGCGTGATCGCCGCGTGGGCGTGGTCAAGCGCGCGTAGTACCCGGTGCCTGTGACGCGAACCGGCGGTTTCCGCGTCATGGTTCGTGGACTGGCGCTGTCGGACGCGATGTGCCACTTCCGGTAGCCCGGACCATGGGGACAATTCCACTGGCGTGTAGACGGACCATGACAAGAAAGCAACGGGTACGAGGTCGCGTCAAAGGCAGCAGGCGTAAGTCTGTTACCCGGTGAACCAGATCTCCACCAAGCCGAGCGGGTCGCTTGGCTGCCGCTCTGACAGCGTCAGACCGTCTGGGAGTTGTGCCCGCAACTCGGCGAGCGTCTCGGCGACAAGCACATACGGCGTCGGCTGCCTGACCATGAAGCGGGCCATGAAAGCGCCAGGCTGTGGCTGATCGCGCATGACAATCCACCCGGCGAGGGCGTGGTCGCGACAGGCGTCGGCCGACAGCGCATAGGCTTTCTCCCGGTCGACGACCTGATTGGCGGGGACCGTCATCAGTCCCGGGCCAGCGGCAGCCCATAAGCTGAGTGTGGGGAGGCCGGTGGCTTCTTCATGACGACGAAGTTGGATTTCTGAAGGTATTCGACCAGGCGTTCGGCCGCGATCCGAGCCATCAACTCGTCGCCTTGATGTGTGCGTCGGCGACCACTGTATGAGAGAGCAAAGGCGAGGGCCTGGATCAGGTCCTCATCAGTGGCGGGGGTGAGGCGTGGGGGGGCAGGATCGGACATGGACGGAGCGTAAGGCAGGGTATCGAACATATCAAGAACAAAAAGCACCTGCGTCGGACGCAGACCTAACGCGACGGGTGATCCGCAAGTGGCAGCCGATGCGTATCATGCAAGATTCATACAAGGCGCGGCCGAGACATCACCCACTGATGGGTGCGGCGGCCCGATTTGAGCAACTGAGCCAGGACGCCTCGCTATTGGTGCAATCGTTAACGAGTTCAGCGGCGAGGGGGCGAGCGCAGGAAGGCCTTCGAGTTACCATCATGCTGCGGTGCAATAATGGTTCGTAAGCCGCGGAACGTTACAGATATGTGGCTCTTATCAATGATAACGAAAGAGTGGCGCTGAAACTAAATATTTGTCAAATTGCAGCTATAGGCCTGTTGACGCGTACAAGCTTGCTTCGGCCGCAGCTTGACGGTCGATGAGATTGAGGACGGACCGTGAGGCGTTGATCGCCTCCCGGCTTGAGGCAACCATTTGCCGGATGTAAGAGCGACGGCGGGTGAGGGTGAACAGATAGCCCGGTGTAATTCTGTCAGGCGTGATGCGAAGAGCATCCTCCCTCGCCGCCGCAACCGCCTGAGCTTCCAGAGTTTCGGCGTAGGCCAGAAGACGCGCCCGCCCGGGCTCATAATGTGGCAATTCCTCACCTAACCGGCGGGCCCGATTGGCACGAGCCTTCATATCCAATAGGGCCCGCCAAGTGGTCACGTGTAAACTCCGAGACAATGCGTAAACCCAGATGCACACCCTTACACCTACGCACGTATGGAAATAAACCGGAAACCGCTCTTGGACTGTGGCAACGAATATCAAATTTCCGAGATGTTCGTTCCGGGTGGTTTCCTAGCTGAACTCTCGCGTGCGGGCAGCCAACGCTGCAGTCAAGCGGCCGGTTGCTGCGAGAGCCGGCCCGTTCTGGTTGCCAATGCGCGCATATGCTACGCGGGCTGAGCACCATCGCGCAGTGCACCAATTAGCCGGCAATCGTCACCCACTCGGGATTCAACGCGATCAAAGGCAAGCGCAGGTGGCGGCACTGATGCCACCTGCTATCCCGCGCCCTGCCGTGGCAGAAGCTCGGACATCCTGCTTCAGGATTCCTGACCGTCAGCGGCACCCAGGCCGCAACGGGCTCCACCCATTCCTGTACTGTCACATCCGCGTGGTGCAGGTTCTTCGCGATCTCCCACAGCCTGGCTTGAGCGTTCGTACCTTTCCGGGCGACGACGTCGCATCACCCGCGCGCAATGGCATTATGGTGCGCCCCTCATTTATTCTTTGGGTCGTGCATCGCATTCAGCGCAGCGCGCAGCTCGTCCGGCTTGCGGATGCCTGGCGTAGCTCCCGCCAACGGATCATTGGGGCCGCCGATACCTGCGGTCTTGCCGCCCGTTTCCTGATTCCGTTTCGTGGAGGAATAGCTCCACCACAGAAAGCCAAGAAAAAGAGCAAATGTTGTAATAGCCAGGAGGAAAATGGGATCCATCGACAAGTTCTCTCTTTTGCGGGCTCAGCCTTCCAACAACCGATGGCAGGCAAAGCGGTTCCCCATTGGCATGTAGATTGATGAAGAAGGCCCATCGTCGGCTGCGCCTTCTGGTGGCATCCTTCGGGTCAGCTGCCAGCGCTGGATTACGCGCGGCCTGATCTCCTCCGTGTCAGCTCCGCGGCGAACGCGGTCAACTACGGTCAAGACCAAGAACCACACGGGAAACCGTTACTCCGGCGTGTGGCACGGTTACGATTGGCCGGACGAATGCCGTTCCTTGTCATCGTCGCGGGCTCCGACCGCAAGGCCATCATAGACGGCCTGGATCACATCGCTCTTCGCCTCCGCAGCCAGGTTCTTATCGGCCGGGGCGAATATGACAACGATCTCCAGCTCGTTGGTCCTCGGATCCCGGTCAAGCAACGCCTTTGGAGGTGGTTCCTTTTTTACTGTCGGAAGCGATAGCGCGATTGCCTCGATCTGGCGCCGGGCGTGAGCCGGATCGCGATCCGGCAGCCGGAACCGAGCCTCTGTGGTGAGCGGTGGGCGCGGGTAGGCGCTGAAGTTCCGCAACGGTTGGCCCCAGACGCTGCCATTGGGGACGATCACCTGCACGGCATCCTCGGTCACGATCTCAGTCCAGAACAGCGACAGCTCTCTGACCTTCCCCTCAATGCCGCCGACCTGGACATTGTCGCCAATCCGGAAAGGCCGGAAGATCAGCAGCATCACGCCCGCTGCCAGATGCGACAGTGTCCCCTGCAGCGCCAGGCCGATCGCAAGCCCGGCAGCGCCGAGCACGGTCACCAGGCTGGTGGTCTGGATGCCGAACTGCGACAACACGGCAATCAGGACCAGTGTCAGCACGAAGTAGCGGACAATGTTGCTGAAGAAGGTCTTCAGCATCGCATCCAGGTGCGCTGTGCGGTTGAGGGACCGCATCACCAGTGACTGCACCCGCCCGGCGGCCCAGAAGCCAATAATGAGAATGCCGATCGCGGCCAGCACGTGCAGCGTGTGCGTCACGATCAGTGGCAGCAGGAAACGTGCTTCCGCCAGCCAGTACTGTGGATCTGCGTTCAACATATCTGGTCGAACCCTGTCTGTCCCAAGGGGTTTCAGTCCGCTTCGCGGCGAGCCCCTGATCGAAAGCGATGCACAGACGATCCAACCAAGGGGAAACCTGCGCCGAGGTCGCCAGCTTCAGCCGTACGATCACCCGGAGGCACGCATCACCACTTTTCCGTCCATGGCCGCAGCACAATCTCATACGCCCAGGTTGAGCGGTGCTGACGGTGCAGGTGGAGGTATGTTTCGGCAATGCGATCCGGGTCAGCCATGTTGTCATCAACGGTCGTTCCGGCCCGCCGATGTGCGCGGGTTCCGTCCTCCCGTGTCCAGCCGATTGCCGCGTCGATCGGCACATTGGCGACGTGAATCCCCTGCGGCATGAGTTCCCGCGCCATACTTTGCGCCAGGCCGGATTTTGCATGACAGGCCATGGCAAACGCGCCGCTGGCGGGGAAGCCCTTCAATGCGGCGCTGGCGTTGGTGAAGATGATTGTGCCTCTGGCGCCGTTCGCACCCGGCCTGTTCTCCCGCATGAACCGCGCGGCCTGTTGCCCGACCAGGAAGGCGCTGAACGCCGCGTTCAGGATCGTCTGGCGCACCATATCTGGTTCGACCTCGGTGATCGTCTTGCCGAAGACATCGGGAACGCGGCCGTCAATGTTGTGGACGACCAGTGTCGGCGAACCGAGGTCTCGCATGACGTCAGCAAACAACCGCTCAACAGACGCAGGATTGCTGGCATCACACGCGTATCGGCGCACGCCGTGCGCCGTCTCCAACGTGCGCAGGACCGGCTTCTCTGGGTCTCTCGCTGCGACGGCGACGCTCATGCCGTTCGCGGCAAACAGCCGCGCGCAGCTTGCGCTGATGCCAGGGCCGCCTCCGACGATGAGGGCAACATCGCCCGCGGCCGGTTCAGGGTCACTTGCTCTGGCTTCAGTCATGTCTCGTGCCTCCATTTGCCGGCTTCCGGATGAGGACGCCCGCTTGCGCTCGCGTCCGCACAACGGTGCACGACGCATGCATCCGCCAGCAGTGTCAAACCGGCTAGCCTCTGCGCGCATTCGCCATCCGCACCGAAACCGCGCTACGCTGCCGCGATGTCCCCGCTCTTCGACCCAGCCGACTTTCAAATTCCCCCTGGCATTACCCATGTCTGTGCCGGCGGCGAAACTGCGGCCCTGCGCAGCCACGATCAGGCCATGCTGCGCTACCTCGCCGACAAATCCGCGGGTTTTCCGGGCAGAGCCAACCAGGAAGCCGAAATCGAGGCCGCACGCGCCGGCATCGCCCGCCTCTGGGGCGTGGGCGCCGACGAGATCGGCTTTGTCTCCAACGTCGCCGAGGGCGTCTCCATCGTCGCCGAGAGCCTTGATTGGCGTGACGGCGACGCCATCGCGATCGACGCCGTTGAATACCCGTCGGTGGTCGGACCCATCGCGCTCCGTCGTACCCCACCCATCCGGCTGAACCAGGCACGCGGCTCCGAACCCGGACGGGTGGCTGAACTGGCCGCGCCGGGCACCCGCATCATCGCTGCCAGCTATGTCTCCTACCTGACGGGCGAACGCACTGACCTGCGAGCATTGCGTGCAGCGGCCGATCGCGTCGGCGCACTTTTGGTTGTCGATTTCACCCAGGCCTCCGGCTATCTGCCGATCGAGGCTTCTCTCGCCGACTTCGCGTTCTCCGCCTGCTACAAATGGATGCTCGGCATCACCGGCGTTGCCATCGCCTACTGGAACCGGGCACGCCAACCGGACTGGGCGCCGGCGTCGGCGGGGTGGCATTCCTTTGCGCCGGGTGGGCGTGGTTACGATGCGTTGCCGCCGTTGAAGCCGGACGCCATGCGCTTCACACGGGGCAACCCGGCACATTGCCCGGTCTACGTCCTGAACAATGCCCTGAACTACCTGCACCGCCATGACCCCGCGGCGATCCAGCGCCATGTGCAGTCGCTCACGACAGCATTGCTGGATCAGCTGCGTGATCTGCAGATCCCGACCTCGACGCCGGCGGATCCGGCACGGCACGGCGCCAGCGTCTGCATTCCGTCAGAGCGCGCCGGGGAACTCGAGGTGCAACTGCGGGAACGCGGCGTGTTCACCTGGAACGGCCAGGGCCGGGTGCGGATCAGCTTCCACGGTTATAACGACATGTCCGATGTCGGCTGCATCGTCGATGCCCTGCGGGCCTGCGGACCGGTCTAATCCGATCAGACAATCTTTGATCAGGGGATGATGCTGCCTGCGCCCTGCAGCGGCTGGGCATCGCCGCTGATTCGATTGTCGATCAACTGCACCGGGACCTGCGCGGCGTTGCGCACAAAAGTCGTGCCGCCTGGCACATCGGTGCGGAAATAGTTTTCCTTGATGACCATCGTGTTGGTCGGGTTCCTGGTCCCCTCTGTGGCGATGGAGATGGCAACGCGGCGATTGCCTGAATTCGGGCCCTTCTGCAGCATTGTCTTTTCGATCAGCAGGTCGCCGCCCTGCGCCGTCTCGACCAGATAGCTGGAGGTGCCGCCGAGCCCGTCCTCGATCCGGCTGTTGCGGATGACCGTGCGCAGCGCCCGCGACTTGATGTGGTGGCCGTCCCGGGTCGCGAGGAACCGGCAATTGTCGATCTCAAGCAGACCGATTGGTGCGCCGGCATAGACGCCATGAGCGCAGCCGGCGACGCAGGAGCCATTGCCAATGAACGCGCTGTTGCTGATGCGCAAAATGCTCTTATCGGAGCCAACGGCCAGGATGCCGTTTTCATTGCGCTCGAACCGGCTGTTCAATACCGTCAGGTTTTCGCCGCTGACCCGGATGCCGGCGCCGTTGCGGTCGGGTACCGCGGCCTCCCGGAAGGTGATGCCATCGACGGTGACATTGTTGCCTGTCACTACGAAGATGCCCTTTGCCTCACAGGTCTTCTCCGCCAGAACGACCTGCGGCGCCGCGGCGCGGATGGTGATATCTGACGCTCTCCAAACGGCGCAGTCCCGATACTCGCCCGGATCGATGATAATCACATCGCCGGGCTTTGCTGCTGCGGCTGCCTGCGACGGCAGCTTCATCGCCCGGGTCGGCCCAACGAGCAGATCGCGCGCGGCGGCAGGGCCGGACAGCGCGATGAGCGACCCCAACAAGAGCGTTGCAGTCAAGTAAGGCACCAGCCTAGGGCGCGCACGGGTCATGCCGGGAGTACGGCTGAACCTGGTCGCTGCGTCAAGCAGTGTTACAACGCTCAGCAATCTTCAGCAGCGCATTCAATCTTTTGAATCACGCTGAAATCCACGGCCGGCGAACCCGAGGATGACGTTACGGTGTGACGGTCCCCGGACCTTCCAGCATCTGCACCGTTCCGACCACATTGTTGTCGATCAGTTGCACCGGCGTGTCGGTGTAGTTCCGTACAAAAACTGTGGGTTGTCGCACGTCGCTACGGAAGCGATTGTCCCGGATCACCAGCGCTTGCGTCGGGTTGCGGGTTGGCGACGCGCCGATCGCAATCGCGGTGCCCGGGTTGTCGCTGTTCGGTCCCTTCTGCAGATCGTTATTCTGCACCAGCAGACCACCCCCCTGCGCCGCCTCGATCAGGTAACTGGACGTGCCGCTTTCGCCGTCTTCGATGCGCGTGTCGCGGACGATCGTATTCAGGGCGCGCGACTTGATGTGGTGCGCTGTGCGCGTGTCAAGGAACACACAGCGCTCCACCAGCAGCAGGCCGATCGGTGCGCCGGCGTACACGGCGTGGGCGCAGGCCTCGATGCAAGCGCCGTTGCCGATAAAGCTGCTGTCGGCGATGCGTAGCGTGCTCCTCGCTGTTCCACCCGCCAGAATGCCATTCTCGTTGTTCTCGAACCGGCTATTCAGGACCGTCAGGTTATCGCCATTCATCTTGATGCCGGCGCCGTTGCGGCCTGGCACGCTGGCGTTGCGGAAGGTCAGGCCCTGGATCGTGACGTTGCTGCCGAAAACAACGAAAATACCCTGGTTAAGGCAGGTCCGGTCTGTGAGAATCACGTTGCGGCCAACGCCCTGAATCGTCAGGTTGTTCGGGGTCCAGACGGCGCAGTCCGCATACAGGCCGTTCTCGATGCGCACGACGTCGCCGGGTTGCGCAATCGCCGCGGCTTGCGAGGGTGTCTTCAGCACGCGGGCTGGTCCAACCAGCAGGGTCTTCGCCATCGCCGGCACAGCCAGCATGAGCATGCCCGGGAGACAAAGCATTGCAGTCAAAAAAGGGATCAGGCTATGCCGCGCACGGATCATTCCTGGGAGATCGGCTGAACGTGGGTGGCGCGTCAAGGTGCTCTGACCGGTGTCGCGGATGGTGACGGTCACCGGACCAAGCCACCCGCGCCGGCACCCAACGACAGCACTGTTGTGCCGCGGCCAGAATGACGGGCATGCCGTGCGCCGCCCCGCGCGCTGGTGCCTTGCGGATTGACCGTGGACCGGCATCGGAAAGACGCGGATATACCGCCGCTTGTTGCGCACATCTTCCCGACCTTTGCCGTCGGCGGCGCCCAGGTCCGCTTCGCCGCCGTTGCCAATCATTTTGGCCGCGCATTCCGCCACATCGTTGTGGCCTTGGACGGCAATACCGGCTGCCGAGAGCGCCTGCGCCCCGATCTCGACATTCGGTTTCCCGCTGTCGCGGCGCCGAAGGGGGCGATGCTGGCCAATGCCTGGCGCTTCCGCAGCCTGCTGCGGGAATGGCAGCCGGACACGCTGGTGACCTGCAACTGGGGCGCCATCGAGTTTGCCCTGGCGAACCTGCTCCCGGTGACGCGCCACATGCACGTTGTCGACGGGTTCGGGCCCGAGGAGCGAGCCGCCCAGATACCCCGCCGTGTGTGGCTGCGCCGGATCGCTCTCGGTCGCACGCCTGTCGTGGTGCCGTCCCGCAACCTGATGCGCATTGCCATTGAGATCTGGAAGCTGCCGCGTGACCTGGTGCGGTACGTGCCGAACGGCGTCGATATCGACCGGTTCGCCCCGCTGGGCACGGCCAGGGACGGCTTGACAATTGGCACCATCGCAGCGCTGCGGGAGGAGAAGAACATCGCGCGCCTGCTGCGTGCCTTCGCGCTGCTGGCGCGGACGACCCCGGCACGGCTGGTGGTCGTCGGCGACGGGCCGGAACGGCCGGCACTGACGGCTCTTGCGGCGGAACTTGGCATCGCGGAGCGTGTCGAGTTCGCCGGCCACCAGGCGGATACGCCGGACTTCTACCACCGCTTCGACGTCTTTGCCCTGGCCTCGGATACGGAGCAGATGCCGCTTTCGGTCACCGAAGCCATGGCCTGCGGCCTGCCGGTGGTCTCGACCGATGTCGGCGATGTCCGGTCCATGGTGGCCGAGGCCAATGCGCCGCTTGTCACGCCATTGGACGCCGCCGCGCTGGCTCGGGCGATGCAGGCGCTGGCTGGCGATCCGGGCCTGCGCGACCGGCTTGGCGCCGCGAACCGGGAGAAGGCCTGCCGTGACTTCAACCAGGCGGCCATGTTCGCCACCTACGGCGCATTGTGGCGCGGCCCGGCTGACCGCCCGTGACCGCGTCTGTGCGGGTCAGCGAGGTCCAGGATATTGCCGCGCTGGAAGCGCGGTGGCGGGCGCTCGAGCAGCGCGCAAATGCACCGATCTTCCAAAGTTGGACCTGGACGGGGTGCCTCGCCGCCGAACGCTTTACCGACCCGGTGCTGATCGAGGCGACCGAGGCCGGCCGCACGGTGGCGTTGGCGCTGCTCAACCGGGTTCGCGTCGGGCCCGGGCAGCCGGACCTGCTGTATCTTGGTGAGAGTGGCGATCCCGCGCTTGATTGCGTCTATGTCGAGCATAACGGCGTGCTGGCCGAGGCGGGGAGGGAGGCGGCGCTCACGCGGGCCTGCCTGGCCGCGGTGGCACATCGCTATGTGGTTGTCCTGTCCGGCGTGGGAGGCGACGTGCTCCAGGCGGCCAGGGATGTCGCCGGCACCGTCTGGGTCGCCAAGGTCAGCGAGGCGCCGTTTGTCGATCTTGCGGCGGTGCGGGCTACCGGCGGCAACTACCTCGCCGGTCTCAGCGCCAATACACGGCAGCAGGTGCGACGGTCCGACAGGCATTTTGCCGAGCGAGGCGTATTGCAGGTTAGCATGGCCGCATCAGCCTCGGAGGCGCACCGCATGCTCGACCGGATGGCCGACCTGCATCAGGCCGCCTGGGTCGCGCGCGGCGAGCCCGGCAGTTTTGCCGCCTCGTTCTTCCGCCGTTTCCACCATGCACTGATCGACGTCGGCTTTCCGCGCGGTCAGACAGCGCTGACCGAAGTGACCGGCGGCGGCGAAACCGTCGGCATCCTCTACAACCTGCGTGACGACGGGGGCATCCGCGCCTACCAGAGCGGGTTCGCCTATGCCCCGGCGGATAACAAGGCAAAGCCCGGGTTGACCTGCCATGGCGCCGCGATTGATCAGGCGCTGGCGGAGGGGGCCATGCGCTACGACTTCCTCGCCGGGGGCGATCGCTACAAGCGCAGCCTCGCCAATCGCACGGAACGGCTGTACTGGCTGGAGGCCGGCCCCTCCTGGGCACTCAGGCTGCTGCGGCGTCAGGTCCGCGCCCGGTTGCGCGCCGTTTGGTCGCGGTAACAGAGGATCGCCTCCGCCGCGGCTGATCCTCGCTGCAGGAATTTCGCTGCGTCAGCCAGATACAGCTCTGTTATTGATGCGGCAACGGACTGGCCCGCCCGCGCCTGTTTGCAGGCGGTGCCAAGGCCATGAAACCGGAACACAGGAGTTCGCGCCCTTGATTGGCCGGATCGGTTCGGTCGCGTTGCTGGCCCTGGTGCTGGCTGTTCCTGCCGTGGCGGCGCCGGTGCTGGCCGATGCGCCGCTGCCACCCGACCTGGCAACGCGCTTGAACGAGGCGACGCCGACGCGCGGCATGGCAACGGCGCTTTCGCTGCTGGAGGAGACACGCCCCGTCGCGGAGCCAGGCGCCCTGTTCGTCGGCAAGCGTCCCGTGATCGTCAACGTGCCGCCAGAGCCAGGCTATCTGAGCATTGGCCGGGCCAGCGATGCCGTTGCGGGCCATGCCACCAATCCCGACGGTGCCGCGAGCGCGACCGTTCGCGTCGGCGCCTTCGGCGTAATCGAGTCGATTCCAGCCGACGATCCCGCTGCCGCGAAGCAGCAGGCCGCTCGAGCCGCCGCTGCGCGCCGCCTCGCCGAGGTGACGCAGGCTCCTCCCGGCGAAGGCTCTCCGTCCTCGCGTATGCCGGACGCGGGATCCGCCGGTGCATTCCGGCCGAACCCCCAGCCTGCGCCCGAACCTTCGGTTCCGGCAGGACAGAGTGCTCCGGCCGCGGCTACCCGACCTGCGGTTGGCCAAGGGGCAGGCGGATCGGCGGCTGGCGCTGTCTCGGCGCCCGATCCTCGTCGGCAACCAGGCGTGACGCCGGATGTGACCGGCCTTGCCAGTGTCCAGCCGGCTGCCGCGCTGCTGCCTGTCGAGTCACGGACCGCGCTGCGTCAGCCCGGTGCTGCATGGGCCGGCAGAGCCGGTGCGGTGGGGGCGGACTTCATCCGCGATTTGCTCACGCGAAACGCTGAGTTTCCAAACGGTCGCGCGGTGCCGGTCCGGCCGCTGTTCGATAGTTTCATCCTGAGCCCCAGGACCGCTGTGCAAACGCTCGAGGTCGCCGATCCGCCGCCGGGTCCCGCTGTCGTCGCCCTGCCGTTGCCGATCTACACTTTGCCGGACGCGATGGTCCCCGGCAGCCTGCGAATCTATGGCACGGGTCCGCCGGACGTAGGCATGTTGGCATGGTGGGAGATCTGGCTGCGCGACCTGCGATCGCTGACCGGCCCGCAGATCGCCTCCGTCCTGATCACAATGGGGGCGCTGATCGGGTTCGTCCAGCTATGGCGCCGCCGGCGCCGGCTCGAGTAGTCGCCGACTTGCTCCCAGAGCGCCAGGAGAGTCGCCGTTGGCTTTCTGTCCGGCGCCGCCGCGTCCTCTCGTTGCCGCGGTCGGTCCGTCTCCCTGCCATCGCGACCCGTATAGTCGTCACAACGGATGTCGCAGGTCCGCCAACGTCAGTTGGGGATGTCCGGCACACGTCCGGCCGTCACAGCTGCAAGCAAAGCCGTCTTCCTCTGCTGCATGCGGGACTGTCCCTGCGTGTCATGGCTTGCTGACAGTCGCGTTCATCAGGCAGTCGCCGCTACCGACCGGCGCGCATGCTGTCCCGTATCTGCCGCACCGCGCGGCGGATCACCTCCATTGTGCCGCGCGGCCGCCACGGGTTGGCCAACAGCACGCCAATCCGTTGCCGCCGCTCGGCGGCCCACCTGCGCTTGTATTCGTCATCGCCACGCCCGAAATCGATCTCTGTTACGTGCTCGATATCCAGTAGATGGCGCAACATCAGTGCGGTGAGCACGGTGCCCGGCGAGTGCGCCTTGAATGCCTCATCGTGCGCCAGTTTCAGCACCGTTGCCCGGCCGTCGCTGACCACCCAGATCTGCACCGCGGCTGGCACCCCATCGAGCGACCAGAGGCCAAAGCGCAGCGCACCCTCCTCAGCCATTCGGCGCATGAATGCGGTGTTGAAATGCGGATACGGCTCCGGCTCCTTCCAGCTTCGGGCATAGACGGTCTCATACGCCTCGGTGGCAAACGCCATGTCCGAGGGCGCTGACAGCAGGTGGAAGCGCGCTCCCGGCAGCGCCTCGGCCCGGCGCAGGCGCCGGCGGATGGTTTCTCGCAAGGCCCCAGGACGGCGGGCGAGGTAGCCGGGCCAGTCCAGTCCGCCGACATCCTCATACCAGTTGCCGAAATGATCGAAGCGGTATGCTAGCAGCCCGGCGCGCTGCGCACCCTGCTCGAGCCAGGGCAGCCCCTGCCAGTCCACGGGCAGCGCATCCAGACGCACGATGCCGGTGCTGCGGCACCACCCCGCGAGCGCCGCCATGGCTGCAACACCTGTCGCATCATCCAGACCCGAAGCAAGCGCAGGGGTGAAAACGCAGGTGTAGGGGCTCGTCAGGGCGCCGAGCAGACGGCCTTGGCGCAACATGGGCGCCACCAGCACAACGCGCGCACCGGCGCGGCCGACTACGAACACCGGCCGGGCGCCGGCCGGTAACGCATGTGCCAGCACAACGTCCCACCATGCCTGGCTGGAGAACAGGCCGCCGCTGTCAAGCAGCGACCGCGCCTCCTTCGGCAGTTGGTTCAGCCGCTCAGAGCTGTCGATGCGCAGGTCAGCGGACCCGGTACCACGCATACCCGACCCACTCATGCAGCGCGTAATATGCGGTCAGCCAACTCGTGACGCGCGGCATCAGATCTGTGGCCAGCGGCGCCAGGCTGGCATCAATCGGCGTCGGCGCGGCCGTAACGGCCAAACCGGTATCGCCAAACGCCTGCAGCGCCCGCCGCATATGCCAGGCGCTGGTGACGACATAGACCGACTGAATCCCGGCTTCGTGCAGAATTTTCGCGCTAAGCCGGGCGTTCTCCCAGGTGTCGACGGACTTGTCCTCGACCCAGCGGGCCGGGGTGCCGAAATCGTCCTTCAGGCTTGCCGCCATCACGGCGCCAACGGCCGGTTGGGTCGGATGGGCCAGTCCACCTGTAACGAGCAATGGCAGTCCGGTGCGGCGCGCCAGGGCGGCGCCTGTCGCCAGCCGCTCCAGGGTCAACGGCCCGGGTCTGGCTCCAAGCGGCATGTCATGCGTTCGGATCATCTCGCCGCCCAACACGATGATGGCGCCTGGCGGGTTGCCAGGCGGTGGTGTCGTCGGCAGGTCCTGCTCCAGCGCCACCAGCATGGTGTGTGACACCAGCGGCGTCGACAGCAGATACAGCCCGATCACCGCCGTCCAGAGGCAGAGTCCGCCTAGCCGGCGGCGCCGCCCGATCAGCAGGCCGATGAAGGCAAGCGTCACCAGCCCGGTCGGTGGCATGAACAGGCTGAGGAGTATGCCCCTCACGCAGCCCGCGTCTGGGTAGCGATTAGCCAGGCCAGGACCTGTGCCAGCCCGTCCCGTAGTCCAGTGCGCCCACCCAGCCCCAGTGCCGCGTCAGCGGGCGCCGGATCGCCCAAGGAGTGGCGGATTTCGCCGGCTCGTGGTGGACCGGTCCGCACGTCGAGCTCACGTCCGGCAAGATCGGCAATCAGCGCGGCCAGCGCCGCGACCGAAATCGGGGTGCCGCTGCAAACGTTGAATACGGATGGTGTCGCCGGCCGCTGCGCCATTGCCGCCAGCAGCGCCCGCACGACGTCGGCGACATAGATGAAATCCCGCGTCTGCTGTCCGTCGCCGTAGATGGTAATCGGCACGCCGGCACCGATGCGTTCGCAGAAAATGGAGATGACCCCCGAATAGGGTGATTTCGGGTCCTGGCGAGGGCCGTATACGTTGAAGAAGCGCAACCCGACAGTGGGTATGCCGTGCACCGTGCTGGCGACGCGGGCGTGCTGCTCACAGCCGTACTTGTCCGCGCCGTAGGCCGAGACCGGGCGGCACGGCGTTGCCTCGGTGATCGGCAGCGCCGCCACGTCGCCGTAGACCGCGGCTGAGGAGGCATAAACCACCGGGATCGGCCGCCCCTGGCGCCGGATCGTGTCCAATACCGTCACCGTCCCCGTCAGATTGGTGCGGTGCGTGCCGAGCCAATCGGTGACGCCTTTTTCGACCGAGGCGATGGCGGCCAGATGGAAGCAGCCATCAACGCCGCGCATCGCTTCGGCGACGGTTGCCGGATCGGCAACATCGCCGACCAGCAGCTGCGCTCCGCGCGGCAGGTTGTCCTGCCGGCCGGTGGACAGGTCATCCAAGACCCGGACGTCATCGCCGCGGGCGCGCAGCGCGTCGCAGAGGTGCGAGCCGATGAAGCCTGCACCGCCGGTAACCAGCCAGGTGCTCACGGCCAAAGACCCATCGGCCGGTCAGCCGTGTGGACGCAGCACCTGCCGCAGGACAGCGCCGTCGGAGAGGCGATCGAAACCATCATTGATCTGCTCAAATGTAATATACCCCGAACGAAGCTTCTGCACCGGCAGCTTGCCGCGTTGGTATAGCGCGATGAATCGCGGAATGTCTCGTTTCGGAACACAACTGCCCATGTACGAACCGAGGATACTTTTACCGTCGCTGACAAGTGCGCCGTGCAGGTAAGAAAACGTTGCTGTAGCGGCCGGCAATCCGGCGCTGACCACGGCGCCGCCGCGCGCGGCGATCGCATAGGCGAGATTCATGGCCGGGATCGAGCCAGCGGTTTCGATCACATAGTCCAGGCCGCCGCCGGTGGCATCGCGGATCTCTTCGACAACATCGGCATTGCCCGCCAGGAACGTATCGGTGGCGCCAAGTTCCCTGGCGATCTTCAGCTTGTCCGGGTTCAGGTCAACCGCGACAATCCGTTCCGCCCCGGCCACCACGCCGCCAAGCAGGGCGTTCATGCCGACTCCGCCGAGGCCGACCACAGCCATCTGCCCACCGGGCGGCACCTGCGCGGTGTTCAATACGGCGCCAACGCCGGTGACGACGGCGCAGCCGAAGATGGTGGCATCGTCCAACGGCACGTCGTCCGGGATCTTTATCAATGCGTTCTGCGACACCACGGCGTATTGCGCGAACACCGACAGACCGGAGTAGTGGTGGATCGGCTCACCGTTCAGCGACAGGCGGCGGGCGCCCGAGATCAGCGTTCCGTCGGCGCGTGACTTGTTCGAACTCTGGCACAGATTCGGCCGGCCGCCATTGCAGTAGCGGCAGTCGCCACACGAGGTGACGAACACGCTGATGACGTGGTCGCCAGGCTTCAGGCCGGTGACGCCGGGACCGACTTCCTCGACGATGCCGGCGGCCTCATGGCCCGGGATGGTTGGCAGCTTGCGGGGCCGGAGGTTCTCGATCGTGGATAGGTCGGAATGGCAGAGGCCGGCGCCCATGATCTTGTACAGCACCTCGCCCGGGCCGGGTGGGTCGAGGTCGACGGTTTCTATCGTCATCGGTTGGCTGACGGCATAGGGGCGGGGACGGCCCTGTTCGCGCAGCACGGCGGCTTTCATCTGCATGGTTGTGGTCCCTCCGATTCGCGCACCCGTTTCCCCCGATAGGCGCGGCAGCGCAAGCAGGCTGCGTGATGCGCTGGCGTCGTGGCGAGGGCCGGGGAGGCGCTCACAACCCTTCGTGGAACCGCCGATGAACACTCATTAAGAGCCGATAGTCTCGCGTCACTACCTTACGGTGACGCCGGTTTTCGCCGTGCGAGCCGCCGTACAAGGACCCAGGCTGGGCTGTCCCTTAGCGCCCTCGTAGTGCCGCTGCCACGTCCGACCGGGACATCCGGCAGTCCTGCGGCACTGTGCCCGGATACCGCGTCCACGTTTCGGTGCGGCCAAGCAGCGAGATGCCGAAATAGCCCCGCATCGACAGCGTGCCATTCGGGTTCAGCCAAAGCTGCACGCCCCAGACGGAGCCGTTGCGCGGGTCGCGGATATGTCCGCGCCAGAGGTTGGGTTCAGCCGGCGCTGCGTCGTTGATCAACTCCAGCCCGCACTGCGAGACGCCCTGCGCGTCCAGCGGTGTCGGCTCCGTCGGCTTGTCCAGCACCAGGCCGACAATGCGCGCGCACAGATTGGTGCCACAGCTCCGAACGGCGATGATGCCGCCCCGATCCTGCGTCAGCCACAGACCATCCGCGCCCGAGGCAGCGGATGCAGGCGCCATCGGCATGCAGAGCATTGCCAGCAAGCCAAGGCCGGCGCGAGCGGTGACCCGGATCATCCGAGTTTGTCGCTGGTGATGAACGCGACGCCGCGGGCGAGCAGGCGCTGCCTGGTGTCGTCCATCGTCGTCCATCCTGCGCGGACCGGCAGGCCGATCCCTCGGCAGGCATCCTCGATCACCACCACGGCGTAGCCCAGCCGGACTGCATCCTCGGCCGACCATCCGACGCAGAAATCGGTGGCGAGGCCACACAGGAACAGCCGGGTGAAGCCGCGCTGGCGCAGCCATCCGTCCAGCCCGGTTGGGGTGCGGCGATCGTTCTCCTGAAATGCCGAGTAGCTGTCGATCTGCCGGTCACAGCCCTTGCGGATCACGACCTCCACCCGGCGCTGGTCAATGTCCGGGTGCAACGCGGCATTGGGAGTGCCGGCGATGCCGTGATCCGGCCACAACACCTGCGGGCCGTAAGGCAGGGTGATGGTCTCATACGGCGCCTTACCGGGATGCTGGCTGGCGAACGAGACGTGATCCGCCGGGTGCCAGTCCTGTGTCGCAAACGCGCGTGGGAACCGGCCCATCAGGCAGTTCACGACGGGCACGATTGCATCGCCGTCCGCCACGGCAAGCTCACCGTCCGGCATGAAGGTCGGTTGCACATCCACCAAACCCAGGATGTCGCCCGTCGGATCAATGCGCATGTTTCGTCTCACTGGCACAAATTGTTGCAGCAGGCTAGGACTGCACTATGCGCCGCCGCAGGAGTATCGGTCCATGAAACTGCTACGAACCGCTCTCGTCTCCACCGTATTTGGCTTTGGTCTATTCGGCGCTTTGGCCGTGCCGGCCGCCGCCGTGACCTTCCGGTGGGCCAATGACGGCGACGTCAATGCCATGGACCCGGCGACGCGGCAGGAGACGGTGCAGCTCTCCTTCCTCGCCAACATTTATGAGCCGCTGGCCCGCCGCAAGCCCGACCTGACGCTGGAACCGGCGCTGGCGACGTCGTGGGAGCAAACCAGCCCGACAGTCTGGCGCTTCAAGCTGCGACAAGGGGTGAAGTGGCAGGACGGCTCGCCCTTCACCGCCGATGACGTGGTGTTCACGCTCAAGCGCATCCAGTCCAAGAACTCCTCGATGCGCGCGCCGATGTCGGTGGTGAAGGAAGCCCGCAAGGTGGATGACTTCACCGTCGACTTTGAAACTGTGGCGCCGGACCCGATCTTCCCGCAGGAGCAGACCAACCTGCTGATCATGTCGAAGGCATGGTGCGAAGCCCATAACGCAACCGAACCAGTTATCATCGGCAAAGAAGATAATTACGCGTTGCATAACGCGATGGGAACCGGCCCGTACCGGCTGGTGTCGCGTGAGCCGGACCGCAAGACCGTGGTGGAGCGCAACCCCAACTGGTGGGACAAGCCTGTGGGCAATGCCGACCGGGTGGAACTGAACGTCATTTCCTCCGCACCGACGCGCGTGGCCGCGCTGCTCTCCGGTGAGGTCGATATGATCTACTCGGTGCCGCCGCAGGATATCGCGCGCATCAAGCAATCGGAAAACCTGAAAGTGCTGCAGACGCCTGAACTGCGCACGATCTTTTTGGGCATGAACCAGTCACGCGCCGAACTGCCCAGTTCCGACGTGAAGGGCAAGAACCCGTTCAAGGACCAGCGGGTGCGCAAGGCGATATCCCTTGCGATTGATGAACCTGCCATCACCTCCAAGGTGATGCTCGGGCTTGGCCGCCCAACCTTCATGATGTGGGGACCAGGCGTGAACGGTTACGACGCGGCGTTGGACGTGCGGCCGAAGGTCGATACCGCGGCGGCGAAAAAGCTTCTGGCCGAGGCCGGATATCCCGATGGTTTCAAGGTCATGCTGGACTGCCCGAACGACCGCTACGTCATGGATGAGCAGATCTGTACTGCCATCGTTCCGATGCTGGCGCGGATCGGCATCAAAGTCGACCTGAACGCGCAGACAAAAACGAAGTTCTTCACCAAGATCCTGGCGCCGAACTACGACACGGATTTCTACATGCTTGGCTGGACGCCAGCTACATATGACGCGCACAATGTGCTTTACACGCTGCTGGGCACGCGCGACGGCAAGCGCGGCGAAGTTAATTCCGGGGGTTACTCCAATCCGGCGCTGGACGATCTGACGAACAAGATCGCCGTTGAAACGGACCAGTCCAAGCGGAATGACATGATCCGGGAAACAATCAAGATTG
>JAFEFW010000061.1 GCA_018240405.1 Pseudomonadota bacterium
CTCAACCCAAACGACGCCGATATGCAGACGCAATTCGCGCTGGCCCATTGCCTGCTTGGCCGGCCAGAACGAGGCCGCGCGGCAGCGGCGCTGGCGGCACGGCTCAATCCATTCCACGATGACTGGTACTACGCCTACGCGGCGATGCCCGAGTTCTTTCTTGGGGAATACGAAGCCGCCCTCACTCTGATGGACAGGGCGCCGGAACTTGCAGCGGACGTGGATGCCTACCGCGCCGCGGCCGAGGTGCATCGCGGCCGCATGACGGAGGCTCGGGCGGCTCTGGAACGGTTCCGCGTCAGCTTCCGCCGCCATGTCACCGGCAACCGCATGCCGCAGCCGGGCGAGGCGGCACGCTGGCTGGCGCTGATCAACCCGTTCGCCCGGCCCCAGGACCTGGCGCGCCTGCTCGACGGCGTGCGGACAGCCGGCCTGGAGGTTCCGCCCGACTTGCTGCAGATGAATGCGGGCGCGTGATGCGACGAAATGGCCAATGCTCTGTCGTCCGCTTACGCAGTGAATGCTTGCCGTAACGATCAAGACAACAGGCATGCCAGCTCCCTGCCATCCGTTTACGCATCAGGCAGCATTGCGGAACGGCATGTGGTTACCGGGCAGGACTGATCGTGCGACGACCTCGTGCACGAAGCGAATTACTGCTGCGGCGGTGCGCTCTGGGTCCTCCCGGTGCGGTGCATGCCCTGTGCCGGGCAGCACCTCCAGCCTGACATCCGGAAGTGTTGCCGCCAGCACCTCCTGCTGATCATGTGAAACGATCGCGTCGCGGTCACCCCATAGCAGCAGCGTCGGCGCGGTCACGCGCGGCACGTCATCGATAAGCGGTTCTTGCGCCATCGCGGCCAGAGCTTGGCGCCAAGCACCGGCTGGCAACGTCGGATTCTCCCGAACCACGAGGTCCAGAAACGCCTCCGGAACCGCGCGTGCCACCGTGCTGTACTGGGACTCGGTAACGAAGGCGGGGTCAACAGGGTCTACGAGACCTGCGATTGCCTCGTTCCCCACCGCCTGCACGGCGTGCTTCTCTGCCAGGCTGGCAAAGCCGCCGATCAATACAAGTCCGCTGACCCGGTCCGGGTGTTCCCGCGCCAGCCGCAAGGCAATCTGGTTGCCCATGGAGTGGCCGACGACAATTGTTTGCCGCACGCCCAAAGCATCCAGCACCGCCAGCGCATCCGCCGCAAACTCCACGCTTGTATAGCCGGACAACGGCCGGCCCGTATCGCCATCGCCGCGCTGCGTCGGCACAATGAGACGCAGCGCGCGTGGCAGATGCGGCAGCAGCAATTCGAAGGACGGGCGCGTATCCGTGTAGCTATGCAACAGCAGGACCGGCAGACCGGATCCGGTTCCGTACTCCGCACAGGGAAGTTTAACACCGCCGGCGACGCCGACCCGATGCAGCATCGCCGTAGCGATACTTGCCATGACAGTTGTCCTTTTTGTCAGGGCGGTCCTGTCCGGTGTCCGCACAGGACCGCCCCATTCTATCCGCACCTCAGGCGCCTTACGCCGCCTGCGGCCGCAGCGCTCCGGCTCGGCGCACAAAGCTGAGCGCCACCGGCGAATGCGGCTTCAGCGCGGCCCGCTCCGCCGCCAACGCCGCGGCAAGCGACGCGGCGCCACTGCGCAGCGCTGCTTCAATCAGCGTCAGGTCGATCAGGTCACGCTGCGCGTGGCTACCTCCGAACCGGTGCGCGATCTCACGCACCGAGCGCAGCTTGCCGATCGCCGTAACGTCATCCCCGGCGCCGAAGGCCTGCACCGCCTTGATCAGCGGCAGTCCGACGTCGCGGCTGAACATCGCGTTGTCGCCCGCGCCCTGCGCCGCCCGCCGCGCACCCTCCAGCACCGCCTGCAGCGCAACGGGTCGGCCGGCGCCGACGAACGCCATGGCGGCATGCCAGTCGTTGAAGGCATAGGTGCCAGCGCCGCCAAGCTCCTCCCACCGGTTAGCGACCGGCGTCCACCGGTCACCGACGTCGACGCCGCGCAGGTGTAACCGCCACAGCATCGCCGTCGCGTCGATCAGTTCGAGCACAATAGAGCTTTGGCCGCCCTTTACCGGACCATCGTAGAGCGCCAGCACCTCGGCCATCTCGCCGCGATCGAGATGATACAGCGCCAGGTGCCACCAGTTGTGCACAGCGAAGAAGCTGTCGGTAGACCATGCCGCCGGGTTCGCCCGCATCCAGGCAATGCCGTCCGCGGTGCGGTTCTGCATCTCCATCACATGCGCCACGGCGTGCTGGCCCCAACCGTCGCGCGGCTCGAGTTCCACCGACTGCCGGCCGGTTGCCTCGGCGCGGGCATAGTCGCCGCACTCCTCCAGGCCGAACGCGTGCATCGACAGCAGGGCGTGGTAGCCCGGCATGTCGGCGCTCCAGGCCGGCAAAGCGCGCGCGATCCGATCTCTTAGCATCCGTGCGTTGCCAGTAAAGAAATCAAGCTGATGCCCGACCTGCAGCGCCAGCAGGTCGCGCGGATGGGCAACGGCGACATCCTCCATTGTCCGCGAGGTCGCCATCCAATCGCCTTCGGCCAGATGCGTCAGCGCCGCGATGTGTCCCCGCTCCTGCGTTGTCATTGGCAGCGCTCGGGCTGCCGCGAGCGACTCACGCGCTACCGGCAGCGCGGCGGGTTCGGTGCCGAGCAGATAGAGCCAGGCGCGCAGGGCGTGGGCCATGACGAATCCAGGACTGTCGGCAGCGGCCTGTTCCGCCAATCCGACCGGATCGCCGCTGTAGGTGTGGAACCCGCGCAGCGCCTGCTCATACAGTGCGCTTGCGGCGGGGCTTGCGCCACTGATGGCGTTGCCAAGCCCGTCGGTTGCGTAAGCCATTGTATCCTCCTGTGTTGCCGTTGGTGGCAGGCTGAGGCGTAGTCGGCGGGCGTGAGAAGACGCGTCGGCCAGGCGGGAAGCCAGCGTGAAATTTGCTTCTTTTTGGCCCGCGGTTGGACGGCGCCAGCAAGGCAGGCCACAGTCGCGGTCAAGCAACACGGAGGAAACCGCCATGCCGCATCTGAACCGCGACGGTGTGTCCATCTGGTACGAAGACCACGGGACGGGTCCGGTCATTCTGCTGAGCCACGGCTACAGCGCAACCTGTCGCATGTGGGACGGACAGATTGCGGCGTTTCACGATCGCTACCGCGTCATTGTCTGGGACATGCGCGGCCACGGTCAGAGCGACTATCCCGCCGATCCGGCAGCCTATTCCGAGGACGCCACCGTTGCCGACATGGCGGCGATCCTGGACGCCTGCGGGGTGGACAGTGCCATCATCGGCGGCCTCTCACTGGGCGGCTATATGTCGCTGGCCTTCCATTTGCGCCACCCACAGCGCACGCGCGCGCTGATGCTGTTCGACACCGGTCCGGGCTTCAAGAGCGATCAGGCGCGCGAAACCTGGAACGCCCGCGCCCGCGCTCGGGGCGACGAATTGGAGGCGCGCGGACTGGCAGCGCTGGGGCAAAGCGATGAAGTGCGAATGAGCCAGCATCGGTCGGCGGCGGGGCTGGCCGGCGCGGCGCGCGGCATGCTGACGCAGCGCGATGATTCGGCGATCCGTTCGCTGGAGACGATCCGCGTGCCGACCCTGGTGCTGGTCGGGGCCAACGACACCAACTTCCTGACGGCAGCGGACTACATGGCAGCGAAGATTCCGGGAGCGGAGAAGGTGGTTGTTCCGGACGCAGGGCATGCGGCCAATCTTCACCAGCCGGCGGCGTTCAACCGCGCAATGGAGGGTTTCCTAGCGCGGGTCGGATAAGGGCTCGGGAGGACCGCCCAACGCCGTACGGTTGCGGCGGGCGCAAGATCATCAGGTGTTGCAACGGGCTGGCGACACAGCGCAGGTCCGTGCCACTGGCTGCCGCTGACCTCCGTTGCCTACCTGCCGCGTCCGGCATTGCGGACCAGTTTGAAGTGCCGCTTTCGCCGCGGCCCCGTGACCACGGCATTCTGCAAATCCAAGGGTCAGCCTGTTTGAACAGAAATGATTTCCCCGTATTGTAGCCACGGTCGCGAGGGGACGTGGAACGCGTATGAAAGCCCGAGACTATCTGATTGGCCTCATTACTACCCAGATTCAACGGACGCGCCTGCTGCTGAGCTGTGTTTTTCTGCTGCTTCTTGTGGGATCCGGCTGCAGCAGACCCTATTCTTCACCACAGGTATCCGTGGTCCTGCCACCCAATGGAAGCACGCGATTTGATGGGCTGATCGACCTGGCGACGCCCGACGCGAAGATCATGTGGACCCATGGCGTTTGCAGAACGGGATACGCCTGGGTCCGAAGCCGCACCGCGCTTATCATGGCCTCCCTTGGCCCGTCGGCAAGCGTCACCGACGGCCCAACCAGAAGCTATTCCGTCGATAATGTTCCCAACCGCCTGATTGCCTACAACAAGATCTTCCGCCAGGAAGCCGATGGCAAATCGCGCGTCTTGTCAGTCTATTTTCTTGTCTGGTCCAGTATGATGGACCGGAGCCGGCTCGCTTTGCGATACGACTGGGAGAATGGTTACAAGCACGCGTCACTGAACCGCACGCTGAAGCGCTTTTTCGACGAATGCCTGGTCGATGCCGTCGTTTATCTTGGCGCGAAGGGTCCCAAAATCAGAAGCGGTATGCAGCAGGCGATCAAGGATGCCGTGGCTGATCCGGTGGGAGGCCGTGTAACCGATGGCCTCGGTTTCGTGTCCGAAAGCCTCGGCAGCAAAATAATGGCGGACTCGATCGTAGCAGCGGCTCAGGATCTCGTGAAACATGTTGCGAAGGCGCGCGCGTTTTTCATGATTGCCAATCAAATTCCTCTGGAAGACCAGGCGGATGACGATGATACCGGTCCTGCTGAAGGGCGTAGTGGCGTGGGCGGGACGCAACTGCCCGATCGCAATTCGAGTGCGCTGGCGCGCATGTTGGTGAAGATTCGCGCAGCCAGGTCTGAGCAATTAACCAGCCGCAGGCCGGATGATAAAATCACCGTAGTCGCCTTTTCTGACCCCAACGATGTCCTGAGCCAGGACCTGAAGAGCGAGTTTGTACGAGATCCAAATGCTCACGTACTGAATGTTACTGTGTCGAATGCCCCTACATACGCTGGATGGCTGGAAATGCCGGACGCGGCGCATTGTGGGTACGGCGGAAACCAGCAGGTTATCAACATGGTTGTTACTGGTAGCGCCGATCGCGGTGAAACGGTGCCGGGTGACGTTCTTGCTTTTTCCTGTATTCCGGCTGACCGTGAATAGGTGATCCAGCAGGCGCCCGTCGATGACGTGTTGGCAGAAGGGGAGCCGGCCGGACCACCGGCACCACTGTGTGAGTCCGCTACGATTGCAAGACCGAGCACCCCCGACCCTACCCCATCCCAAACCGCGGCGGGTCGCCACGGCCGGCGTTGAGCGCCGGCGGCAGGCGCGCGCCTGACGAATCAGTAGCGCAGGCAGGCGGGCCCTACATGGCCGTAACCACCTCTGGCACCTCTGCCCGCCAGGCCGCGGCGAACTCGCCATAGCACTCGCTGACCTCCTCCCGCACCCGCCCGCGCAGCAGCGCCAGCGTCGCGGCATCCGGGCCCGGCGTGGTCGGGACGATCTCGGGGATGTCGAACTTGAAGCCGGTGGCGGCGACGATCTCCTCCACCGTATGCCCCGGATGCACCGACCGCAGTGTAAAGCGGCCCGCCTGCCGGTCGAAGGAGAACAGCCCAAGGCCCGTCAGCAGTGCCACCGGTCCGCCGGGGCGGTACACCTCCGGCGGGCTCGTGCCGGGGGCGCTGACGAAATCCACCTGCTCGACGAAAACGCGCGGCGAATGCTCCTCGCGGAACAGGATCACGCGCGGCACCAGGAATGCCAGGTAGCTGGACCCGAATGACCCCGGCCAGCGCACCTTGGTCTGCGGGTAGTCGCCGCCACCACCGACCAGGTTGATATTGCCCTGCCCGTCGATCTGCCCGCCACCCAGGAAGAATGCGTCGATGCGTCCCTGCGCGGCGCAGTCGAACAGCTCCACACCCCCGTTGGTGAAGAAATTGTGCTCCTGCGAGCCCAGCACCGAGATGCGTACGACCTCGTCCTGCTGCTCCTTCTGCGCTCGCAGCAGCATGGCGGCGGATGCTGGTATCGGTGAAGAGGCGCCGACCGCGACATGGCGGCACCCATCCAGCAGGCGGGCAATCGCAACGATCAGCAATTCGCGCGGCGTGGCCGGCGCCGGCATCAGGCCGGCACCGTGGCGCCGAGAAACCGCGCCAGGTAGTCGCGGAACCCGTCCTCGGTGCGGGCGACGCGGGCATACTGGGCAACTTCCGCCGGATCGACGTCGTACTCGCCGCTCCACATCCCGTATGGTTTCGCCCCTTCCGGCACCACCGCCACCGCGTCCACATACAGGCTCGGCAGCACCGCGGCGGCCGAGAGTTCGCTGTGCAGCAGATTCTCGTCGGTGATCCGCTCCACCGTCACCAAGGTTGATTTCGCCGCATACGCCATGCTGGCGAGTTCGCGTCGCCGGCCGATCTGCACGTTGCCGAAGCGGTCGGCCACCGGCGCGTGGAAGATGGCGATATCGGGCAGAATGGCGGGAATCAGGACGATCGGGTCCTCGGCGTCCGCGAACGGGTTCTGGATCACCTTCCAGTCGGGACGGTTGGCCAGCACATCGGTGCCGATGATGCCGCGCAGCGGCACGAACGGCACGCCCTTCTGCGCCGCCAGCAATCCAGCGTGGATCGCCGGGCAAGTGGCATCCATGATGCGGATCGAGCCCTGCTTCAGCGCCGCCTGGAAGCGCGGCGCGCCGCCGGCCTCACCCAGCGTGATGGCGGCAGTTTCCAGTGTGCGGACCTGGCCGGTGCCGAGCAGGACATCCACCACCATGCCCGCGGAGGGCACGCAGACAACATGCAGGTCACCCGTGCCCTGGCGGATCAGCTCCCGGATCGTCGCCATCGGCGGGCCGGCGTAATCCGGGGCAACGGCCACTTTGGCGCCGGGCTTGATGCGGCGGACGAGGTCATCCAGGGCAACGGTGCGGGTCATGGAACGCTTCCGTGTTGGTCTGGTCAGGAGTTTGGTGCGGGAGAGCGGGCACTGGCAAGCAGCTCTGGTCGGGCGCCTGGAGCGTCTCCGCTCGTTACATGGGTACCGCGGCCAGGATTGTGTTGGACCCAAGGTGCAAGGTGCCAGGGCGTCGACAGGGGCGCCGAAGCATCTGGAATGCTCCGAGCCGAACGATCGACGTCTTGGCGCCGCTGGCGGCTTGGCGATACATAAAAAGCCGCCGTACAGCACGAGCCAGCGGTCCAAGCGTATCTGCTACGACGTCGGCGTCAGCCCGACATCGCCTCACCGAACGGCACCCAGGTGGTGCCGTCGAAGCGCACCAGGCGCATCTGCTTCAACGGATACGAGTCACCCGGCCCGGTCTTCACCCGGATGCCCGGCTGCGCCATCGGCAGCGCCATGTCCAGGCTCAGCGCCTGCTTCATGATGTTCTCGCGCGACAGATCGTCGCCGCACTGCTTCAGCGTCTGCACCAGGGTCTGCGCGGTGGAGTAGCCATAGACGTTGTTGACGTCGTTGACGTCAGCACCGGGGTAATACTTCTCCAGCCACGTGCGCCAGGTCTGATAGGCTGGCTCATTGGCCCACTGCTTGTCGGTCGGATCCTTCAGGTAGTGCGCGGTCATCACGCCGATCGCCTTTTCCGGCCCGGCCGGGACGATGCCGGTGGCAACGGAGGAGCCCGTCGAGGAGATGAAGAAGATCTTCGGCTTCCAGCCGATATCGTAGGCCTTCCGAATCGCCATGGCGTCGAATTTCGGGATGCCGGTCATGAAGAACGCATCCGCACCCGATTGCTGAAGGCTGACGATCTGCGAGTCGATCGTCGGGTCCGTCACCTCATACGTCGTAACAGCTGTCAGCATCTTGTCGGCAGCCGCACCAAGCCCGTCCTTGATCCCCTTGAAGTAGTCGCGACCGGAGTCGTCGTTCTGGTATAGTACGGCGACTTTTGCGTTCGGCGCCTGCTGCAGGATGTATTTGGCGTAGATATGGCCCTCGACCTGATAAGTCGGCTGCCAGCCGATGCTCCACGGATAATGCTCGATTTCGCCAAACTGCGTCGCACCCGAAGCAATGAAAAGTTGCGGTACCTTCTTGGCGTTGACGTATTTTCGGGTGGCGTTGGTGGTGGGCGTGCCAAGCGGACCGAACAGGAAAGCGACCTTGTCCTGCTCGATCAGGCGGCGGGTGAGTTCCACGGTCTTCGGCGGCACATAGCCATCGTCGAGGCTGACGAAGTTCAGCTTGCGGCCGTTCACGCCACCCTGCTCATTGATCATGGCGAAATAGGCCGCCTGCGCCTTGCCGATCGTGCCATAGGACGAGGCAGGACCGCTGTATGGCATGGTCTGGCCGAACAATATCTCGGTGTCGCTGATTCCGGGGGCGTAGTTCTTTTCGGCGGCCCGAGCCGGTAAAATGCTGAACGCGGCCGCGCCGGCCATCAGCGTGCGTCGTGTCGTACGGATCATTCTTCTTCCCTGGTAGGCTTGGAGTGGTCGTGTGAGCGCCGGCCTGGCGGCCGAACCCGGACGGTTGCCCTTGAAACGAGCTAACGTCCGATCTTCACCTCGCGGAACGGAACGGTCCGGTCAACTTCCGGTTCCTTCGGCAGATCCAGCACGCGCTCACCGATGATGTTGCGCTGGATCTGGTCAGTGCCGCCGCCGATGGAGGTGAAGTAGGCATTCAGCGTAAGGAAGTTGGCGTCCTCGGCGCGTGGGTAGTCAGGACCCTCGAACAGGCTGCCGGGGCCAAGGATGGCGGTGCGGACACGCGCCTCCCCATGCAGGATGCGGCTCATGGCCAGCTTACCCAGGCTCATCAGCGACGACGAGGAGCCTTGTGTCAGTTCGGCCTGCGCCCGCGCGGTATTCAGCGCGTTCAGCCGCCGGTAGGCAATGGCCTGCGCAATGTCCTGCCGCAGGATCGGATCCTTGAGGCGTCCGGCTTCGCGGGCCAACGCGATCAGCGGTTCCTCGGTTGTTGCCTCGGCCGCACCGGATCGTGCACCGCGGGCGCGCACCCCCATCACCAGGCGTTCGTAGGCGAGCGCGGTCTGCAGCACGCGCCAGCCGTCGCCAAGGTTCTTCAGGAGATTTTCTGCCGGAACAATCGCATCGGTCAGGAAAACTTCGTTGAAGTTGCGCTCGTTGGTAATCTGGTGCAGCGGCCGCACCTCGATGCCCGGTTGCTTCATCGGGCAGAAGAAGAAACTGATGCCGGCGTGCTTCGGCACGTCCCAGTTGGTGCGGGCGATCAGCATGCCGTAATCGGCCGTGGCAGCGTTGGTAGTCCAGACCTTCTGGCCATTGACAACGAAATGATCGCCGCGCTTTTCCGCCCGCGTGCGGATACCGGCGAGGTCGGAGCCGGCGCCGGGTTCGGAATAGAGCAGGCACATGCCGACTTCCTGGCGCAGCAGCGGCAGGATCAGCTTCTGCTTCAGCGCGTCGGTGCCGCCGGCGAGCAACGTGTTGGCCCAGAGGTTGGTGCGGTCCTGCCCGCTGCCGGGTGCGGCGACGGCGTGAAATTCCCGCTCGACGGCGCGCGCCGCGTCGTCCGGCAGCGCTCTCCCGTGCCATTCCGTGGGCCAGCGCAACACCGCCCAGCGATGCTCTACCACCTTGGCCAGCCAGGCGCGCGTGTCCTCCAGCGCGGTGAGCGGGCCTTTCCAGTGCTGCGCCAGGAAGGCACGGGCTTCGGCAACGAGCGCCTCGGTTGCGTCGTCCATGGCTCAGCCCCCCAGGCTCTGCAAATAGCGTTCGCGATGGAATGCCGGCGTGCCAAACAACTGGGCATTTGCCCGCGCCCGACGGAGATACAGATGCGCCGGATGCGCCCAGGTAAAGGCGATCCCGCCATGCATCTGGATCGAGTCCGCGGCGGTCTTCACGAAGGCGTCGGCACAGGCGAAGGCGGCGAGGCTGATCGCTGCGCCGGCGTCCGGGGCGTTGGCGGCCAGTTTCGCCGCCGCGTCGCGCGCCGCGGAGATCGCGCTCTCGGTTTCCAGCAACAGGTCGGCGGCCATGTGCTTGATCGCCTGGAACGAGCCAATGGCTCTGCCGAACTGGTAGCGGTTCCGCGCGTAGTCGACGGTGAAGTCGAGCGTGCGCCGGCAGCCGCCGGCCTGCTCCCCGGCCAGCGCGACCAACGCCAGGTCGATGGCCGCCTGCGCCGCCGCCCAGGCGTCGCCGGTCAGGCGTCGGGCGGGTGCGTCGGTGAAGACGATGCGGGCAAGGCGCAGCGTGTGGTCGAAGGTCGGCAGCCTGGCGATGCTGACCCCGGGCGCGGCGGGATCGACCTCAAACGCCGCCAGGCCGTCCGGCGTGCGGGCCAACACCAGCAGGACACCCGCGTTGTGGCCGTGCAGCACATACGATGCCGTGCCATCCAGCCTGCCGGCAGGCGTGACGGTGACGGCGACACCGTCTGGCGTCCAGGTGCCGGCATCCCCGGTCAGCGCGACGGTGGCGATGGTGGCGCCGTTGGCAATGCCCGGCAGCAGGCGGGCCTGTGCTTCGGTGTCACCCAGGACATGGAGAAAGGCGGCAGCCACGACGCCGGAGGCGAGCAACGGCGCGCATAGCAACGCCGCGCCGGCGGCCTCCATCACCGTTTCCAGTTCGACGGCGCTCGCGCCCGACCCGCCGAACGTCTCCGGCACGATCAGGCCAGCAATGCCCATCTCGGCAAGCTGCGCCCACAGGTCCGGATCGTAGCCACACTCCGTCTCCATGGTGCGGCGCACGTCGGCTTCGGTGCTTTTCGCGGCGAGCAGACGAGTCACCGCATCGTGCAACGCCGCGCGTTCTTCTGGCGACAGGACGGCCACGGGGCGTTCTCCGTGTTGGGGCGTTTCCTGCCCCAGGTGTGCCGTGGGATCGCGGTGGTGGCAAGCACAGGCGGCCGCGTGCGCCGAGGCGGCGGTGGCTATGCCGTCCCCAGCACGGCCACGTTCAGCGCCGACGCAGCGGCGCGAAGTTCCCGATCGAGCGTCGCCAACGGCAATGCCCGCCGGAAGGCCACTTCGAGATAGGCCGCGTCATACAGCGTCAGGCCGAACCGGCCCGCCAGGTTAAGCGTGGTCGACCAGGCATGGCTGTTGGTCTCCGCATCAAGTGCGATGGGCCTATAGGCCAGTTCGGCCAAAGACGCGCGCGGTAGGCCGCAGCGATGCGCCCGCGCCGGAGCGCCATCTGGAAGGCATTGGCAACCTCAAGCCGCCGCGGCAGTCGTCCTACCCTCTACCCAAACACCCGTGCGAAAATCCGATCCACCGCCTTCAGGTGCAGCTTCGGGTCCATCGCCGCATCCAGCTCCGCCGGCTTCACCATCCGGCGCACATCCGGATCGGCATCCAGGTTCTGCCGGAACGACCGTCCCTCCGGCGTGCCCAGCTTCGTCCAGGTCTCCATCGCGCAGCTTTGCACGATCCGGTAGGCGTCCTCCCGCAGGATTCCCGCGCGCGTCAGCGCCAGCAGCACCTCGCCCGAATGAACCACCCCGCCCAGGCTCTCCAGGTTGGCCAGCATGCGGTCGGGGTAGACAACCAGCTTCTCCATCATCCCAGCCAGCCGCATCAGCGCAAAGTCCAACGTCACCGTCGTATCCGGCCCGATCACCCGCTCCACCGAGGAGTGCGAGATATCCCGCTCATGCCACAGCGCCACATTCTCCAGCGCCGGCACCACGGCGGAGCGCACCACGCGCGCCAGGCCCGTCAGGTTCTCGCTCAGCACCGGGTTGCGCTTGTGCGGCATGGCGGACGAGCCCTTCTGGCCGGGATGGAAGAACTCCTCCGCCTCCCGCACCTCGGACCGCTGCAAATGCCGCACCTCGGTCGCCAGCCGCTCCACCCCCGACGCGATCACCGCCAGCGCGGCGAAGAACGCGGCGTGGCGGTCGCGCGGGATCACCTGCGTCGACACCGGCTCCGGCTTCAGCCCAAGCTTCTCCGCGACATACTCCTCCACCCGCGGGTCCAGATGCGCGAAGGTCCCGACGGCGCCGGACACCGCCGCCACCGCGATCTCGGCCCGCGCCGCCACCAGCCGCTCACGCCCACGGGCGAACTCGGCGTAGTGGCCGGCCATCTTCAGGCCAAACGTTGTGGGTTCGGCGTGGATGGCGTGGCTGCGGCCGATGGTCAGCGTGTATTTGTGCGCCATCGCCTGCGCCTTCAGCGCCGCCAGCACCGCGTCCATATCCGCCAGCAGGATATCCGCCGCCTGCGTCAGTTGCACGGACAGGCAGGTGTCCAGCACGTCGGAACTGGTCATGCCCTGGTGCACGAAGCGCGAGTCCGGACCGATCGCCTCGGCCAGCCAGGTCAGGAACGCGATGACGTCATGCCGCGTCTCACGCTCGATCGCGTCGATCCGCTCGATGTCGGCCGCATTGATCGCCGCGAGCTTCGGTTCCCCCTTCTCCCGGATCGTCCGCGCCGCGGAGTCCGGGATGGCGCCAACCATGGCCATGCCCTCGGCGGCCAGCGCCTCAATCTCGAACCAGATGCGGTAGCGATTCTCCGGTGACCAGATGGCGGCCATTTGCGGGCGGGAGTAGCGCGGAACCATGACGGGCCCTGTCCGGTTGGAATGACGGCAGCTAGACCCCTGGCGCCCCCGATGACAAGACCCTTTGGCACGCGCGGAAGGCCTGAATGCGATGACGCTGACGCAAGACCTCTGGGCACTCGCCCAGGTCATTCTGATCGACCTCGCGCTGGCCGGGGACAACGCCGTCGTCGTCGGCATGGCCGTGGCCGGGCTGCCGGATCGGCAGAAGCGTCCGGCCATCATCGTCGGCATTGCCGGCGCCACGGTGATCCGCATCGCGCTCGGCGCGGTCGCGCTGCAGCTCCTGGAGATTATTGGCCTGCTGCTGGCCGGCGGCCTGCTGCTGCTCTGGGTGTGCTGGCGCATGTTCCGGGAACTGCGTCACCCGCAGCAGATACACGCCAAGGCAGGCGGCAAGACGCTGCGCGAGGCGATGCTGCAGATCATCCTCGCCGACGTATCCATGAGCCTGGACAACGTGCTGGCCGTCGCCGGCGCGGCGCATGACCGGCTCTGGGTGCTGGTCACCGGCCTCGCCCTCTCCGTCGTCCTGATGGGCGTCGCCGCCAACCTGGTCGCTCGGCTGCTGGAGCGCTACCGCTGGATCGCCTGGGTCGGACTGGCGATTGTGCTCTATGTGGCGCTGGAAATGATCTGGAGCGGCTGGAATGAGGTCGCCGACCATCTTGATGCCGTCCCCGACTCCTGGCGGTTCGACACGCTGTTGCGACGGCTGCTGTAGAGCGGCGGCGCGCTCGAGGCAGCTCGTGCAGGGTGCAGTGCCGCCAGACGCTTCAGGCCGCCCGCGGGCGTACCAGCCGCACGGCCGCCAGCGCCGCCAGCATGGGCAGCAGCAGCAGGGTGGCCGGTTCCGGCACCGTCGGCGGCGGTTGGGTGCTGCCAGTGCTCAGAACCACATCATCAAGGCTGAAGGCCGTCAGTTCATTCACCGCCGAGAACCGCAGCACCGTACTGGTGCCGACGATGGACGCGCCATCAATGGTGAAGCTTTCCAGCGCAAAGCCGCCCGCGCCGCCGGGATCAAACGCCGTATCGCCGGTGATCACCGCGCTGAATGTGCCAAAGGAAACGGTCAGGCTGTTGAAGACGCTGACCGCCTGGTCCAGCACCTGGAAGGTCAGCGTGTAACTGCTGCCCGGTGTTGTGGTGACCACCTGCTCCAGGGTTGCGGGTTCCGACACCACGGACCCTAGGCTGGCGGCGAAGCTGCCATCGTGCACCAACCCTGTGTCGATGACGGTGCCGCCGCCGGCGGTCCAGGGTAAGAGCGTGCCGGTTTCGAAATCGCCATTGGTCAGCAGGTTGGCGCTGGCCGGCGCCCCCAGCAGAAGCCAGGCACCCATGGACAGCAGCGCGGTCCGGTAGCCGAAGCGGGAGGCAGCGACGGGAAACGGCATCGTGATCTCTCCTTACACGCGCAGCGTGACGCTCGTGCCGGTGGCGCCGAGCGCGGCAAAGGTGAAGTCCGCCAGGGTGTGACTGCCCTCGATGGTGATCGCGGCATGCCGAACGCCGTCGGACAGGTCGAGCACGCCGCTCGTTCCGCCGGGGTTGGCGGTGAACGATTTCACCAGGCTGCCAAAGGTCAGGTCGCTGATCGCGATCTGCCCGGTGGTGTCAAAGCCGGCGATCGTGTCCTTGTCGAGGCCGGAAGCGGAGCCGCTGAACCGGGTGAAGCTGCCGCCCAGGCCAACCAGACGGTCGGCGCCCGCGCCACTGACCAGGGTCTGCAGCAGCCCGCCCGCCCGCAGCGTGTCGGCGCCGCTATTCTGGTCGGCCACCGTCAGCCCGGATGTCGCATTGGCGGTAAAATCATAGGGCGCGGCCGAGGGCGCGAGAAAGGCCATCCGCACATTGGTGATGCTGCCGCCCATCGCCATCGTGCCGCCGCCGGTCGCCACCAGGCGCGTGGAGCCGGTGCCGCCATCGATCGTCGCGCCGATGGTCGCGGCGTTGACCTGGATGGTCGCATTGCCGCTGCCGGCATGTACCGTCTCCCGCACGTCGCCGACGATGACGGTGTCGGCGCCGTTGCCCAGGTTGATCACCGCGGCGTTCCTCGCGCCGATGATGGTGATGGTCTCCGGCTTAGGATTGCCAGGCCGCGGCACGCCGGAGACGACATTGACCGTTGCGTCCATGCCATCGCGCAACTGCACAATCTGGTTGGTCGCGGCAAAGCTGCCGCCGGGACCGCTGAAGGCCGCCTGGCCCTCGTGGGCAACAACGGTCTGGATATTTGCCAGCGTCGCCGGGGCGCGCAGGTTGAAGCTGCCGCCGCCCGTCAACTCCAGCGAGTTGCTGTCCGCGCCGCCGTCGAGCCGGGTGACCAAGGAGAAGCCGCGCGCCGTCGCCAGCACGGTGTCGTCGCCGGCGCCGGCGTCAATGTCGATGCTGCGCAGCGCGGTGGCCGACAGGTCGCCGATGGTGATGCGGTCGGCACCGCCCAGCGCGTTGAAGCGGATCACCTCGACGCTGTTGAGGTCCATGGTGATGCTGGCGATGTCGCGGGTGAACCGGACGCGGCCGCCATTGGCGACGATGTCGATCTTCTCGGCAATGTTGGCGCCGTTGAACCGCAACGTATCGGTGCCACCCTGACCTTCGACGATGTCGCTGCCATCGCCGGGGTTCCAAACGAAACTGTCGTCGTCGTTACCCAGGAAAGCAACATCGTTGCCGCGGCCACCGGTGATCAGGTCGTTGCCGTCGCCGCCGCGCAACGTGTCGTTGCCATCGCCGCCGGTGATGGTGTCGTTGCCGGCGCCGCCGTCGACGGTCAGTTGAATGAGCGCCGCAAGGCCGTTGCCAGCGGTGATGACGTCGTCGCCGCCATTGGCATTGACGACGAGGTTCTCCGTCGTGCCGATGTCCAGCGAAAACGGCGCGGGCGCGGTCCGATCGAACCGCACCCGTGATCCGTTTGCGGTGATGGCGAACGTTTCGGCTCCATTGCCACCATTCACTTCAACGGTATCCGTTCCGCCATTGCCTTCTATGAGGTCGCTGCCGTCGCCGGGGTTCCAGATGAAGCGGTCGTTGCCGTCACCGAGGAAGGCGATGTCGCTGCCACGCCCGCCGGTGACGGTGTCGTTGTCGTCGCCGCCCATCAGGATATCGCTGCCGATACCGCCAATGATCGTGTCATTGCCGCCGCCGCCGTCGAGGACCAGGTTCACGCCTGCCGGCAGCGCGCTGGCGTCGATCGTGTCGTTGCCGCCCTGGCCGTTGACGACCAGCGTGTCCGATCCGGCCTCGGCCCCGTCGATCGTGACGGTCTCGGGCGTACCGGTGACGATGACCGTCGTGCCAGCCTGCGCGATGACGATGCTGTCGTTGCCGCCGGTGCCGTTGACCGTGACCGTGTCGGCGGCGCCGTCGCCCGCG
>JAFEFW010000620.1 GCA_018240405.1 Pseudomonadota bacterium
AGCCAGCATTCCCAGGCCAGCAGGTCTGCCGCCGGTTTCGCCCGCGCCTCCTGCACCAGTGTGTGTTCCAGCCGCTTGACCAGCGTGCCGGCAATGGTCGCGGCCATGTCGTTCTCCGCTGCCTGCAGCCGGTCCAGCGGCAGGTCGAGGCGCTGCGACCATATGTGGCGGCCTTCCAGCGCATCCGTCAGTTCGGCCGCCAGGCGAATCTGCGGTCCGCTACGGCGGAAGCTGCCGGTGAGCAGATAGCGGGCGCCGAGCCGTTCTGCGGCTTCGGCCGGGGACGCGCCGCTGCCGGCGACAGCGGCAGCCGATGCGGCGGCAATCACCCGCAGCACCCGAAAGCGGCCAAGCTCCGCGGTCAAATCTTCACTGAAGGCACGCGCCAGCCACGCCTGATCGGGATCGTCCGAAAGATTGGCAAACGGCATCACCGCAACGGTCGGCTGTGTCTCCGTCTCCGCCGGACGCGGTGCACGAATGCGCCGGTGCAAGGCCTCGGTTTCCGGCGACGGCGCAACGCCCAGTTCACGCGACAGTGCCTCGCGGCAGCGCTCATATTGTCGCATCGCAGCGCCGAGGGCGCCCTGCGTGACATACAGGCGGATCAATGCCTGATGCGCGGCTTCCTCGGTGGGATCCAGCGTCAGCAGCGCGTTGGCCAGGATCGGGATGGCCTCGGCATCCGCCTTGGCAAGTCCATCCTGCATCGCGCGGGTGGTGCGGTCGCGCAGCCGCGCGGCCTCGGCGCGCTGCCAGGCTTCGAATGGTTCGGCGCCGGAGTCGAAGCCGTCCAGCAGGTCGCCGGCGTAGAGTCGCGCTGCCTCGGTTAATTGATCCGGCGCGGCGAGGCAGGCTTCCAGCCGTGCGACATCGCTGTCCACCTGCGCCGCGGACAGGCTGATCATGTCGGAGTCGCTCTGGATCAGCGATGCCCCAGCCTCGCCCAGATCGCGGCGCAGTGCGGCCAGGCCCTGGCGGAGGCTGGTCCGAGCGGCGCTTTCGGCACTGTCAGGCCAGAGCATCGCACTCAGCCGTGCGCGTGAGACGGGCTTTCCCGGCTCGGTTGCGAGCAGGGCCAACAGGCCGGCGACCTTGCGGGTCGAAAAGCGCACCTGATGTCCCGCGCACGTCGCGCTGAACATCCCGAGCATGCGCACATGCAGCATGGACGTCTCCTTGGCGGCGATGGAGGAGGCGGTGACTCAGCAGGATTAGGCCGGTTGTGCAACCCATAAGACCAGCCGGTTGCCTGTTGTCGCCAGCGTGGCGCGCAGCACCGGAACGGTTCATGGCGGCTCTGGCCAGACGGTCAGTCAGGCGCCATGGTCGGCCGAAACCCCGGAGCGATACACATGCTGCTACAACATCAGACCTGGCAGGAAGTCGAATCCTACCTCATGCGCTCGACCGGCATCATCATGCCGATCGGCTCAACCGAACAGCACGGCCCGAACGGGCTGATCGGCACCGACGCGATCTGCGCCGAGGCGATTGCCCGCGGCGTCGGGGAAGCGGCGGATGCCATGGTCGGTCCGACGATCGGCGTCGGGATGGCGGTGCACCACATGGGCTTTGCCGGATCGATGACGCTGCGTCCGTCCACGCTGATGGCGATCATGCGCGACTATGTTCTGTCACTCGCCCGCCACGGCTTCCGCCGCTTCTTCTTCATCAACGGCCACGGCGGCAACATCGCCACCTGCAGCGCAGCGTTCTACGAAATCTACGCCGAGTGGGAGGGCGCCATCGGCACCCGCCGTGCCGAGGGTGATGATCTGCGCTGCCGCCTCGCCAACTGGTGGGACGGCAAGGCGATGGGTGCGCTGTCGAAGGAGGTGTTCGGCGATGATGAGGGCAGCCACGCCACCGCCAGCGAGGTCAGCGTGACCCAATTCCTGCTGCCGGAGACGATCAAGCAGGCGCAGATCGACCCGCCGCGCGCGCCCGGTGGCCGGTTCCACGGACCAGCCGACTACCGCAGACGCTTCCCGGACGGACGGATCGGGTCGAACCCGGGGTTGGCCTCGCCCGAGAAGGGACGGCGCTTCTATGAAACGTCAGTGCCGGAACTGGCGAAGACCTATACGGCGTTCCTGGAGGAAAAGGTCTAAGCGCGCACCATCACCTGCGATCCGGCGTGTTTGCCGGAGCGCGGTGCCAACCCATCACCGAAGGAGGCCAACCCGAAGCCCTACGCTGCGCTCCATAGTGGCCCGCCCTGCGTGCTGCGATGCAATAACCAGTTCCGCTGCCGCCACAAACTTCGGTATAGACTGGCGTCTGCTACCGGCCCGCAAATTCGTTGTGTTGAAAGTTTGTAGTTCATGACCGCTCTGCCCACTGCCCATGGCAGCAACAAGCTTCCCTGCACCCTGATTCCCGGCGACGGGATCGGTCCGGAGATCGTGGAGGCGGTGATCCAGGTGCTGGATGCCATGGGCGCGCCATTCGCCTGGGAAACCCAGCTTGGCGGCATGGCCGGCATCGCTGAGGCCGGCGACCCGCTGCCGGGCGTGACCCTCGACAGCATCCGCAAGAACAAGCTGGCGCTGAAGGGCCCGCTGACCACGCCGGTCGGCGGCGGCTTTCGCTCCGTCAACGTACGCCTGCGCGAGGAGTTCCAGCTCTACGCCAACCTCCGCCCGGCCAAGACGCTGGTGCCGGGCGGGCGCTTTGAGAACATCGACCTGATCCTGGTGCGTGAGAACCTTGAAGGCCTGTACGTCGCGTTCGAGCACTACATTCCTGTCGGCGACGACGCCCACGCGGTGGCAATTTCCTCAGGCGTGAACACGCGCGAAGGCGCCCGCCGCATCGTCCGCTACGCCTTCGAGCACGCCGTCAAGCTCGGCCGCAAGAAGGTGACGATCGTGCACAAGGCTAACGTGCTGAAGGCGCTGACCGGTGTGTTCCTGGAGGCCGGCAAGGAAGTCGCGAAACAGTATGAAGGCCGCATCGCCTGCGATGACCGCATCGTCGATGCCTGCGCCATGCAATTGGTGCTGAACCCCTGGCAGTACGACGTCATCGTCACCACCAACCTGTTCGGCGACATCCTGTCCGACCTGATCGCCGGCCTCGTCGGTGGCCTCGGCGCCGCGCCGGGCGCCAATATCGGCGAGAAGGCGGCGATCTTTGAGGCGGTGCACGGATCGGCGCCTGACATTGCGGGCAAGGGCATCGCCAACCCGACAGCGCTGCTGCTGGCGGCAGGGCTGATGCTGGATCATGTCGGCCTGACCCAGCACGCCACCGCGCTGCGCACGGCGATCGACGACGTGCTGAACCGGGACAACGTCCGCGCAGGCGACCTCGGCGGCAAGGCCTCGACGAAGGACTACGCCGCCGCCCTGGTGCAACGGGTCAGTTCGGCCCGGTAGACGGGTCCGCACCACGCCTTGCCGGCGGGGCGGCAGGGGTTCATGAGACATATCCCATGATCCCCATCCTGATCGACTGCGACCCCGGCATCGACGATGCGGTCGCCCTCATGCTCGCTGCCAGTGCGCCGGACCGGTTCAGGCTGCTCGGCGTGTCGACCGTGTTCGGCAATGTCGGCGCCGCGCAGACGGCGGACAACGCCCGCCGCGTCCTGGCCTTCTGCGGGCAATCCACGGTCCCCGTCGCGAAAGGCTGCGAGCGGCCCCTGCTGCGACCGGTGCGCGATGCCGCGTTCATCCACGGAACCTCAGGGCTCGGCTCCGCCCTTTTGCCGGAGCCGGACGGCGCCCTCGACCGACGGCACGGCGTGGACCTGATCCTGGATGAGATCGTCCGCTCCGCCGATCCCGTGACGCTCGTCACGCTGGGGCCGTTGACCAACGTGGCGCTGGCGATCGTCAAGGAACCCGCGGTCATGGCCCGCCTGCAGCGGATCGTCATCATGGGCGGTGCGGTGCGGGAACTCGGCAATATGCCAAGCACGGCGGGGTTCAACCTGTATGCCGATCCGCATGCCGCCGAGATCGTGTTTCGCTCCGGCCTGCCGCTGGTGCAGATGACGATCGATGCCACCCACCATGTCAGAGCCAGCCGCGACCACCTGGCAGCGCTGCGAACCGTGGGCAACCGCCACGCGGAGCTGGCGGCATCGCTGTTCGACGATTTCGCTACGGACGGGGCGCCCGAACCGGACTCGCCGGTGAATGGCTGCATGCATGATCCGTGCTGTATCGCCTACCTGCTGGACCCCACCATTGCGCGCGGACGCGAGGCCTATGTGCAGGTCGAGACCGCCAGCGAGGTCTCAATGGGCCGCTCCGTCATCGATTGGTGGGGACGGTCCGGCCAGCCCGCCAACGCGTTCGTCATCAATGCCATAGACGGTGACGCGTTCTTCGCGCTGCTACGCCGGCAGCTGGCGAAGTTGCCGGCGTAGCAGGGCGTGGCAGCCTCTGCGCTCGATTTGCCGCGCCAGTTTCTCATCCGGCGCCAGCTACCCGGCGTTTGCAGGCCGAGCGAAATGATCGCAACAAATAAATTTCACAAAATTACAGAATTGTGTCCGTAGTATAACGTCCGCGCTGGATTTGACAGCAAGTTGTTCTTGTGTCGATATTTTATGGATCTGTAAAAGAGCGGCCACTCGGATGTCACAGTTCAGGACTGCTGGCGGCATAGTGTCTTTGACGGCGGCTTTACTGGCCGGCACTTGTCTTGGCGCCGGTGAGGCGGCGGCCTATCCAAGTTGTACGCCGTCAAGCGGTGGGACACAGGGCGTCTACACAACACCGGGTGGTATCACTGCCTGTATTGTAGCCGCAACGGGTACCTATGAGCTCACAGTGACCGGCGGAGGTGGCGGTTCCGCCGTTGGAGCCGGCAGTGTTCCCGGTGGCGCCGGCGCCGGGGTCGATGTCACACTCCAGCTCCAGCAAAACACGGTGTTGGGCTTGTATGTTGGCGGCGCCGGTGGCAACGCCTCAGCCTATGGTGGTGCCGGCGGCGGCGGCGCAAGTTTCGTCCTCTACGCCGGCCTGTTCGGAGGGACGACCCCAATCCCACTGGTCATCGCCGGCGGCGGTGGCGGGTCCGCGTCGAACGGCGGTACATACGGTGGCGATGGGCTCGCGCCCGGCGCCACTCAGGGCGGTGGTGGCGGCGGTCAGACGCGAGGCGCCGGCGGCACCAATGGAAATGGTGGGACGCCGGGCACCGATGAATATGGCGGCGCCGGCGGCGCCGGCTACTTTACCGGCGGCAGTCCCAGCGCACATGCCGGTGGCGGGGACAGTCTGCATGGCGGGAACCCTCTGGGTGGGGCCGGGGGCGCCTATGCCGGGTCCGGTGGTCTCGGGGGTGGTGGCGGCGGTGGCGGTGGCGCGCTCAGCACGTTTGGCACACCCGCCGCGGGCGGTGGCGGCGGCGGTTATGACGGCGGCGGCGGTGGCGGCTACTACATACTGGGTTATTCCGGCGGTGGTGGTGGCGGAACGTCGTTTGTGTGCGGCGCCGGCGAGTGTCCATTCATTGCGGGGTATTCGTCCGTCACCACCGGTGCTGCCGGCCAGAACGGCAGTATCGATATCTCTCTGATCGCCGGTGGAATTGCCGTGCCTGAACCGCCCGCCCTGGCTGTTGTAAGCCTCGCGACGCTCTGGCTGTTGCTGGCCCGTGCGATACGCCAGCGATCACCGCGACGGAACCGATCTGACCGGCAGGCTGCTCTGGCGTGGGAAGCGGAGTGCCAATCATGATGCGGACGGTGCGCCGGTTGGCGATTGCGTGCTTCGTCACCGCGATCCTGATCGCCATTGCCTGCACGCAAGCCGCCGCAACGCCCTTGCCTTGCCGCCCCGCTTTCATCCCGTACACCTATTCCGGCGCAATGGAGCAGTGCCTCATCGAGGGCAATGGCAACTATACGTTGACCGCGATCGGCGGAAACGGCGGCAGCACGCCGTATGGACGCAATCCCGGCAGCGGGGCGCTGGTGCAGGCGGTGTTCAGCCTGACCGCCGGGACAGAGCTGGTGATCCTGGTTGGTGGCGCAGGCGGACAAGGCAGCGAGCACATCTCGGGTAATCAGCCATCCGGCGGCGGTGGCGGAACCTTTGTCGCCATCAGGACGTCGCCGTTCACTTTGCAGCCGTTGATCGTGGCGGGTGGTGGTGGCGGGGCCTCACCTTCCTACGATGGCGGTCCCGGATTGGGCATCGGCACGGGCGGCGGCGCCGGCACCGGGACGGGTAACGGTGGTGCCGGCGGTACGGGCGGCCAGGGCGGGTTTGTCGGCAGTGACTCGGGCGGCGGTGCCGGCCCGGGCGGTGGCGGCTACAACGGCGATGGCGGCGATGCCGCCAATGGCAGTGGCGGACTGTCCTTTCTGGACGGCGGTGCTGGTGGCACCGGCCCGATCGCGGCGCCGGGCGGCTTTGGCGGCGGCGGCGCCAGCGGCTGCTGCACGAATGGCGGCGCCGGAGGCGGTGGCGGCGGCTACAGCGGCGGTGGGGGCGGCGGCGTGAATGCGCTGCCGATCGAGCACGGCGGCGGCGGTGGCGGCGACTCCTATGTCAATACGGATTACCTGGTGGACCTGCTCAGTGTGGTCTCCGGCTATGATCATCCCGGCGTCCTGAACGGCGCCGGCCAACTGACGATCGGATTTCCTGCCAGCGTTGCAGTCCCGGAGCCGCGGACCTGGGTGCTACTGGCGTTCAGCGGGGCTGGCCTGTTGCTGCTGCGGCGCCGCGCCGGGCTGTGCGTGCGAATTGCCGCCGGGCTAGCCGGACTGACCATACCGGGCCTGGCCCATGCAGGATCCTGCCTCGGAAGCTTCGGGTCTACCGGAGCCTTGGTGCTGTGCACGGTTCCGTCGGCCGGAACCTACCAGTTCACTGTCGCCGGCGCGCAAGGCGGCACGTCCCGTTCGCAATATGTGAACTTTGGCGGCAACGGGGCCATCATTGATGTGGCGTATCAGTTGCCGGCTGGCCAGCAGCTTTGGTTACTGGTGGGCCAGGCCGGAGCTGATAGTACAACCAGCGGCGCTGGCGGTGGCGGCGGAAGCTTTGTCATCGGCTATCCGTCCTACACACCCTTGGTGATTGCCGGCGGCGGTGGCGGCGCGTCCGACAGTATTCAGAATCCGTTTCCGAGCCAGGGGCTTGGACCGGAGCTCATGAACGGCGTGACCGGCGGCGCGCCAGGCATTGGAATGAACGCCGGCGCGGGCGGGCAGCAGGGCTATGGGGGCGCGGCTGGAACCAATCTCTTTGAGGTGGGTGCCGGCGGCGGCGGATTTATCGGCAATGGTGGAAGTTTCAGCTCATCCGCCAGTGATGCGCAGGGCGGGGGCAGCTTTGTCAACGGCGGCAGCGGCGGTGCGGGTGCTGCCGACGGCGGCGGCGCTGGAGGCTTCGGGGGCGGTGGCGGTGGCGGCTTTGATGGTGGCGGAGGAGGCGGCGGCGGTTACAGCGGCGGTGGAGGTGGCGGCTACGACTTTTACCTTGGCGCTGACGGCGGCGGCGGTGGCGGCGATTCCTGGGTGATGCCGGGATACCTGTCGCTATCCATCCCAAGCAGCGGCAACAGCGGCGACGGGTCCATCACCATATCGCTGCTCGAGGCCGTTCTGATACCGGAACCGCCCGCGTGGTTGCTCCTCATGCCGTCGGGGATCATCGGTATCGGTCTGCTCCATATGCGGCGGGCGCGCAAAGCGGCGGTGGCCGCTTCCGGCACCAGTACCAGCGCCCTGTGCCGCGCTACCCGTCCGGATGGCGGCGCAGGCCGCTGACGGTGGGCCGGCACAGTGGCAAGACGTCGGAGGTACAACGCCTCTCGACAAAGGTGCTGGTTGGCTTGATCGAGCCATGCGTGCTGCCCCATGCGGGGCAGACCGCCCGCCGGTCTTGCCGCTTACCGCGCCAGCTTCTCGTCCAGCGCCAGGTACTCCGCGTTCCGCAGTGCCGTGCCGAGTTCCGCCGGGCTGGCCATCGGCGCACGCTGGCCGCTTTTCAGCCCGGCCAGCGCAGCGCGCACTGCCAGCACGGTCGAGGCCAGGATTTCCTGCGGATAGACCACCATCTTGATGCCGATGCCAGACAGCACGTCGTCGCCCGGCTTGAAGTGCTTGCCGCCAGGATTGGTCACCGCGATCGACGGCCTGCCCTGGCAGGCGGCGACGGCAGCGCGCATTTCGTCCTCGGTGGCCGGGGAGTCGAAGAACAGGATGTCGGCGCCCAGCTCCACGAACGCTTTCAGCCGCGCGAGAGCCTCATCGAAGCCGCGGGAGGTACGGGCGTCGGTGCGCGCCAGCAGCAGGATGCCTTCCTCCTTCGCCGCGGCGATGGCGGCACGCAGGCGCAGGATCGCCTCATCGCGCTCGATCACCAGCTTGGCGTTGTTCTGGCCGAGGGGACGCGGCCAGGCCTTGTCCTCGATGAGGACGGCCGCGGCGCCGGCACGGGCGTAGCCGCGGATGGTCTTCTGCACGCTGATGGCGTTGCCGTAGCCGGTGTCGCCGTCGGCCAGCCAGCACACGTTGGGTGCGGTGGTCACCATCTGCGACACGGCGTCCAGCATGTCGGGGTAGGTCAACTGGTCCACGTCCGGCCAGGCCAGGCGCATCGCCGAGATCGACGACCCCGAGGCAAAGCCGATCTTGAAGCCGGCCTCCTCAACGAGGCGGGCCGCAAGACCGTCGCCGCAGCCGGGGACGACCTGGATGCCGGGTTGGGCGAGCACTGCCTTCATGGCTTCGGCCTGTGGTCTCATGACGTTCCCTTTCCGTGTTTATGAGGAGATGACAGGCTTCCTTGTGCGAGGGGCGGCCTGGTTAATCAAGCGCAGCCGCCGTTACGCAACGGGTTTGCGGCGTTCGCCAGCGACGATCCGAAAGTATCGGCCAGTGCCGACGGCACTGGCTCACGACCGTGACCGCGAGCGGAGCCGCGCCATCCACGCTGTCGCTGCAACGGCGCGGCCTATGGCTGGGATTTCAACCACGGGGCGTAACCGGCGGCCCTGCGCCTGCCGGGGCACAAGATCGCCAAGGCGACCAATCACAGGCCGATGTCAACGCCACAGGACCAGATCGGCCACGACAGAGACGGGCTGCCGCAGTTCGTGCGGCTTCGTTTCAGCAAACCGTCGCCCGACTGTATAAATCCTTAATCGCCCGGATCGATCCAGCCGATATGCCCATCCGGCCGGCGATAGACCACGTTCAGCACGCCCGAGGTGCTGTTGCGGAACATCATCACCACCTGATCGGCGAGGTCCATGCGCATCACCGCCTCGCCCACTGTCAGCGAGGCGATCTCGGTCTGCGTCTCGGCGACCACCGTCGCGTAGGCCTCGGCCAATGTACGGGTTTCTGGCTCTGCCGCCTCGTGCTCCGGGTGCTCTTCCTCACGCAGGATGATCTGCCGAGCCTTTTCGGGGCGGGCCCGGTGCGCCATATCGCGGGCGTGATCGTTCACGCGGCGGCGATAACGGCGCAGGCGCTTGGCGATGTGCTCCGCTGCGTCATCGAAGGCGGCATTGGCGTCGGCCGCTTCGCCTTCACCCCGCAGTTGCAAGCCGCGGCCCGCGTGCACATTGATGTCGCACGTAAAGAAGCTCCGCGCCCGGCTGAAGGTCACATGCGCCTCGAGCGCGTGGTCGAAATACTTCGAGGAGATCGCCTCCAACTGGGTGGAAACCCGCGTCCGTAACGCGTCCGACAACTCGACCTGTTTGCCGGAGACCGTGATCTGCATACCTCTCTCCTGACCGTTCAGCGGGCCGCTTTTGGGGCGGTCCCTCGCCACGCGGCCCGCAGCTATTTGGGCACCCCTGTTACGTGGTGTCCACTAGGATATTCCCGTAGTATGCACGGTGCCGCAAACCTGGGTGACAGGGTAGCAGGTCAATTGCGGATGCGCGAACGTCAGCCCGCGCCAGCCTTATCCCGGCGGCGCTGCACCGAGTTCGGAATGCGCATGGCCTCCCGGTATTTGGCGACTGTTCTACGCGCGATATCAACGCCTTCCTTGCGCAGGACGGTGACGATGGAATCGTCCGAGAGGATGTCGTTCGGTGGTTCGCCATCGATCATCGTGCGGATGCGGTGGCGCACGGCCTCTGCGCTGTGCGCATCGCCGCCATCCGTGCCCTGTATGGCGGTGGTGAAGAAGTATTTCAGCTCAAAGGTGCCGCGCGGGGTGGCAATGTACTTGTTGGCGGTGACCCGGCTGACGGTGCTTTCGTGCAGCTCCACCGCCTCGGCGATGTCGCGTAGGATCAGCGGGCGCAGGAACGCCACACCTTCGCGCAGAAACCCTTCCTGCTGGCGGATGATTTCGGCGGCGACCTTCAGGATGGTCTGCGCCCGCTGCTGCAGCGAACGCACCAGCCAGTTGGCGTTGGCCAGCCGCTCCGTCAGGAAGACCTTGTCCTCCTTGCGCGCATTCGGCGCGACCTTGGCGTAGAACCGCTCATTCACCAGCACACGCGGCATGGTGTCAGGGTTCAATTCGATCAGCCAGGATCCGTCGGGTGCCTGGCGCATCAGCAGGTCCGGCACCACCGGCGGCGCAGGGTTGATATCGTAGGTCGCTGCCGGCTTCGGATCGAGCGCGCGGATCTCGGCAATCATCTCCGCCATGTCTTCGGCATCGACGCCGCAGATCGTCATCAACCGCTTGGTGTCGCGCTTGGCCAGCAGGTCCAGGTTGTCCAGCAGCGCCTGCATTGCCGGGTCCAGCCGGTTGCGGTCCGCCAACTGCACGGCGAGGCATTCCTTCAGGTCGCGGGCAAACAGGCCGACCGGGTCGAAGCGCATCATCCGTGTACGAACGGCTTCGATCCGCTCCAGCGGCAGGTTCATCGCCTGGGCGATGGCCGCAGGATCAGCGGTCAGGCGGCCGGCGGGGCAGAGCAGGGCGATCAGGTGTGCGCCGACGATGCGGTCGACCGGGTCGTCGAAGGTCAGGCGCAACTGCTCACCCAGATGATCGCGCAGCGGCGGCAGCGCATCAGCAAAATCGTCGATGCCACGGTCGTCGCTTTCGAAGCTATGCGAACCGCCGCTGCCTTCCATCCGTCCCGGCAGCGGGGCACCGTCCGCGGCGCCGCCGGCATCGAAGGTGTTGCCGAGGTCGGCATCGAGCGGTGTAGAGGCTTCGCTCGGCAGGCGGTCGGCAGCAACCGCCTCGGCCGTGTCCATCGGGCGTTCCGTGCGCGGCTCGATCTGGTCGAGCGCGGCCCGTTCAGCGGGCGGTGCGTCGGAGGTCTCGTCGCGTTCCAGCAGCGGATTGCGTTCCAGCTCCTCCTCGACGAAGGAGGCGACTTCCATATTGGAGTATTGCAGCAGCTTGATCGCCTGACGCAGCTGCGGCGTCATGACAAGCGTCTGGCTTTGGCGTAGGTCGAGGCGTGGAGCAATCGCCATGCCAACGCGAATATCGACACCGGTCGGCGGGGTCAATTGTTTTACGGCATGATACGAAATTTTCTATGCAAAAACCGTGCTAGAGTTGTATGCGGGCGCCTGATATCGCCCCTGGCGACGTCCCAAACCTTGTCGGCCTGGGGAAACTAGCACCCAGGGGCCGTCGCCCGGCCGGGTCTCGAAACCGTGGACGCGGCACTCGCCTCAGGCCTGTTGTTGCGTGGCGGAAGCTGATCAGGACGGCAGCAGCGCCATTGAAGGCGTGCGCTGCACGCCGGCCTGACACCCGCGCACGCAGCGCCATCGCCATCATCCCGCCGGTGTCGCTAAGCTTACCGTATACTGGATGCGCGCGTGTTGGGCGCGAGCCAGGCACATATGCCCGCTGAGCGTGCGCCGTGCCAGCAGCGCGGCCGGCGCTGCCGCTCAGGTCTCGATGGCGAACCCGCCGCTCAGGTCGATCACTCGTCCTGGCGTCCCGCGCGTGGAGTGATCCAATGTGCGTGCCGGCGGGCCGACAGGCGCCTATTGCGCCGTCATGCCGCCATCGATGACCAGTTCGGAGCCGGTGACCCAGGCTGATTCGTCGGAGGCCAGGAACAGCACACCGTTGGCGATGTCTTCGGCGGTGCCGAGCCGGCCCATGGGGGTCCGGTCGATCAGTTGCTGGCGGATGGTCGGGTCGCTGAAGCGCCGCATGGTCAACGGCGTGTCGGCGTAACCCGGGTGCACCGAATTGATGCGGATATTCTCCTTCGCGTATTGCAGCGCGGCTGACTTGGTGAAGATCGCGATCGCGCCCTTGGCGGCGGAGTAGGCCGGCGAGGTGGGGCTGCCGACGAGGCCCATCACCGAGGAGGTGTTGATGATCGAGCCGCCGCCGCCCTTGCGCATGGCTGGAATGGCGGTGCGGGTGCCGAGGAAGACGCCCTTGGCGTGGGTGTTCAGCTCGCGGTCCCAGGTCTCGGTGGTGATGTCCTCGACCTTGCCGGGAAAGGAGACGCCGGCGTTGTTGAACAGGATGTCCAGGCGGCCGTGCGCCGCCATGACGGCGTCGACGACCTGGGTCCAGTTCCCTTCGTCGGTGACGTCGAGACGCATGTAGCGTGCGTCGTGGCCCTCGGCGCGCAGGGCGGCGGCGGCACGCTCACCGAGTTCGTCGCGGATGTCGGTGAGCACGACTTTGGCGCCCTCGCGCACGAACAGGTGGGCGGCGGCGCCGCCGAAGCCCATGAGCTCGCCTTTGATGGCCGCTGCCGCGCCGGTCAATAAGGCTACTTTGTTCTGCAACCGCATGGTGGTTCCTCCTGTCGTTATTGTCCCTCGCCACTATGCACTGGTCCGGCCACAGCCTCCAGGGTTGAACTGTGTCGCTGACGAGCAAACTCCGTAGTATTGCCGCACTACGACACACGTGTTACAACCGCAATGACAGCGAAATGGAGTGGCTGTGATGAATCCGCCAGTCGGCATGATGATCGGCCTCGGATTACTGCTGCTCAGCAATTTCGCGTTTGCCGATAATCGATGCTCCTGTCCCAGTGTGGCAGCCATAGGTGTGGGAGACAGTAGTTGTTCTGCTCATGAGAGCGACAAGCGATGTACAGTTGACTTCAACCTGTTCGGTGCTGAGCGAGAGCGGCGGGCCATAAGCCTGCTGGCACCGATTATTCAGCCGCTATCCGTGCCCGATCCGTCGCTCAGCTCCGTTGACGCACTTGTAAGGGGAAGGCCGGATCAAGTGCCCGACTTCATTCTGATATACCTGACCGTAGCCCTTGCGGATAGCGTGGCGCTCGATCGGGTGTCACTCGGTACGGCGACAGAGTTTCTGAGGAATTTGACACAGTTCAGGACTGACCTTGGCGGGATCGTCGTGGACATGTTCCAACGTGGCGATCTCTTGCCGTCCAATCCGTCGCCCGGGGATGTGCGGGCGGTCGAGCGGCGGGTCGGCAATGCGCAGGCAATTCTTTCTCCGGGTTGCATAGAAGTTGCCTCAAGGGACGTTTGGGTCATGTTCAAAACGCCCTGGTCGCAGGCACGCTCCGCACCCCGCTGCGGACCCGCCCGGTAGGTATTGATGATGACGAAGGCATTTTGGGCAATCGTTTGCATGTTTGCCATCGCGGCAGCGGCTTATGCCTATGTTGTCTATTGGACCAATCCGCGCCCCTTGCCGGAGGTAGTCGCGTGCACGCAAGCGCTGCCAAATGCAAAGGACATCGGCATCAGCTTTGACATCACGAACGGCAAGGAAGTAACGGCAAAGTTCGGGCAAAGCATAACGCCGGGTAGCCGAAGAGCGGAAGACGCGGTTGCCATTCTTGATGCAATGTCACGTTGTGTCACGGCAGTCCGAGGTGCCACGTTTGCAGTTGAGCGGGGCAGTGCAATTGTCTCTGAGGAGGCGCCGATCGGTGCCCTGGCATCAATCTGGCAAGCAGATCAATCAGGCGCGGTAGCAATATTCAGCCTGAATTCGGAGGGCGACCGTCGCCCCCTCAATAACCTCCGGATTGGACCGGACGCTGGTCCGAAATCCGACATTCTAAGCAGGTGGTGTGCGTCAAATCGCGCCTGCGTACAGTGCAAAGAGACAAGGCTGTCCCCCAATCTGGTCAGCTTCAACATTTCGCTAAAACCTGACGCGAAGATCAAGGAAGTGCCCATGGCGAAGCAACCATGGCCAATTCCGGCGCCGGGCAGCAAGCCAAGTGACTGGAACCTGGTCGATGCCAGCGGCCGCCGCACAATCTACCAATGCGTCAATGACGCCGGCTGAAGCTTGGAGCGAATACTTCGCCGGTCTGCAACCGACCTGCGTGACCTCAAACGGATTTTCCGCTGCACGACGTCACTCATCACTGATGCCGTCCTATACGGCATCGGTGCCTGCCGTCACGCTCCAACTCTCGTAAGGCGCGATACCAGGAGGCGCCTCCCGATCGATCTCATATAACCAGCGCTCATGCCTCGCGGGCAATTCGGGCCGGACCTGGGGGCGCCTTTGGCTCGATGTGGGCGCGGCCTGGCTTATGGCGTATCCATGCCCGCCAAACGTCCGGTGGGAAGCCCCGACGGTGGTTGTCTGGCCATCGCCCGCCGCTTGTGCCACTGTCATGCTCACACAAATTGGAGGAAAGCCATGACCCAGCTCGGCGTTGCCGACAACAACGTTGCGGCCGGAACCATCGGACCCCTGTCGCCCTACGTGCCGCCATTGCAGCGCACCGCGGGGCAGCCGCCGCCGATCGCCGCGAATGACGGCATTTCCTACATGGCGTTCGACCAGAACGGCGACGCAGGCACGTTAAAGGCGATTGAGGACGCGCTCGCCGAGATCGCCGGCGGCGAAGGCCAGCGCGTGATCGACATGATCGAGAAGGCCCCGCCCGGCCCGATCAAGACGAAGTGGGGGCCGGCCTTCCGCGATTGGGACGAGTGCGTCGCCTACATCCGCAGCTCGAACAGCCTGAAGGCGCCCGAAGGCGGCGTGGTGCTGCCGTTGCCCTACACGGTCTATGAGCGGCCAACCTATTCCATCGTGCCGTCCAATGCCGTCTGGCGCGACCCGGCGCGCGCCGACGTCGCGGCGGTGCTGCGGAAGAATGAGCAGGACGCGCGAAAGCGGAACCTGTTCTTCCCGCATGTGCTGCGCGACGCGCGGCGGATCGGCGAGTACTATCCCGGCCTGTCGCCAACGAGCCCGGAATGCATGGACAAGCTTGGCGTCTCACTGGCACATCTGGAGTCCAAGCTGACGAATATCTATGACTCCGAGGAGGTGGAGCGCGTCTTCTATCCGGAGATCGAAAAGCTTCTGTTGGAGTTTTTCCCGGACGCGACGGACGCGCTGGTGTATAATCACGATGTTTTCGACAAGGACTACACCGGCGACCGCACAGAGAACCAGGACGCCAAGAACCCGGGCGTGAACGCCAACTACGCCATGCTGGTGCACAATGACCTGAACGATAACAGCGGGCGTGTCCGCTGCCGCGAGTTGCTGACGAAGAACCTGCGGAATTTCGGGCGGCAGCAGAACTACACTGAGGAAGAGGCCGACGCGAAGATGTCGCGGCGGTTCATGTCGATCAACCTCGCCAAACCGATCGAAACGATCGAGCAGTATCCGTTCGTGCTGTGCGCCTGGCCGTCCTTCGCCGACCAGCCCTACATCAACAACTACCGCATCTACGATGACCGTGTTGGCGAAACGACCCGGTTTACCTATCGTCCGGACCATGAGTGGTACTGGTTCCCACAGCAGAAGCCGAACGAAATTTCGATGCTGAAGTGCTATGATTCGGTGACCGACGGCTCCGTCTCGCGTTGGTCGTTCCATACTGCCTGCATTGATCCCACCGCACCCGCCAATGCCCGGTGCCGCAAGAACGTCGTCGTCCGGTCTTACGTCTTCTTTTGACAGGGCGGGGCGGTGCTGGCTGGCAGGGTGGCCGTGATCCGGGCTATCCTGCCGCCAGCTGTAACCCAACTGTAAACGATGCCCGGCTGCCGGCTCCCTGGTGGGAGCACAGGCGGCCCAAGAACAAGATTAAGAACGCCAGACCGCTTATCAGGGAGAAGAGGTTCGTATGAACGACAGTGTGCAGATCGCGCGGGAGCCGGCCAGCAAGGCGGGTACTGATTTTGATGCGATCGTCATCGGCGCCGGGGTTTCCGGGCTGTATCAGCTGTACCGCCTGCGCGAACTGGGGCTGACGACGCGCGTCTTCGAGGCCGGCTCGAACGTCGGCGGCACCTGGTACTGGAACCGCTATCCCGGCGCTCGCTTCGACTCCGAAAGCTGGACCTACGGCTATTCGTTTTCCAAGGAACTGCTCGACGAGTGGCACTGGGATGAGCATTTCTCGGCCCAGCCAGAAACGGAACGGTACCTGAACTATGTCGCTGACAAGTTCGATCTGCGGCGCGACATCCAGTTCAAGACCACGGTGACCGCGGCACATTGGCAGGAAGACAGCCGCAGCTGGAAGGTCATGCTGCACGATGGCACGTCCTGCACAGCGCGCTTTCTGGTTACGGCCATCGGCGTGCTGTCGGCGTCCGTGCTGCCGCGCATTCCGGGCATCGAGAGTTTCAAGGGCCAGTCCTGCCACACGCATAACTGGCCGAAGGAGCCGGTGAGCTTCGAAGGAAAGCGCGTCGCCGTGATTGGCACCGGCGCTACCGGTATCCAGGCGATCACGGAAATCGCCAAGACCGCGGGCCACCTGACCGTGTTCCAGCGCACGGCACAATGGTCGGCGCCGCTGCACAACTCCAAGGTCACCAACGAGGAAATGGCCGAGATCCGCAAGAACTACACGGACATCTTTGCGCGGTGCCAGGAGACCGTCGGCTGTTTCATCCATGCCGCCGATCCGCGCTCTGTGTTCGAAGTGACGCAGGAGGAGCGGGAGGCGTTCTGGGAGAAGCGTTACGGGGAACCAGGCTTCGGCATCTGGATGGGCAATTTCCGCGACGTGCTGCTGGATCGCGAGGCCAACAAGCTGATGTCCGACTGGCTCGCCGGCAAAATCCGCTCACGGGTAAAGGACCCGGTGGTGGCGGAAAAGCTGGTACCCAAGACTCACGGTTTCGGCACGCGGCGGGTGCCGCTGGAGAGCGGCTATTTCGAGGTCTACAACCAGCCGAATGTGAAACTGGTGGACCTGAGCGAGACGCCGATCGAGCGCATCACGCCGGAAGGCATCCGCACCTCGGACGCCGACTACCAGTTCGACATGATCATCTACGCAACGGGCTTCGACGCCATCACCGGCGCATTCGATCAGATCGACATCAGGGGCGTGGGCGGCGTGTCGCTGAAAGAGAAGTGGGCGAACGGGCCGGTGACGCTGCTCGGCATTCTGGTCGACGGGTTCCCGAACTTCATGATGGTGATGGGCCCGCATGCCGGCCTGGGCAACTTCCCGCGCGCGGTCGAATACACCTCTGACTGGGTGACGGCGCTGATCCGCCACGCATGCGAGAATGGGATCACGCGCGTGGACGCGACGCCGGAGGCGGCGAAGAAGTGGACGGACCACGTCATCGAAACGAACGAGGGGCTGCTGTTCACCGAAGTCGATTCCTGGATGACCGGAATCAACCGCAACCTGGAGGGCAAGCAGGTCCGGCGGGTCATGCGCTACAGCGGCGGTCACCCGGCGTTCCGGCAGCACTGCGACGCGGTGTCGGGGAGCGGCTATCGGGAATTGTCGATGGCCTGACGCAGCAGCCGCGCCCCAGCCTTTCCGGGCCGATGCGCGGCCGGAGGGGCGGCGGCCACACGTTGCGTCCCCGCCGGGTCCGACCATCCAATCCACGTGCACCCGATCGAAGCTGGGTAACGGCGCGCGGCGGGCAGCCCTCGCGGATGGCCGGGAGCGGGACCCCCCTGCCGCGCCAACGACCGGCCGCCTGCTGGGCAGCGCCCCGTAGCTCCGTCACCCGTGCGGCCATTACCCCCTGCGGCAGTCGTTTACGCGTCCGTTACCCTTACGTCCGTCACCGGGGCGCGCGGCGGCGGGCGCCATGGCCGCGGGCGGCCGCCTTTTGGCTGGACGCAGGCGCACCAGTCGTCGGAATGTAGGCCCCATCACAACTGTCCAAAACGGCCGGCTGACGCGTCCGGACGTCCGCACCCGTCGGTCCGCGCGCGTCTGTCTGCGCCCGTGTCCAACGCCGAGCGGAGCCCTTGATGACGCAGACGAGCTTTGCTGTCGCCACCGAGACGCAACTTAACGATGCCATCCGCTCGATTGATGCCGGCGGCGCCAATGCGGCGGTCAACACGCACTATGCCATCGCGGTCACCGCCTCCATCGCGTTGAGCCAGGATCTGCTGGCGCTCAACCTCGATAGCGGTTCCTCGCTAACAATCGGGGGCGTCACCGGCGGCGGCTCGACGCCGCAGATGCGGACCATCGACGGCGGCGGCGCCTATCGTGGCTTCTTCGCCTATGCCGGCACGCTCACGCTGCAGCACCTTGCCATCCAGAACGCTCTGGCGGCCGGCGGCGCCGGCGGGACGGGCCGCAGCGCGGGCGCCGGCGGCGGCGGTGCAGGTCTGGGCGGCGGCCTGTTCGTCGCGACGGGCGCCAGCGTCACGCTCAGCGCTGTCAGCTTCAGCGGCAACGCGGCGCTGGGCGGCGCCGGTGGCACCGTGGTGGCCCCCGGCGGCACCAGTGCGGCGGGCGGGGGCGGCGGTCTGGGCGGTGCGGGCGGGACCGCGCAACCCCAGACATTCAGGGACGCCGGCGGCGGCGGCGTCGGATCGGGCGCCAACGGCCAGAGCGGAGCGGGCAATGCGGTTGCGGGGTCCGGCATCATCCCGGGTGCTGCCGGTGGCGGCGCCGGTGATCAGGGCGGCGCCGGCGGCGCTTCGGCCGGGGGTGGCGGCGGCTCCGCATGGAACGGCGCCGGCGGCGGCGGCGGTGGGGTCGGCGGCGGCGCGGGGACCGGGACCGCCGGTGGCGGCTTTGGCGGCTTCGGCGGCGGTGGCGGCGGCGGCATCGTGGCCGGCGAAGCCGGTTTCGGCGGCGGTGGCGGCGGTTCCAACAACGGCTTCGGCGGTCCCGGCGGCTTCGGTGGCGGTGGCGGCGGTGGCGGCGTCGTAACCGGCGCCCAGGGCGGCTTGGCCGGTTTCGGCGGCGGCAACGGCGCTGCCCCTCATGGCGCCGGCGGCGGTGGCCTGGGGGCCGGCGGCGACATCTTCGTGCAGGAGGGCGGCCGCCTGACGATTGCCGGCGGTTCCGTGCTAAACCAAGGCAGCGTGACCGCCGGTGCCGCGGGCGGATCGGGCGCCCAGGCGGGTCAGGCTTATGGCGATGGCCTGTTCATCCAGGGCACGCTGCAGACTGTCACCCTGGTGGCGCTGGCCGGCGAGACCGTTTCGATCGCCGGCGCGATCGTCGACATGACCAGCGCCCGGGATCCGAGCGGAAGCACCGGCGTGGGTAATTTGGACCTCGACGGTGAGGGCACGATCGCACTCGGCGGATCGGTGGCGCTGGCCGGGACCATCGCCTTCGATCCCGCCGCCGCCGCCACGCTGCATCTGGCCGCTACCGCGCTGAATGGCGGCACGCTGAATGCAACGCTGGCCGGGCTGACATTCGATGACCAGATCGACCTCGCCAGCCTCGCCTATACCAGCGGCGCGCAGGCCTCGGTCGATGCCAGCGGGCGGCTGACCGTCATCGCCAACCGCTCGACCACCACGCTGCCGACCGCGGACCTCGCCGCCGGCACGCCGTTCGTTGTCGCCGGCGACGGCAAGGGCGGCACGTTGGTGCGCTTGCAGCAGATCAGCGTCGCCACCGAGGCGGATCTCAACGCGGCGATCCGCCTGCTCGACCTGGGCGTCGCGCCTGGAGCCTATGTCATCCGCCTGACCGCCTCGATCACGCTGACGCAGGACCTGCTGGCCCTGAACCTGGCGAACGGCACGTCCGTGACCATCGAGGGTGACGACGGCGCCGGGCATGCCGCGGTGCAGACGATCGACGGCGGCGGCCGGTTCCGTGGCGTCCTTGCCTATGCCGGCGCCGTCACGCTGCAGGACCTGACGATCCGGAACGCTCGGGCAGTGGGCGGCGACGGCGGGTCCGGTGGGCCGGGTTACGGCGCGGGTGGCGGCGGCGCGGGCCTCGGTGGCGGCCTGTTCGTCGCGTCCGGCGCCAATGTCACCCTGTCCAACGTCACCTTCAGCGACAATGCGGCCACCGGCGGCGCCGGCGGCGGGGCCGTTGCCGGCGGCGGTGGCGGTGGCGGCGGTGGATTGGGGGGCGTCGGCGGCAGCGGCATTGCCGGGGCGCCGTATGGCGGCGGCGGCGGTGTGGGCGTCACGGCCGGCGGACAATACGGGCCCGGCAATGCTGGGCCCGGTGCCGGCATTGTCCCCGGCGCACCCGGCGGCGGGACGGGGGATCTCGCCAATGGCGCCGGCGGGGCGTCCGGTGGCGGCGGCGGCGCGGGTGCTCTCATCGTCGCCGGGGGCGGTGGCGTGGACGGCGTCAGCCAACCCGCCGGCTATGGCGGCTTCGGCGGTGGCGGCGGCGCCGGCGCGGGGATCGGCGGCAATGGCGGCCTGGGCGGCGGCGGCGGCGGAGGCCCCCCGCTTGGCATCGGCGGCAACGGCGGCTTCGGCGGCGGTGGCGGCGGTGGCGCACAAACCACGGGCAATGGCGGGTTCGGCGGCGGCCAGGCCGCGGCGGCGAACGGTGGGGCTGGAATCGCCGGCGGCGGCGGCCTTGGCGCCGGCGGCGACATCTTCGTGCAGGAGGGCGGCGTCCTGACCTTGGCCGGCGGCGTCCTGCTGAACCAGGGCACTGTCACGCCGGGCGCCGGCGGAGCGGGTGGGCAGCCCGGTAGAGCCTACGGCGAGGCGTTGTTCATCCAGGGCAACCAGAGCGTGACGCTGGCGCCGCCGGCGGGCCAGACGCTCACCATCGCCGGCACGGTCACCGACATGACCAGCGCGCAGGACGCCAGCCGGCAGCAGGGTGCCGGCACACTGCTGCTGACCAGCGCCGGCACCGTGGCGCTGAATGGGCCGGTTGCCTTGGCCGGCGGCATCGGCTTCGGCCCGACCGCCGCGGCAATGCTGCAGCTTGGCTCGATCGCCCTGGCCGGCGGCACGCTGCATGCCCCGCTGAGCGGGTTGAACTTCGACGACCTCCTCGACCTGACGGACCTGCCCTACAGCAAGGGCGCCCAGGCCGCGGTCAATGCCGCCGGGCAGATCACCGTGGCTGCCGGCGGCACCACCGACGTGCTGCCGACCACCGACCTCGCCGCCGGTACACCGATGCTGACGTCGCCGGATGGCAAGGGCGGCACGCTGGTGCGGGTGGGGCGGGTCAGCGTCAGCAGCCAGGCCGAACTGAACGCGGCCATCCGCTCGATCGACACCTCGACGGTGATCGGCGCCTACGTGATCGATCTGACCGCCTCGATCACGCTGACCGAGGATCTGCTCGCGCTGAACCTGCCGACCGGCTCCTCGGTCACGATCCAAGGTACTGACGGCGCCGGCAACGCCAAGGCACAGGTCATTGACGGCGCCAACACGTATCGCGGCTTTTTCGCCTTCGCCGGGACGGTAACCCTGCAGGATCTGACCATCCAGCATGCGCGCGCCGTGGGCGGAGCCGGCGGCACGGCGAACAATGCCGGCGCCGGCGGCGGCGGGGCCGGGTTGGGCGGCGGTCTGTTCGTCGCGTCCGGCGCCGCGGTGACCCTGACCAATGTGACCTTCAGCGGCAACGCGGCGACCGGAGGCGCCGGCGGGCAGGCATTCGACTCATCCTGGCAGGGTGCCGGTGGCGGTGGCGGCCTTGGCGGTGCGGGCGGTTCCACCCTACCGAACGTCCATCGCGACGGTGGCGGCGGCGGAGTGGGCGTAGCCGCCACCGGGCAGACCGGACCGAACAATGCGGCTGCCGGCGTCGGGATCATCCCCGGTGTGCCCGGCGGCGGTGTGGGCGATGACGGCGTGGTTCCCGGCACCGGCCAACCGGGCGCCCCGTCCGCCGGGGGCGGCGGTGCCTCCGGGACGACCGGGCAGGGCGGCGGCGGCGGCGGCATCGGCGGCGGCAGCCTGGCCAATGGCGTGGGGGTCGGTTTCGGCGGCTTCGGCGGCGGTGGCGGCGGCGGCATCTTCGCCGGCGACGGCGGCTTCGGCGGCGGCGGCGGCGGGCGTATTGCCGACCCCGGCGGCCATGGCGGCTTCGGCGGCGGCGGCGGCGGCGGGGTCTCCACCGGTCCCTTTGGGGGGCTGGGCGGCTTCGGCGGCGGCAATGCCGCCGGCTACGGCTTTGCCACCAACGCCGGCGGCGGCCTGGGTGCGGGCGGCGACATATTCATCCAGGAAGGCGGCCGCCTGACGATTGAGGGCGGCTCTGTCCTCAACCAGGCCGTCGTCAACCCGGGTGGCGCGGGGGCTGGCGCGCAGCCTGGCCGAGCCTATGGCGACGGCGTCTTCATCCAGGGCAACCAATCGCTCGTTCTGGCGCCCGCGGCGGGGCAGAGCCTGTCGATCAACGGGGTCATCGCCGATATGACCGGATCGAAGGATCAGAGCGGCGAGACCGGCGCGGGCAGTGTCGTCGTCGACGGCGGCGGGGTGGTCGCGCTGGCGGCGGACAACACCTTCACGGGGGGCGTCGTGCTCCAGCACGGCACGCTGTCGCTGCACGGTGCGCCGCAGGGCGCCGGCAGCGGCACGATCACCTTCGCGCCCGCCGTCGATAGCGTGCTGGTGGTGAGCGCGGGACCAACCGCGGTGGCCAACCCGATCACCGGCTTCACGACGGGTGACCGGCTGCTGTTCGACAATATCGGTTTCGTGGCCGGACAGAGTACCGCGGTCATTAGCAAGGGCACGCTGACCTACACCGCGCCGTCCGGTCATGCGTCGCTGCTGCTGAACGGAATTGCCGATGGCACGGCCTTCGCCGCGTCGAGCGCAGGCGCCGGCGGGTCGTTTGTCGAACTGTCGGCAGCGCAGCCCGCGCCCTGCTTCCTGCAAGGCACCCGCATCCTGACGCCGGACGGCGAGGTGGCGGTGGAGGATCTGCGGTTTGGCGATCTCGTGCTGACGCATGACGACACACCGGCCCGCGTCATCTGGGTGGGCCAGCGAACCGTGTCCTGTGCGGCGCATCCGCATCCGGAACGGGTCTGGCCGGTTCGGATCAGCGCCGGCGCCTTCGGGCGCGGACGGCCGCGGCGCGATCTGTTCCTGTCACCGGATCATTGCCTGTATCTGGATCAGGTGCTGATCCCGGTGAAGTGCCTGATCGACGGTCAGGCGATCGCGCAGGTGAAACTGGACGCCCTGACATATTATCATGTGGAACTACCGCGGCATGGCGTCCTGCTCGCCGAGGGGCTGGAGTCGGAATCGTACCTGGATTCCAACGGGCGCAGCAATTTCGGCAACGGTGGTACGGTGCTGCGGCTGTTCCCGGATTTCGCCTCGGTGTCGGACGATGCTGCTCTGCTGTGGGAGGCGTTGGCCTGCGCTCCGCGGCGCGTCACCGGCCCCGAGGTCGCCGCGGTGCGCCGGCGCCTGAGCCGCCGGCGCCGTGCCGCGGGCGGGACAGGGCGGCGCCGCAAGGCCTGAGGGCGGGCGGCAGCACGGTCATGGCGAAGTAATATCATATGGTATGGTTTTATAGGAGCCGACGGTTGCCGGCCCGGACGGGCGGGGCATCACGATAACCGTGCCGGCACGCTTCGGCGGCACTTTCGGCATGATCCTCTGACGCCGGCAACGGACACACCGCAACGAGGCGTGTAGATTCCGATCAGGCTCTACGGTACCGGCACGCCGATCGCCTTCAGCCTTGCATTCGCCCGTCCGGCGCGCGCTTTCAAGCCATCCAGATAGGTGCTGACATCGGTGCCCGGGAGGTTCAGCACCCGGCAGCCGAGGTTCCAGTATTCCTCGATCTGCGCCTCGGTCTCCGCCGATCCGCGGCATAGTTTGCCATGCGCCGCGCAGGCCTCGGCAATCCGGCGCACGGCCGCTCTGAAGGTCGGATGCTCCAACTGCAGGTGCACGCCAAGCCGGGCGCTGAGGTCGGAGTGGCCGTAGGCGATCATGTCGATGCCGTCCACGGCGGCGATGGCCTCGACATTCTCCAACCCTTCGAGCGATTCGATCGAGACACAGGTGATGATATTGGCGTTGGCCCACGGCGCATACTCGGTGGCATGGCGTGCGCCGTAGCCGCGATAGCCGGTGTGCATGCCCTGGCCGGAGATGCCGCGATTGCCCAGAGGCGGATATTTCGCCTCCCGCACGATAGCGTGGGCCTCCTCCACCGTGTCGACGTCCGAAACCTGGATGCCCATGATCCCCTGGTCGAGGATCGCCGGGATCAGGTTGGTGAAGGATTTGTGGATGCGCACGATGGCCGAGACATCCGTCGCCTGAAACCATCCGGCGAGATCGGCGATCGTTTCCAGATCGAAGGCGCCGTGCTCGTGGTCGATCATGCAATAGTCGAAGCCGGAGGCTTCGATGATCCATGGCACGCCACGTGACGCGAACTCCTTCAGCCCGGTGCCGAGCGCGGCACGGCCTTCGCGGACGGCCCGGTGGATGCTGTTGTCTTTCATGGAGTGTATGGCCCTCCCCAATTCTTCTGTCATGGCAGGCGCGGGACTGCCATCCACGTCTAGTGCCATTCATGTAGGCTAAAACAGCGATCGGCGGCGAAGGCGTGGATGGCGGGCCTGCGCCCGCCATGACGGTTGTCATGTGGTCTGCGGACCTTGCCGCCGCCCCAACGACGATTACGCCGCCAGGCGCTCCCGTGCCGAGGCCCTGATCATCTGCGCGCCTTTTTCCGCGATCATGATGGTTGGCGCATTGGTGTTGTTCGACGTTACCGCCGGCATAATGGAGGCGTCGATCACCCGCAGCCCGTCCATTCCGTGCACCCGCAACTGGTCGTCCACCACAGCCAGCGGATGCTGCCCCATCATGCAGGTGCAGCTTGCATGATAGCACGTGCCGCCGTAGCGCCGAGCGTAGTCGAGCAATTCGTCGTCGGTCTGGACGTCCTTGCCGGGGAGGCTTTCGGCCTGCACGTACGGCGCCAGCGCCGGCGTCTCGAACATCTTTCGCGCGAAACGAAGGCCGCCGAGCAGTGCCATGCGGTCGGTCTCGTCCGACAGATAGCGCGGATTGATCAGCGGCATGTCCTCGGGCCGGTTCGACGTGGCCTTCACGTACCCGCGTGACAGCGGCCGCATCTGCCAGGCGCCGGCGCTGACGCCAGGAGTTTCCTCCAGTTCGCCGATCTGCCCGTTCTTGAAGCTGCCGGGCGCGAAGGTGATCTGCATGTCGGAGGTGGCCGAGGACTCCAGCACCTTCACGGACGCTGCAACCAGCGATGGGCTGTAGGTCAGGATGCCCTTGCCGGTCGCCAGCCAGCGCAGCACCTCCATCGCCAGTGGAATGCCGCGCGACTTTTCGTTCGCCGTCGGCAGGCCCTCCACCGGGTGCGAAATGCGCGCCTGGAAATGATCCTGCATGTTGCGGCCGACACCCTTCAGCTCGTGCACGACCGAAACGCCGATTTCTCCCAGATGCTCTGCATCGCCGACGCCAGAGAGTTGCAGGATGTGCGGCGAGCCGATGGCGCCCGCCGACAGGATCACCTCACGCGTCGCCGTGGCACGATCAATGGCGCCGTGGCGGGCGAATTCCACGCCAACCGCACGCTTGCCTTCGAACACCACGCGGCGGACCATGGTGTCGGTGATCAGTTGCAGGTTCGGTCGCGACAGTGCCTGCGCCAGGTAGGTGCGCGCTGCGCTGGCGCGCCGGCGTCCATTGCGGGTCTGCTGGCACCAGCCGATCGTGTTCACCGAGTTATGGCCGATGCCGTTCACGTCCTCCTGGTATTCCAGGCCGAGTTGCTTGCCGGCTTCCACCACCGTTGCGCAGAGCGGCGAGCGGTCCATGTTTGATGTGGTCAGCGGGCCACCCTTGCCGCGGACCGCGTTCTCCCGCCCTTCCCAATTCTCGGCGGCCCTGAACAGCGGCAGGCAGTCGTCCCAGCTCCAGCCGCGGTTGCCCTGCTGCGCCCAGTGGTCGTAATCCTCGGGCTGGCCGCGGATGTAGACCAATCCGTTGATCGAGGACGACCCGCCGACGACGCGGCCGCGGGTGTAGACGATCGCCCGGCCGTTCGTTCCGGCATCCGGTTCGGAGCGGTATTTCCAGGTAAGCTTGTCGTGGTCGAGCATCTTGAAGAAGCCGGCCGGCACATGGATCAGCGGATTATGGTCCTTGCTACCGGCCTCGATCAGGATGACGCGCGTGCTGGGGTCCTCGGTCAGCCTTGTCGCCAGGACGCAGCCCGCCGATCCGGCGCCCACGATCACGTAGTCTGCTTGCATGGTTTCCTGCCTGCGGTCGTTGATTGTCCCGAGTGTGCATCGCGCTTGCCGCCTTGTCCAAGCCGCGGAACGATGCCGGCGCATGTTGACGCGGTGTACGCCGGCGACGCGGGCGGTGGAGCCGAAGACGCACCCGCTGCCACCGGCCAAGGATTTCATTTGCGCCACCGTTGCGTCAGACTGTTTGGCGGCGTGCCGGCGCGGAAAGCCGGAGGTTCAAGTCCAGGCGTTGATCAGGCGATCAGCGCGTACCGCGGCTACCGTCGCAGAACGGTCGCAGGATCAGTCAACAAGGGAGAAAACGCATGAAGGTCGTCACGCTCAAGGATATCCCTGAACTCCCCGCACCCGGAGCGGCCGAACCAACCGATGGCTATGCCGGACCCGTACACCGCACGCGCCAGACCATCATCGAGTCCGGCGAGTCGGAGAATTTCAACTGCAGCATTGTGAACTTCAGCAAGGGCTGCAATACCGGCTGGCACGTGCACGACTGCGATCAGATCCTGATCGTCACGTCTGGCAGCGGCTGGGTTGCGACGGAAACAGAGCGGCACGAGATCAAGGTCGGTGACGTCGCCCACGTCAAGGCCGGCGAGCGCCATTGGCATGGCGCCAAGGCCGACACCACGATGGGCCACATCACCATCACGCTGGCAAGCGGCAAGGCAGTCTGGGGCTGAGTACAGAGGGAAATATCCGCTGGTCGTTTCCCGGCGGATACTTCTGCCTCCCGATACCGGTGCAGCCAGTGCTCTGCTTTGGCAAAGCCCCGATCAGTTCGGCACCCACACCGCAGTCCGGATCTCGCCAAACTCACGCGCAATCTTGCGCCAGGACGCACCCGCGTCCTCGCTGACATAGACCTCCCCGAACAGCGTGAACGCCACGATGCGATCGGCATTGGCCGGATGCACGGCGAGACCCCATAGCGTTGCGTTGGCTGGCGTCGGCAGGGACAGGACTTCCCAGCGCTGGCCGAAGTCCGCGGTGCGCAGCACATGTCCAGCCTCGCCGGTCGTCGTCTCGCCGCAGCCGGCGAACAGCACGCGCGGATCGTCGGGCTTGACCGCCATGCCGCGTGCATAGGGCAGGGGCCATTTCTCCTTGATCCCCAGGACCTGCCACGTGTCGCCCAGATCGTCGCTCATGAACATGTCGCGCGCGGTGCTGACGAACAGGCGCTTGGGCCGCGTCGCCGCGATCGTCATGTCGTGGACGTCCAGGTCGTACATTCCGTCCTTGAGATGCGTCCAGGTGTCGCCGCCATCCAAGCTGCGGAAGACGCCGTCGATTTCCACGCCGGCCCAGACGATGCGGGGATTGTCGGGGTCGATCGCCAGCGCCGTGACGAACGGCACGCCGATCACGCACGTCGGCGCGATGTCGACCGGCAGCTTTTCCCAATGCTGCCCGCCGTCGCGCGAGCGATAGACCCCAGCCGGACGGGTGCCGGCGAAGAGGGTTTGGGGATCAACAGGATCAATGGCCAGCGACCAGATGGTCGGCAAATCGCCCTGGCTGCCGATACGCTGCCATTGCGTGCCGCCATCATGACTGACGAAAAGTCCGGTATCGCCGCCGGCGTAGATGGTCCGGCTCTGTGTCGGGTGCGCGACCAGGGCCTGGATCCGGGTATTGAGGGGGAATGGCGCTCTATGGCGTGTCCATGATGCGCCCGCATCCGGACTGTGCCACACGCCCCAGCCGGCCGTGCCGAGGCAGATGCTGTAATCGGCTGCCATGCGCTGTTCCTCCCTCTTCTTGGTTCCGGTGCAATTCGGTGGTCGGGAAGTCTCGCACGAGCCGAACACCGATGCCATTCGCGTCACGCGCGGAAGGTGGCGGTGCTGCAAGACTGGTTACAGCATGCAGTTTCAGCAGTATTCTCCGGGGCACAGGATAATAGGCTGCCGGCATCATGAGACTTCGCCGAAACAGTGTTGTGGCAGTCATCGCCCTGTTCATCCTGATCGGGCAGATGCCGGTGCTTGCCGCTGATCCAGCCAGCTATGCAGGCGCCCAGGCCTGCGCATCCTGTCATCCGGCACAAACGCGCGCCTGGCAGGGATCGCATCACGCGCGGGCAATGCAGCCTGCCAGACCCAGTGCAGTCCTCGGGGATTTTTCCGGCGCGACGCTGCAGCACGCCGGCGTCACGACGACTTTCTTTCGCGACGGCGACCGCTACATGGTCCGTACCGATGGTACGGACCGCACGCTGCACGACTACCAGATCGCCTATACGTTCGGCGTCTATCCATTGCAGCAATACCTGATTCCGTTCCCGGATGGCCGCTATCAGGCACTGGGGATCGCCTGGGACAGCCGGAAGCGCGAGCAAGGCGGCCAACGCTGGTTCTCGCTATATCCAGCCCAGGCGCTGCGTGGCGGCGACCGGTTGCATTGGACCGGGCGCGATCAGACCTGGAACTACCAATGTGCCGATTGCCACTCAACCGGTCTGCGTAAGAACTTCGACCTTGCGGCCAATACCTATGCAACGACCTACTCCGACGTGAATGTCGCGTGCGAGGCGTGCCATGGGCCCGGGTCCCGCCACATCGCCTGGGCCACGCTCCCGACGCCCGATCCGCAGAAGGGCTTGGTGGTCCCGCTCACTGCTGGAAATCGCGGCACCTGGGTCATGAACCCGGTGACCGGGATCGCGCAGCGCACCGATCCAGCATCCGGCGCCGAATTGAATGCCTGCGGCGGCTGTCACGCGCGGCGGTCGGTCATCGCCAGTGGAACGACCGGCGCCACGCCGTTCCTGGATGCCTATCGGCCGGCGCTACTGGAGCCTGGCCTTTATCACGCCGACGGACAGATCGACGGCGAGGTCTTCGAGTATGGCTCGTTTGTCCAGAGCAAGATGTTCAAGGCCGGCGTCACCTGCACGAACTGCCACGAACCCCATGCAGCAACCTTGCGCGCAGAGGGCAATACTTTGTGTGTCCAATGCCACGCGCCGCAGGTCTTCGATACGGCTGCGCACCACCACCATCGGGCGGGCGGTGAGGGCGCGCAATGTACCGCCTGCCACATGCCGGCGAAAACCTACATGGAGGTCGATGTTCGGCGCGATCACAGCTTTCGCGTGCCGCGTCCCGATCTCAGCTTGAAGATCGGTGTGCCGAATGCCTGCAGCCAGTGCCATCAAGACAAGCCACCGCAATGGGCTGCGGGTGCCGTTGCCGCCTGGTATCCGCTCGGCCGGCAGACGACTGTACACTACGGAATTGCATTGGACGCCGGCCGGCGCGGGGCGCCGGATGCCGAGGCACGCCTCGACGCCCTGATTCAGGACAAGTCAGCGCCGGCAATTGCGCGCGCTACAGCCCTCCAGGTGCTTCTGCCCTACGTATCAGGCGCATCCCAGGCTGCGATCCTCACCGCGCTGCGAGACCCTGAACCCCTGGTCCGGGAGGCGGCGCCGTTTGCCCTGAATGGGTCGTCATCGCAACAAGTGCTCGACGGCGTTGCGTCGCTGCTGGACGACCAGCTGCGCGGCGTACGAATTCAAGCCGCGCGCACACTGGCGGACGTCGATCCACAGATGCTGACGGCGCATCAGCGTGACGCCCTGGCATCGGCAACCCGGGAGCTGACCGAAGCCGAAATGATCAACGCTGACCGTCCGGAAGCTCATCTCAACCTTGGGCAACTGGCCGTCCGCCGCGGGGACGCAGCCGAGGCCGAGGCGCAGTACCGAACCGCGCTGCGGCTCGACCCCAATTTCGTACCGACACTGATCGATCTTGCGGATCTGTATCGGATGCGCGGCATGGATCAGCAGGGTGTGCCGTTGCTACGGCAGGCGATCACCGTGGAGCCGGGCAATGCCGATGCCCATCATGCGCTGGGCCTGCTGCTGGTCCGCCAGCGCGATCCATCAGCAATGGACGAACTCCGCCAGGCCAATGCGCTGGCACCTGATAATGCCCGTTATGCCTACGTCTATGCCGTGGCGCTCCATTCCAGCGGCTCTGCGGCTCCTGCCATGACATTGCTGGAGCAAACCCATCAGCGTCATCCAACCAACCGCGACGTGCTCGGCGCGCTCATATCGTTTTCGCAACAGAAGGGCGATGCGCAAACCGTGCTGCGCTACGCCCAGGAACTTCTGGCGCTCGAGCCGGGCAATGTTCAGCTTGAGCGTTTCGTGCGGCAGTTGCGGTCCGCGATGCCGAAGTAGCGACAACGCATCGCGACCAAGCATGGGCCTGATCAGTTGGCGTCCTGTGCTTTCCGATACGCCTCCTGCAGCTTCGCTCTATCGGCCTCCGTCACCACCGGCGGCTCGATCTCGAAGACAAGCTTGTCGATCGTGCCGTTGAAGGCGAACGGCACCCGGTAATCCTTGTCGTCAATCGGCGTGCCGGTATCGGCGCCTATGTCGAACGTCTCATCCCAGGGCAGGGTCAGCGGCACCGTGTGCGGCAGCGTGATAGTGCCGACCACCTTGCCATCCACTTTGAATGTGCCCGTGCCGGGCCGTCCGATGCCGCTGATGTTGTTGAACGCCAGCGTGGCAAAGCCAAGACCGTCATACCTGAACTCGTATTCCAGCCGGTGCTTGCCAGGCGACAGCACCTGCTCGGCTTCCCAGCGGACGCGCTTCAGATCCAACAGGTTCCACACGAACACCGGCTTGCCCTTCAGCAGATAGAGTCCATAACCGCCGAACCGGCCGCCATCGGTAACGATCATGCCGTCGCCGCCGCCCTGGGGCACGTCGATATCGGCCGTGATCTTATAGGATGTATTGAGCAGATCAGGTCCCGTGCCGCGCGGCAGGCCAGTGACCGGCCTGCCCGAGAAGGTGAACACTTTGCGGCCGCCGTTGATGGATGGCCGCGGCGTGACCATGCGCGTCGCGACGGAGGCATCGAGCGGCAGCACCTGGTACTTGGCGAACTCGGCGAACATCAGGTCGCGCATCTCCTGCATCCTGGCCGGGTGCTGCGCGGCGACGTCCGTAGTCTGCGTCCAGTCATTCCTGACGTCATACAGCTCGAACTTATAGGCGCTGGCCGGGTCCTGTATAGTCGCGCCAAGCAGTTCCCACGGCGGCCGGACCGGGACGGCGCTGAGCATCCAGCCGTCGTTGTACAGACCTTGCAGGCCCATCATCTCGAAATACTGCAGCTTACGTGTGGATGGCTTGTCGGTGTTCGCCTTGTCGAAGGTATAGGCCATGCTGACACCCTCGATCGGCTTCTGCGCAACACCGTCCACCATCACCGGCGCCGGAATGCCGGTCGCCTCCAGCAGTGTTGGAACGATGTCGATCACATGGTGGAACTGCGTGCGGATGCCACCTTTGTCGGTGATGTGGCCCGGCCAGGAGATCGCCATGCCCTGCCGGGTCCCGCCGAAGAAACTTGGAACCTGTTTGGTCCATTTGAACGGCGTGTCGAACGCCCAGGTCCAGGCCACCGCCATGTGATTGTAGGCGTACTGTGTGCCCCAGGCGTCGTAGAACTTCATCTGATCCGCGACGGGCAGTTCGATACCGTTGAACTGCAGCACTTCCGATGGCGTCCCGTTCGGCGACCCCTCGGCAGAGGAGCCGTTGTCGCCGCTGATGTAGATGATCAGCGTATTGTCCAGCTTGCCCATCGTCTCGACCGCCTGGATGACGCGCCCGATCTCATGGTCGGTGTAGGCGAGGTAGGCAGCGTAAATGTTGGCCTGGCGGATGAAGAGCTTCCTCTCTTCGTCATTCAGCGTGTCCCAGTGCCGCAGCAGCTTGTCCGGCCATGGTGTCAGCTTTGACTCCTGCGGAATGACGCCAAGTCGCTTCTGATTGGCGAAGATCTGGTCGCGCAGCGCGTTCCACCCTTTGTCGAACAGGTGCATGTCGCTGATCTTCTGCACCCATTCCGGCGTCGGGTGGTGCGGCGAGTGAGTGCCGCCGGGCACGTAGTAAACGAAGAACGGCAGGGCAGGATTGATGTCGTTCAACTGGTTCATCCAGTGAATCGCCTCATCCGCCATGGCGGTTGTCAGGTTCCAGCGGCCCTCCTGCCCGACAAAAGGATAGATTGGCGTCGTGTTACGGAACAGGTTCGGTTCCCACTGGCTCGCGTCGCCGCCGACGAAGCCGTAGAAATATTCAAAGCCCATGCCAGTCGGCCACTGGTTGAACGGGCCCGCCTGGCTCGCAGTCCAGGTCGGCGTGTTGTGGTCCTTGCCGAACCAGGACGTGCGGTAACCGTTCTCCAGCAGGATGCGGCCGATTGTCGCATTCTCCGGCCCGATGGTGCTGTTATACCCGGGGAAGCCGGTCGCCGCCTCGGAGATCACGCCGAAACCGACGGAGTGGTGGTTGCGACCCGTGATCAGCGCCGCGCGCGTCGGCGAGCAAAGCGATGTTGAGTGAAAGTTGGTATAGCGCAGGCCGCTTTGCGCGATGCGATCGAGCGCCGGCGTCGGGATGACGCCGCCGAAGGTCGACGGCGCGGCGAAACCCACGTCGTCGGTCATGATCAGCAGGATGTTGGGTGCGCCCTTCGGCGGCACCACGCGGGCCGGCCAGGCCGGCGTCGACTGTACCGCGTTCAGTCCGATACTCCCGGTAAACGGCTGATTGGGTGGCGGAAGGTAGCGGCCATCGATTGTGGTGGTCGCATCAGGCGCGCCCGGCCGGCCGGAGACCTGCTGGGCAGCCGCCTGGCCAAAAGACAGCAGCACGACAAGCGCCAGAAAGGTGGCAAAATAGGCTGTTACGGCGCCGCGCTGCACACGAATCATGTTTCGACCCCTGCTGGTACATCGAACGATCCAGCACCGTCGCATAGCGCCGCTGCCTCTGATACGACTATGCAAAAAGTGACATCTTCGGAAGACGGAGGTGGCCGGATTTGGTAGCTGACCAAGCCGGTGACGCGGCGCCAAGTTGCCCCGTTCTGCAAGCCTCTGATCGATCTGCTGCGAAACCGCCGGAAAGGCAGGATGTTACAAGACCGCCAGGATGAAGCGACGGTGCCGGACACTGCGGACGCGGCGATCGTATCGCCTTTGCCCGGGGCGCTGTTGTTCGATGACCCGGACCGTTTCGGATGCCATCTGCAGCAGGTTCATGCGGAAATAACCATTGTCGGAGGCGGACGCTATCGAGCAGGTCTTCAGATCGTCCCGGTAGGGTCCGTGGTCCTGCAGCGCGGCTGGCAGTTGCCGGCACATATCGGCCGCGTTTCCATGCCAGCGGACCGGTGCCTGTTGCTGTTCTCACCGCGTGCGGATCAACCGCCGTCCCACGTCGCGCGCTCCGCAGTCGCCTTCACAGACATGGTTTACGCACCCGGTGGGTCGCAGGAGTATTGCCGCGGCGCCCGTGACACGCAGTGGGAGGCCCTGTCGCCCTCGTTCGACGCTCTGACGAACGCCGCCGAAACCCTGATCGGCACCGATCTCAGTCGATTGCGAAGCACGCGTGTCATCAGCCCCGACCTGTCCGCGGGCTTGCACCTGCGCGACCTGACGCGGCGCGTCGCCACGCTCGCCGCAACCACGCCGCAGGTACTGGCACACCCAGAGGTCGTGCGTGCTATCGCGGATAGTCTGCTGCGAGCGATGACGGCCTGCCTGAGTGGCGCCGAGGACCGGCACCGCGAAACGCGGGTTGGGACCGGTCGCGGCGCGGCCATTATCCGGAGGTTGGAGGCGTTTCTTGAGGCCAACGCAGACCGGGCGGTGCATCTGACGGAACTCTGCATGGCAACCGGCGTGAAGGCACGTGCTCTTCGCTATTGGTGCAACGACTACCTCGGTGTCGGCCCGGTGCGCTATCTGCATCTCCGGCGCATGCATCTGGCGCGGCGGGCGCTGCTTCATGGCAACACAGCCGCCACATCCGTTACCCGCGTAGCCAGCGACTTTGGTTTTGCTGAACTGGGCCGGTTTGCTGTGGGCTACCGCAGGCTGTTCGGTGAATCGCCTTCGGCGACACTGCGGCGATCGGTGTGAGGCCCCGGCGCCGCGCATGGGCCGCCGGCCGACAACGCGCTACAGGCTGAACTTCTCGCCCAGGTACACCCGCCGCACATCCTCATGTGCGACGACTTCCTCGGGGCTGCCTTCCATCAGCACCTGCCCATCGTGCATGATGTAGGCGCGGTCGATGATGTCGAGCGTCTCACGCACATTGTGGTCGGTGATCAGCACGCCGATGCCGCGGTCCTTCAAGTGCTTCACCAGATCGCGGATTTCGCCGACGGCGATCGGGTCGATGCCGGCCAGCGGTTCGTCCAGCAGGATGTAGGAGGGTTGGGTGGCCAGCGCGCGAGCGATCTCGCAGCGCCGCCGCTCACCACCCGACAGCGCCAGCGCCGGGGTGCGGCGCAGATGGCTGATGCCGAACTCGGCCAGCAGTTCCGCCAGCATCATGTCGCGCGTGGCAGCGTCCGGTTCCACCACCTCAAGCGCCGCCATGACGTTCTGCTCGACGTTCAGGCCACGGAACACGCTGGCTTCCTGTGGCAGGTAGCCAATGCCCATCCGGGCCCGCCGGTACATCGGCAGGCGGGTGATGTCGGCGCCGTCCAGGTTGATCGCGCCGGTATCCGGCTTCACCAATCCGACAATCATGTAGAACGTGGTTGTTTTGCCGGCGCCGTTCGGGCCCAGCAGCCCAACCGCCTCACCACGATGCAGCGTCACCGAGACGTTCCGCACCACCGGCCGGCCCTTATAGGTCTTGCCGACCGCCGTCGCGGTCAGGCCGCCGCCCCCGCGCTGCACGCGGATCGGCGCGGCCGGGCGGGCGGCGCGCATTTCGTTCATGGCTTCGGCCCTGCCGCGCCGGCCGCCGGCGGCGCGCTGGCCGGCGGCCCGCCGGGAATGGTCGAATCCCGCGCCAGCGATTTGCTGCTCTCATCATTGGGCAGTACCAGGCCGCTGACACGCCCAGCCTGCGATGCAATCAGCCGAGCGATGCCGGTCTTCATGTTGACGTCGGCTTCCTGGCCGTTGAGCTGGTTCTGGCCGCGCGTGATGCGGACTTTGCCGGCCAGCCGCGCCATGCCGGTGTCGGGCACATAGACCCCGCGCTCGCCGGTCACCATGTCGGTCGGCGTGCGGATGGTCACGTTGCCGAAGGCCTCCACCCGGTCCACCTTGCCGGATGACGCCAGCGGATCGTCGCCGGCATTCGGCTTTGCGGTTGCTGGTTGCGTGCCGGTGGACGGGGGGTTGGGTGCCTCACGCATGTAAGCGACCAGGGTATCGGCGGACACGCGTTTGGCGTCGTTGGTCACGACCACAGCGTTGCCACGGGCCACGGCCATCCGCTTCTGCGGCCAGTACTCCAGGTCATCGCGCGCCGTCAGCGTGTCATTCGGTGTGGTCAGCTTCAGGTTGCGCCCGGTTAGCACCAGGACGGCCTGATCCAGGTCGTAAACCGCCTTGTCGCCCTCGGCCTTGTCCGTCTGGGTGAAGATCCGGACATTGCCATCGGCCTGCAGCCGGTAGATTTCATTACCTTCGGACGAGCTGTCCGAGTCGAGGCCGACTGATGCAGGCTGTGCCGGCTTCGACCCGGCCTGTGGCCCTCCGGCCTTCTTACGGTACCAGGCGGTAAGCCGGTCCGCGCTGACGGTGACACCGCCCCGTATCGCCTTGGCGTCGCCCCGGGCAATCACCTGCTTTTCCGCCTGCCGCCATTCGATGCCGTCGCGCGCGGTGACCTCGATCGGGCCGCCGCGCGTCAGGTCGAGCTGTTGCGCGCCGGCCGGCAGGGTGCCGGCAGCCATCCAGACGCCGAATGCCGCGGCGGTCAGATGGAGCCAGCCGCCGCGTGTCACGGATTTGTCCCGTTCAACACGAGACGCGCGGGGCCGGGAAAATCGACGGCAGCCCCCTTGTCCATCAGCATGAAGCCCTGCGCATCCAGCACGCCAAACGGGCCTTCCGCGTGGACCGCGCTCGATCCGGCGGCCGCGCCCGCCTTCATGTCAATGGTTGCGGCCTCGGTGTGCATCGTGGTGCCATCGTCGCGATACAGCGTCACGTCGTGGGTCAGGTCCAGCTGGCTGCCCTTCTGGATGTAGGTGCCCTTGCGGGCTGTCAGCATCATCCAGGTGCCGTTCTCCAGCGTGATGTCGCCCTTCGGCATGGTCAGCGCGATGCGATCGGGCTCGAGCTGCTTCGCCGTCTCCGCCGTCAGCGTGTAGGGCCGGCCCTTCTCGTCGATGCCCTTGTAGCGAAGGTCGATCATCCGGCCGCCTTCCACCTCGCCCGTCAACTGACCGGCGCCGATGCGGGTGCTGATCGTCGTGCGTTCGAGCTCCGGCCACAGCGCGATCAGCGCCAGCAGCACCATGGCGCCAGCGGGCAGCAGCCACTTGGTCAGGGTGATCAGGATGCGGCGGCGGGCGATCCGGCCCGGTGTGTGTCGGACGCGGCCGCGGGATCCGGAGCCTGGAATCAGGTAACCGCCGGTCCGGCGGTCCGGCTGGCCGCTGGTGAGGGGCGGCGCGCTCATGCCAGCCCCGCGCGCAGCAGGTCGTGGACGTGCAGGATGCCAACCGGGCGGCTGTCGGTGTCCACCACGAACAGCGCGGTGACCGGACGATCGGGCGCATTCATGATATGCAGCGCCTCGACCGCAAGGGCATCGGGCCCGATGGTGCGCGGAGTCAGCGTCATGATGTCCTTGACCCGGCGCGACAGCAGGTCGGGGCCCATCGACCGGCGGAGATCCCCATCGGTCACCATACCGATCAGCGCATTGTCCGGGGCCTGCACGCCCAGACAGCCGAAGCGCTTTTCGGTCATCAGCACCAGGGCCGCCGCCATCCGCATATCCGGATCAGCCAGCGGCATGGCGGTACCGGTGTGCATCAGCTCCCGCACGCGGCGCAGCCGGGCGCCGAGGCGGCCGCCGGGGTGGAAGGATCGAAAATCGGCGGCAGTGAAGCCGCGCCGGGTGAGCAGCGCCACTGCCAGCGCGTCGCCCAAGGCAAGCTGCATCGTTGTTGACGTCGTCGGCGCCAGGCCCATCGGGCAGGCCTCGGCCGCCGCTGGCAGGATCAGCGCGACATCTGCCGCCTGCGCCAGCGCCGATTGCGCTCGGGCGGTGATGGCGACCAGTGGCAGCGCGAAACGCCGCGCATGGGCGACAAGGTCAGCGAGTTCCGCCGTCTCCCCCGAATTGGACAGCGCCAGCACCGCGTCGCCCGGCACGATCATGCCGAGGTCGCCATGCGATGCCTCGGCTGGGTGGACGAACAGGGCGGGGGTGCCGGTGGAGGCGAGGGTGGCGGCAATCTTGCGGCCGACATGGCCGGACTTGCCCATGCCGGAGACGACCACCCGTCCGGTGGCCACCGCCAGCCGGCCGACGGCATTGGCGAAGGCCGCGCCCAGACTATCGGCAAGTGCGGTCAGCCCGGCGGCTTCGGTGGCCAGGACCTCACGCGCCACGCGCAGATCGTCTTGCTCCGTTGCCTGCGGGCGTGACGGAGGTTCGGCGGTCAGGGTAGCGGGGTCGCTCAAGATCGATTCTTCTTCCGTGCTGTCCGTAAACTCTATGGGCCGGCCGGGTTCCGCAGGTCAACCGTTGAACTTTATCAAGCCGTTTCGGTGTTACGTCTCACCTTGCCGCGAGCCTGCCGCGGAAATGTGCCGCGACGATGGCAGCATACGTCGTTGCGGATCTGTCAGGACTGGTGGGCGAAAATATCCGGCTGCTCATAGCCCAGCAGGTCGAGGCGGCCACGCGCCGGCAGAAACGCGAAGCACGCTTCGGCAAGGTCCAGTCGGTGCTCGCGGATCAGCAGCACTTCCAGCTTCGCCCATAGTGCATGCAGGTGCAGTACGTCCGAGGCGGCGTAGGCGAGCTGCTCCGGGGTCAGCTCCATCGCGCCCCAGTCGGAGCTTTGCTGCTGCTTCGACAGCTCGACGCCCAGCAGGTCCTTGCACAGATCCTTCAGCCCGTGCTTGTCGGTGAAGGTGCGGACCAGTTTGGCCGCAATTTTCGTGCACTTCACCGGGCTGACCGTAATGCCAAGGTAATGTTGCAGAACGGCCACGTCGAAGCGGGCGAAGTGCATCAGCTTCACCACGCCGGGATCGGACAGCAAGCGCTTCAAATTCGGACAGGCAAAGCCCAGGCCGCCGCGCTCCGGCGGGATCAGTTGCACGATGTGGCTATGGCCATCGCCGGCGGAGAGCTGGACGAGACACAGCCGGTCGCGGTGCGGGTTCAGCCCCATCGTCTCGGTATCGACCGCGACCATCGTGCCAAGGGCGACGGTTTCCGGCAGGTCGTTCTGGTGCAGGTGGATGGTACCGCTGGGCATGAATTGCGTGAATCCCACCGTTGGCCTGTCCGCTCCTGAAGACCGCCCGCTGGGCGGCTGCGCCGTATGCGTCTTCCTGGCTCACGCCATGTTGGCGTCTGGCCCGGCTTCGGTCATGCGGCCGGGGCTCCGGTCGTACTGCCGCCGGTGATGGTGCCCAGGAGAAGACTCGAACTTCCACGACATTGCTGCCACAGGTACCTGAAACCTGCGCGTCTACCAATTCCGCCACCTGGGCAAGGAGGGGACCGCCGCGCCGTGAGGCCTCGGCAGGGCGCGGCATGTAGCCTTGGCCCGGTGCGGCGTCAACACCCTGTTTGCGTTTGCAGCGCTTTTCTGTCTCGCCTGCCTTGAGGCAAAGCCGCATGAGGCTTATCAGGCGCCGCGGCGATCAGCGTATCTCGGGAGATCAGCGGACATGGCGACGCGCAGGGTAGCGACGGTCTTCGGCGGTTCCGGCTTCATAGGCCGCTATGTGGTCAAGCGGCTGGCGCAACGCGGCTATGTCGTGCGCGTGGCGGTGCGTGATCCGGAGGGTGCGCTGTTCCTAAAGCCGATGGGTGCTGTCGGACAGATCGTGCCGCTGTTCGCCCCGCTGACGCGCGAGCCCCTTGTCCGCCGCGCGGTGGAGGATGCCGAAGTGGTGGTGAACGCCGTCGGCATCCTGGTCGAAACCGGCGGGCGGACCTATAGCGGGGTCCACACGGAAGGGGCGCAGCATATCGCCAAGGCCGCTGCGGAGGCCGGCGTGCAGCGTCTTCTGCATGTCTCGGCCATCGGCGCCGATCCGAACAGCCCCAGCCGTTACGGCGCGTCCAAGGGCCTGGGCGATCAGGCGGTGACGGCAGCGTTCCCGCGGGTGACGATCCTGCGGCCGTCGCTGGTGTTCGGGCCCGAGGACAATTTCTTCAACCGCTTCGCCGAGATTGCGCGCCTGTCGCCGGTGATGCCAGTGATCTCGGGCGATACGAAGATGCAGCCGGTCTATATCGGCGACGTGGCTGACGCGGTGATGGTGGCGCTGTCCGACCCGTCGACAGAGGGCAAGATCTTCCAGCTTGGCGGCCCCGAGGTGCTGACCTTCCGCGAGATACTGAAGCTGATCCTGAAGTTCACCAATCGCGACCGCACACTGTTTGAGGTCTCGCCTGGCCTGGCCAGCCTGCAGGCGTCGATCATGCAGCATTTGCCGGGCAAGCCGCTGACGCCGGACCAGTTGATCATGCTGGGGCAGGACAACGTGGTCCCCCAGGGCGCGCTGGGCCTGTCGGATTTGGGCATCATCCCGACGCCGATCGAGCTAATCGTGCCCACCTATCTGTCGCGCTACCAGCCGGGCGGCGGCCGCCGGCCAGTGGTGCCGGCGCCTGAGCGGGGATAGTTGCGGCATTCCTGGCTGCTTTGGCGCAGCCTTCGTTTGCCGGTCGATGAGTTCCGGCAGCGAACGGTCTTGGCACCGCCCTCTTGGCGCCTTGGCGGTTCAGTACGCAGGCCATCCACACGTCGGCCTCTGACGCCTCGCGGCTACACTGGCAGCCGGATAGAGGCCCGCAGGCCGCCGAGCGGGCTGTCTTCAAGGACGATCTCGCCGCCATGGGCGCGGACGATATCGCGGGCAATCGTCAGTCCCAGGCCTGTGCCGCCGACGGAGTCACTTTCGAACGGCCGGAACACGCTTTCCCGCCGGTCCGCCGCAATGCCTGGCCCGTCATCGTCCACCGTGACCAGCACCGCCCGGCCCTGTTCCACCGCGGCCAGGACAACGTGGTGGGCATGGCGGCGGGCGTTGTCGACCAGGTTGGTGATCGCCCGCTTCACCGCGTCGGCGCGCAGCTTCAGCGTCAGATCCGCCGGCACCTCCAGATCCAGCTGCGTGCCGGCACGCCGTGCGCCGGCGGCAATGTCGTCCAGCAGCGTGGCGAGGTTGACGGGCTCCGCCTGTTCGGTGCCCTCGCCGCGGGCAAAGGCGAGGTAGCCGGCGATCATCCGGTCCATCTCCTCCACATCCGCCGTCATTTCGGCAACGTCCGGTTCGAGGTCCGGCGTGCGCGGCAGCATCGCCAGCGCGAGGCGCAATCGGGTCAGCGGCGTGCGCAGATCGTGCGACACGCCAGCCAGCATTTCGGTCCGCTGGGCCAGGAAGCGGCGGATACGCTCCTGCATCCGGTTGAAGGCCGCCGCCGCCTGTCGGACCTCCGACGCACCCTCCGGCCGGATCGGGCCGACGTCGCGGCCGATCCCGAAAGCTTCGGCTGCTCGGGCGAGCCGGCGAATGGCACGCACCTGGTTGCGCATGAACAGCGCGGCAATGGCGAACAGCAGGCCCGCAGTGCCAACCAGCCAGCCGACGAACAAATAGATCGTGCCGGTTGCGAGGCGCTTACGCGGTGCCTCCACGTCCAGCACGCCGTCAGGCAGTTGCAGCCGGATCAGCACAGTGCGCGGGTCGTAGCTCCAGTCCATGGTGAAGGGAATTTTGAACTTTTCCCGCAGCGCCGCTTCCAGGTCGTCGTCCATGGGCCCCAGGACGTTGATGCGCTTGTACGGCTCCAGCGTCGCGCCGGGCTCCAGCTTCATCGTGGTGACGAACTGGTTCTTTGACAGTTGCAGGATCATGTCCCGATCCTCGGGCAGCCGGTTCATCAGGTCGATGACGAAGGCGATCTCGCCGGCGATCGAGCCCGACAGGCGGCGCGACACCAGGCCGAGATGGCTGCCATAGAAGATCTGCAACGCCACAGCCTGTACCAGCACCAACGGTACCAGCATGATCAGCAACGTCCGCCCCAGCAACGACTGGGGCATATAGCGCTTCATCCGATCGCCGAACGGGACGCGGATGCGCACGGGTTAGACCCCCGGCTTGAGAATGTAGCCGCGGCCCCGCACCGTGTGCAGGAAACGCGGCTCCTTCGGGTCGACCTCGATCTTGCGGCGCAGGCGGACGACCTGCACGTCGACCGCCCGCTCACCGGAATCGTCCATCTGCAGCGCTTCGGCGATCTCCTCGCGCGACAGCACTTCATTCGCCTTGCGGGCCAGCGCGGTCAGCAGCGCGGCCTCACCGCCGGTCAAACGGATCGGGCCGGCGGCGTCGCGCAGTTCGCCGCGCTCGACGTCGAATTCGGCTGTCCCGATGCGGATTGGGCCAGATGGCGCCTCGGGCACCGGTGGCGGCGTGGCCCGGCGCAGCAGCGCGCGGATGCGCAGCACCAGCTCGCGCGGCTCGAACGGCTTGCCAAGGTAGTCATCCGCGCCCGCCTCAAACCCAGCGATGCGGTCCTCCGGCGCGCCGCGGGCGGTCAGCAGCAGCACCGGCAGATCGGTGTACTGACCCTCGGCCCGCAACGACTGGATCAGGTCGAGGCCGCTTTCGCCCGGCATCATCACGTCCAGCACCATCAGGTCGGGGTTGATCGCCCGCAGTTTGGCCCGAGCGTCGGCGGCGTCGCCCGAGGCGGTGACGCGAAATCCCTCACTGGCGAGGTAGCGGGCGAGACGCTCCCGCAGGCGGGCATCGTCCTCGACAACCAGGATGAGCGAGTCGTCCACTATGCGTCCTCGGCCGAACCGGTGCCATCCACATAGGCCCTGGCGCCCTGATCCATCAACGCCCGCATCACCGCCCGAAACCCCTCCACTGCCTCCGGCCCGGCCTGCAGATAGGCTTGGCTCAGCAGGTTACGCTGCGACTCGAACAGGCGGCGTTCCAGCGCCTTGCCCTTGTCGGTCAGGGTCAGCAGCCGCAGCCGCCGGTCCTCGTAACCCGGCGCCTGGGCGACGTAACCGTCCTCGACCAGCAGGTTCAGCACGCGGGCGAGCGATTGCTTGGTGATACGAAGAATATGCAGCAGCGCCGAGACGGTCAGCCCAGGATTTCGTCCGATGAAGTGCAAAGCACGATGATGTGCCCGGCCCAGGCCCAGCTCCTCCAACACCTTATCGGCGACGTTGGTAAAGTCGCGGTAGGCGAAGAACAGCAGGTCCTGCGCCTGGCGCATCTGTGCCTCGCTCAGGTCGAGCGGCGGTGCCGCCGGCGGCAATTTCGGCGGCGGCACGAAACGGTCGGCCCCGGGCTTCGGCTTCAGCATGGCAGCCATTCCGGGGGCGGAGCGGCAAGATAGGTCAGCATTATTGACTTAACGGTCACTTCGCTTTAAACCGACCATGCTGCACGAAAGAAAATTGCGGAGGAGTTGACCATGGCGTTGCTTCCTTTCGACGATCGCGACGGATGGATCTGGCTGGACGGCTCATTGATTCCCTGGCGAGAGGCACGACTGCATGTTCTATCGCACGGTCTGCACTATGCCAGCGCGGTATTTGAGGGTGAGCGCGCCTATCGCGGCAATATTTTCCGTCTGCGCGACCACACCAATCGCTTCCTCAATTCCGCGCGCCTGCTGATGTTCCAGATTCCGTACTCAGCCGAACAGATCGATGCCGCTTGCCTGCAGGTGCTGGAGGCGAACGGGCTGACTGACGCCTATGTCCGGCCGGTAGCGTGGCGGGGGACCGAACAACTGGCCGTCTCGCCGTCCGGTACAACTATTCACACAGCGATCGCCGCCTGGTCGTGGCCGAGCTATTTCGAAGGCGAACGGATGGATGGCATCCGGATGATGGAGGGGACGTGGCGGCGCCCGTCACCGGAAACCGCACCGACCGACGCCAAGGCTTCGGCGCTCTACATGATCGGCTCGATGAACAAGCTGCAGGCGGAGCAGGCGGGCTATGCCGACGCGCTGCTGCTGGACTGGCGCGGTTACGTGGCCGAGGCGACCGGCGCCAATGTGTTCCTGGTGTTCGACGGCGAACTGCACACGCCGTTGTGCGAGGGGTTCCTCAATGGGCTGACGCGCCAGTCGGTGATCAGCCTGGCGCGTCGGGCCCAGATGAAGGTGGTGGAGCGGCATATCGAGCACGGTGAGTTAGCCACTGCGACCGAGGTGCTGGTCACGGGCACGGCGGCGGAGGTGACGGCGGTGCGGGAGATCGGGCCGCATCGTTACACGCCCGGGCGGATCACCGAGACGTTGATGAAAGCGTTCGACGACCTCGTGATGCGGCCGCCGGCGGAGGTGGATCGCATCTGCGCCTGAGACTATAGCGTGTAGGATTGTACCCGGCCGCTTTGGCCGGAGCCAACCACGCGCGACGGGGGCTGCTTGAGCGACACCGACATCGTCATCATCGGCGCGGGACTGGCCGGCCTGGGCGCCGCCGCCGCGGTGCGAGAGGCGGGACTTCGCTGCGTGGTGCTGGAAGCCGCGGATCGGGCTGGCGGCAGAGCCTGGACGACGCAGCCGGCGGCACTGGGCGGCGTGTGGTTCGACATGGGCGCGGTGTGGTTCCATGACGCTGAGCACAACCCGCTGGTCGATATCGCCCATGCTGCCGGCGACAGGCTGCTGCGGTCTGACGAGTTGCGGCGCGAAGTCACCTTTGTCGGCAACCGGCCGGCGACCGATGCCGAACTCGATGACTATGCCGGCGCCTGGAGCCGTTACGAAGCGAAGGCAGCCGAGGTCCTGGCGGCGGGGGACGTGCCGTTGTCCGAGATCGCACGCCGCATGCCGGGCGATCGCTGGGCGGCAACGATTGAGGCGTGGGAGGGGCCGGTAATCTGCGCCGTCGACGCTGACCGGTTCAGCGCGCTGGATTGGCGCCGCAACGCTCTCGGCGGCAGCAACCTTGTGCCGGACGGTGGCATCGGCGCCTGGGTGCAGCGGCGACTGACGGCCGGGGTGGACATCCGGCTGTCGACGCCTGTGCGGACCATATGGTGGGGTGGTCCCGGCGGCCGGGTAAGGGTGGAGACGGACCGCGGTGTGGTGAGCGCCGGAGCCTGCATCGTCACGGTTTCGACCGGCGTGCTGGGGGCAGGCGCTTTGCGCTTCGATCCCGTGTTGCCGCCGCGGGTGGTGGATGCCGTGCAGGCGCTGCCCATGGGGCTGGCAATCAAGGTGGCGCTACGCGCGGTGGGGCCGGATCGGCTCGGCCTGGAAACGCATTCGTCGGTCGATTGCTGCGTGCCGGCAAGCGGTGCGCCATTGATGCCGTTCCAGTGCTGGCCGTTCGGGCGGGACTACGTCCAGGGCTGGATTGGCGGGTCGGTCGCCTGGGAGCTGGCGGCCCAGGGGGACGAGGCGTGCGTTGACTTCGCCCTTGGCTACCTGCGTGGGCTGTTCGGCGGCCGGGTGGATCGGCTGTTTGCCGGCGGTGAATCGTTGGTCACGCGGTGGGACGCCGATCCTTGGGTGCGGGGTGCGTATTGTTACGCTACGCCGGGGAATGCCACGGCGCGTGATGTGCTGGCGGAGCCGGTGGCTGATGGACGGCTGATGTTCGCGGGGGAGGCGTGCCATGTCGGCTTTGCCGGTACCGTCGCTGGGGCGTGGATCAGCGGGCAGAAGGCAGCCGAGATTGCGGTGCGGGCGATTGGTGTTCGGCATAGTTGAGTCGGCCAAGCCAGTAGCCTTGGCGGGATGAAGTGTGGGCTGGCGGGGTAGCCGCCGTCGGCTTGTGCTGGTGGAGAGGGGGATCATCAAGCCGACACGGAGGGCACGAAGGACACGCGGAGTTGCGCTGAGGAACGCCCGAGGCGTTCGCAATGCCTGTCGGCGGTTATTCCGGTATTAATAAGTCAGGAAAGACGCGCTCGTGCCGGGTCTGGCATTACATGGCGCATGGCGTGGCAATTTCCATTACTTGATCGATCGGTAAATTATATTTCGAATCCGTTAGGATAGGCGAGGGAGCGCCGGAATGCGTTGATCCCGCATTTGAATAAGCTTCTCGCCGGCTTGCGCAGCGTCATTGATGAGCGCGAAGGCGGGACGGCCAAATCGGCGCTTTCGGCGGGCATGTATCGGTTCGTATTGTTCTGGACAGAGCAGCCTGAACATTCCGCAGACAAATGCGCGGCATTGGTGGGCCAGGCCGCGCCGGCGTCACTCTGCCGGGCGGCCGAAACTGGTCAGCATGGACCGGATCGTTTCCGGATCGCTCTGTTCCATCACACGCCGCGCCAGGCGCACGCACTCATCGATCTCCACCGTCCGCACCACCTGCTTCACCCGCGGCACGGCGGCCGCGTTCATGCTGAAGCTGCGCACGCCCAGGCCCAGCAGCAGCGGCGTGACCTTGGGATTGGCGGCCAGTTCGCCGCAGATCGACACTGGCATGCGCAGGCGCAACGCCGCCTCGGCGGCAAACTGGACGAGGCGCAGCACGGCCGGATGTGTCGGATCATACAGTTCCGCAAGGTCTGTCTCGGCCCGGTCGACAGCCAGCGTGTAGGCGGTCAGATCGTTGGTGCCGATGGCGAAGAAGTCCGCCTCCAGTGCCAGCGCGTCGGCGGACAGCGCAGCGCCCGGCGTTTCGATCATGATTCCCAGCGGCGGCAGCTTCTCCGGCAGGCGCTCGCCGCGACGGCGCAGGCGGCGGGCGACGCGTTCAAAGGTTTCGCGCGCCGCGCGCACCTCCTGCACGGTCGTGACCATCGGCAGGATCACCCGCACCGGACCGGCGGTGGCGGCACGCAGTATGGCCGCAAGCTGGGTTTCGAACAGTTCCTGCCGGCGCAGCAGCAGGCGGATGCCGCGCAGGCCCAGCGCCGGATTTGGATCCGCTGCCTCCGGCACGATGCCGGCCGCTGACAGCGCCTCGATCTCCTTCTCGCCGCCCCAGTCCAGCACACGGATGCTGACGGGGTCGCCGTGCATCGCCTCGACAATGGTGCGGTACGACTCGGTCTGGGTACCTTCGTCCGGGATGGTCTCCCGGTTCATGAACATGAATTCGGTACGCAGCAGACCAATGCCGACGGCGCCGGACTGCACGATCAACGGCAACTCGATCGGCAGTTCGAAGTTTGCCTGCAGCTCGACCAGTTCACCGTCCTGGGTCTCGGCCGGGAGGCGGCGTAGCCGGGCATATTTCTGCCGCTCCCGTGCAAACGCGGTGACGCCACGGCGAGCGGCAGCCACGGTCGCCGGGTCCGGGTTCAACGTGACGACACCCGATAGTCCATCCACCACCGCAACGTCACCCGGCTTCATTGAGTGCGCCAGGCCCGGCGCGCCCAGCACCGCCGGCACGCCCAGGGCGCGTAGCATCACGGCAGTATGGCCGTCGGCGCCGCCCTCCTCCGTGGCGACGCCGGCCAGCCGGGACGGATCCAGCAAGGCAGCATCGGCTGGCCGCAGCGATTCGCTGATCAGGATGGCACCCGACGGCAGGCCGGCAAAGCTGCGGAACGGGGAGCGGGTCAGATTGCGCACCAGTCGTTTGCCAATCTCATGGATTTCATCCGCCCGCCGCTGCAGACCCGCCTGATCGTCGCCGTTCGCCTGCGCCATGATGGCTTCTGCCAGCGCCTCCGACTCGGCCACGACCGCGGTCTCCGCGGTCACCAGCATGTCCTGGATACGTTGACGCACGCCACGCAGCAGGCGGGACGGGCCGAGCATACGCATATAGGCATCGAGGAGCGGTTCGAGCTCCTCCTGGCTCTCCTCCGGCAGAATCGCCAGGCGCGCTTTCAGCTTTGCAAGCTGCTTGCGGGATTGGGCGATAGCGGCATCGAGGCGAGCGCTCTCGGCGGCAATGTCGCTTGCGGCAATCTTCTGATGGGTGACAATCGCGTCCGGTTCCGTAACGCCGAATACCGGGCCGATGGCGATGCCGGCGGATACCGGGATGCCGGTGAAGCGGCGTTCCGCCCGCTGCTGGTCGCCAGCGGGATCGGGTCTGGCCAGGCGTTTATGCTGGGGTGGCGGCGGGTCAGTCCTGTTCATCGAAGCCGGCCTCGACCAAGTCCGCCAGAGCGTCCAGCGCTTCCTTGGCGTCCCAGCCCTCGGCCCGCAGCTCGATCTCGGAGCCCTTGCCGGCGCCGAGCATCATCAGACCCATGATGGAGCGGGCTGACACGGTCTGGCCGTCGCGCACCACATCAACCGAGGCACCAAAACGCTCCGCCATTGTGACGAAGCGGGCTGCGGCGCGTGCGTGCAGGCCACGCTTGTTGCAAATGACCACAATCCGGGTCAGTACCGGTGCGCTCGGCGGCGGATCGGCCGGCGCCGGCTCGCTCATCCGCCGCAAGTCCGGCCGGAGCCGTTCACCTCGCCGGTGCCGTTGATCTTGCAGCCGTGCAGCACGTGGGAGGCCGCGGCAATGTATTTCCGACCGGCTTCCTCGGCGAAGTTCACCGCCTGAGCGAGCGGCTGGCTGGAGCGCACCTTGGCCAGCTTGACCAGCATCGGCAGGTTGACCCCGGCGATGACCTCAACGCCCTTCCGCTCCATCATGGAGATGGCGAGGTTGCAGGGCGTGCCGCCGAACATGTCGGTTAGCAGGACGACGCCATCACCGGTGTCGCAGCGGCCGATACAGTCCTCAATGTCGGCCCGCCGGTTCTCCACGTCGTCTTCCGGACCGATGCAGACGGTTTCAACGTTCCGCTGCGCGCCGACGACGTGTTCCATGGCGGATCGCAGCTCTTCCGCGAGCCGCCCATGGGTCACCAGGACCATGCCGATCATAGGCGGCCCGAGGAATCCCGGAGCACGACCAGACCGGCAGGTCCGTTACCTTGGGGTACCACCATTGTAATGCCTTCAGGCCTCCTGCGGATGAACCGTCAAGGTTCCCGCACTATTGTCTAAATCCGAATCCGGTTCGGACGCAATCGGGCGCTCCGTGAGAAGCCCTGCCGCGATGCCTTCCCGGGCCAGTTCCCGATGGGTGACCTGCACCCGCCAAGCCGCGCCCGCCTCTAAGCCACCCGATGCTGCTGCCATACGGCCTGTCAGATAGGTTGCCAATTTCTCGATCAGATACACGGAGCGGTGCCGCCCGCCCGTGCAGCCGATCGTAATCGTAGCGTATTTTTTACCTTCTTGCACAAAACGCGGCAAGATAAGGTCCACGATTCCCACCAAGGCAGTAAAGAACCGCGAAAAGTCAACATCTTCCTCGATGTAGGCGGCAACCGCGGGGTCTAATCCCGTTTGGGGCCTCAAGATGGGGTCGTAATGGGGGTTACGCAAAAAGCGTGCATCGAATACCAGATCTGCTTCCGGCGGCAGGCCGCGGGAGTAGGCGAAGGAAATCAGCGACACCACCATCCGCGCCTGCGCGCGATCCACCGCGCCGCCGAAATGCTGCTCGATCAGCCGGCGCAGGCCGGCCAGAGGTAAATCTGACGTGTCCACCACCAGATCGGCCTGCTCCCGCAGTTCCGCGGTCAGGATCTGTTCAGCACTGATGCCGTCCAACACGCGTCCCTGCGGCGCCAACGGATGGCGCCGGCGGGTTTCGGTAAAGCGCCGCAGCAGCGCCGCCTCATTGGCCCAGGCATAGACAAGGTCGACGCGCAGCCTGGGACGCGCTCGCAGGCGGCGCAGCGTCTCCAGCACCTCAGCCGCGGAAAACCCCCGGGTACGCGCGTCGATGCCCACGGCCAGCCTGGCATCGCCGTGCGCCACCATGCGCTCGAGCATCTCCAGCGGCGGATTGTCGACGGCTTCGTAGCCCACATCCTCCAGCGCCCGCAGAACCGATGCCTTGCCGCCGCCCGACAAGCCGGAGACGACAACAACCGAGAGCGGGGTGGTGCCGTCCGGTTCCGCTGGCGCGGGATTGGCTTCTGTCATAGCACGCAGAACCCGGCGACCTGCGGCACAGAGCCAAGAACGCAGTCCAGCGCAAGCGCCACCCGTTCCGGCGCCGAGGCGGCGGCGGGGTCGATGTGCACGACCGGCAGGCCAAGATCCGGATGAACCGCCGGCTCCGGCAACCGATCAGACGCTGTGCCGAGTTCCGCCACCAGCGCCAGGTGCGCGGGCGTGCGGTAGGGCAGGCGTACGATCCCCAGGCCACGGACCTCGAGCAGTCCTGCCAATCGGTCAGGGCATGAGACCATGCCGTTGTCGATCTCCACCTGATCGTCCGCAACGAGTTCAAAGCCGCGCGCTAGCAGGCGCAGCACGAGGTCTGATTTGCCGGCCCCGGCAGGGCCGACAAGCAGAACCGCTTCGCCGTTCCTGGACACGCAGCTGCCGTGCATGCGCCGCTGGCTCATAGATGTGCTTCGATCTCGCGAGGCGGGAAACCGGCGTAGCTTGTCGAAACCTTGGAGAGCGTGCAAGCGTCCCTTTGTCATGATTGATCGCCAGTCCATCGCAGAAGCCGCTGCCCGCATTCAAACCTATGTCCGGCATACGCCAGTGCTTTGCGTCACCGGATCTGACCTGGGATTGGGCGACGGGGCGGACCTGCCGGTCGCCTTGAAACTGGAACTGACTCAGCATACCGGCAGCTTCAAGCCGCGTGGTGCCTTCAACCGCATGCTGAGCGAGCCGGCGCCGTCTGCCGGCGTCATCACCGCATCGGGCGGCAACCACGGCGCTGCCGTCGCCTATGCCGCCCGCGCCCTGGGGTTCAACGCCGAGATTTTCGTGCCGGAAACCACCCCACAGGCGAAGGTATCACGCATCGCCGGTTATGGTGCGCGGGTCATCCGCACGGGCACTGCCTACGCCGAGGCGCTGGCTGCGTGTCAGGCTCGCCAGCAAGAGACCGGGGCGATGGAAGTGCACGCGTACGATCACGCTGACGTGCTCGCGGGACAAGGCACGGCCGGACGGGAATTCGAAACCGACGTGCCGGATCTGACGCACATTCTGGTGGCCACGGGCGGCGGCGGGCTCATCGGGGGCGTGGCCGCGTGGTACGCCGGTAGTGCCCGTGTGGTCAGCGTCGAGCCGGAAGGCTGCCCGGCACTGCACGACGCGCTGCGCGCCGGCCAGCCGGTGCCCGCCCCGGTCGGCGGCTATGCTGCCGACAGCCTGGGCGCGCGACAGGTTGGCGCTGAGATGTTCCCGTTGGCGCAGCGGTATGTGGACGAGGCCGTGCTCGTCTCGGATGCCGCAATCCGGCAGGCGCAAGCGCTGCTATGGGACCGTTTCCGGATCGTCACCGAACCCGGTGGCGCGACTGCGACCGCGGCGCTGATATCGGGCCGCTTTCGTCCGCCGGCCGGTGCCCGTGTCGGCATCCTGGTGTGCGGCGGAAACACCGACCTGGGCAAATTTCCCGCTGGCGGCTGAGGATCAGGCCGCGGCCGGCTGTTCTTGCCTGTTGCATCCACCAGAGCGCATTGCACTCTGGAGTACCATTGAGGACCGAACCGACAGGAGACGTCATGTCCCAGCCGCCTGTACTGCTCGAAATCGATGCCCGCGGTGTTGCGACCGCCACACTCAATCGCCCTGAAGTCGGCAATGCCTACAATGCGGCGATGCTGGACGCGCTGATCGACGGGCTGCCGAAGCTCGCGGCCGATCCGGCTGTGCGCTGCCTGGTCATCCGCGGCGCCGGGAAGCACTTCCAGGCCGGGGCGGATATTCGCTGGCTGAATGAGGTGGCCGCCTACCCGCCACCGGAGAACTACGCGGCATCGGTCGCCACGACCAAGGCGATGCAGTTGTTGAATGAGTTGCCCAAGCCGACGATCGCGCTGATCCATGGCGCCTGCTTCGGCGGCGGCGTCGGTATTGCCTGCTGCACCGACGTGGTGTTCGCGACGCCGGACTCGCAGTTCGGTATTACTGAAATTCGCGTCGGTGTGGCGCCGACGCCGATCTCCACCCACATGATCAACGCCATCGGCCTGCGACACACGCGCCGCTATGCGCTGACCGGCGAGCGCTTTGATGCGCAGGAAGCAGCGCGGATCGGTTTGATCCACGAAGTGGTGCCGGCCGACCAAATGGAGTCGCGACTCGCGCAGGTGCTGGACGCGATCTTCCTGGGTGGCCCGACTGCCATAGCCATGACCAAGCGCAGCTTTCTCGGCGCCAACGGGCTGCTGCTGGATGACCGGCAGGTGTCACTACTGGCGCACGAAGGCTGGACGCAGCGTCACTCGCCGGAAGGGCGGGAAGGCACCAGCGCCTTCAAGGAAAAGCGGACTCCGGCCTGGTACAGGCCGGCCTAGTCTCCGCCCACCCGGTGGCGCCGCGCTATGCGTGGCGTGAGGCCCGGGTGATTGCGTCGTCGAACGCTGACAGCACCTGCCGGTGCGTCGAGTTGTCGTTCATGCTCTCGATGTCGTTGAACCCGCGCCCCATAGCGACGGACAGCAACACGGCATTGGCGCCCGACTGCGTGGTCGGGACGTTCAGCATACGAGCGGCGCCGCGCAGCGCGCCCACAGCGCAACGGCGACCGTCACGCGTTTCGTAGCGACGCTGGACCCAGTCCTTGCGATCCTCAATCAGCGCCCTGCCGATGGTCAGCACCTGCAAGGTCAGCGCGTCCGGCTGCGTTGCCGGTACCGGCTGAAACAGATGTGCGGGCACAGATTTCGCAACGGGCGGGACACCCATCACGTAGTTTGTTAGCCGCGTCCACATGGAGGGCTTGGTGGCGGGAGCGAGGTAGTTAAGTCCATCAAACGGCATGGGTGCCTCCCATGGTGTTAGAGACCGGGCAGGAGTTAAACATGGAATTCCGTCGAATGTTTAATCCGCACGATAATGTGCCCGACATGAAGTCGTGGGCTGGCTCCGGTCGGATTAGGTCAGGAGTTCATCCCGCTCAGCGGGCGTGCGCCCGCTTTGGGCGACAGGCGTTCCGTGTCAGGTGTACTTACTGGTCTTGATTGGCGCGGCTCTGGGTCCGGAACTCAGGCGGACCCGGCATCCGCTTGCTCGCCTTCGCACCGGAGCCAATCAGTACAACGCAGACATCATGCCAGCGGCAGGCGGACGATGAACCGTGCGCCGAGGATCGAGCCATTGCTGTCGCGCCGGTTCTCCGCCGAAATCTGCCCGCGCAGCGCCTCTATTATCTGTCGGCTGATCGACAACCCCAGACCGGAATGGCTCCCGAAGCGTTCGCCGCTCGGCCGCTCCGAGTAGAAACGGTCAAAGATATGCTCCAAATTCGCGTCTGGAACGCCCGGCCCTTCGTCCTCTACCGACAATTCAGCCATGCCGTTCGCCTCGCGTACCCGCACAGTAATACGGCCTCCGGGAGGGCTGAAGGACTGCGCATTCCCAATCAGGTTGCGCAGCACCTGCACCAGGCGATCCTCCACCGCCCACACCACCATCCCGGCCGGGGGTGCAATAACCTCCAGCCGCGGATCAGCCTCGTGCTGGCGCGTTGCCTCATCCAGTTCCTGCAGCGTGCGCAGGATTGGCACCACATCCACCGCCTGCGCCGAAACGCGCGACAGTTCCGCGTCCAGTCGTGACGCATCGCTGACGTCGGTGATCAGCCGGTCCAGCCGCATCACGTCCTCGGCAATAATCGTCAGCAACTGGCGCTGTCGGGCGGGATCCTCGATGCGGCGGAGGGTTTCGATGGCGGAGCGAATTGATGACAGCGGGTTCTTGATTTCATGCGCAACATCAGCTGCGAAGCGCTCGATCGCGTCCATCCGCTCCCATAGCGCCGCCGCCGAGTCCGACAAGGCCGAGGCCAGGGCGCCAATTTCATCCCGGCGGGTCAGCAGCGAGGGTGGCACGCTTCCCGAACGACCCTTCCCCTCCCGCATGTCGGCGGCGGCGACAGCAAGGCGCAGAATGGGGCGGGCGATGGTGAGTGACAGATACCAGGACAGCAGCACGGTCAGCGCCAGCGCCATGCCGAACAGGGCCAGGATTGAGATGCGGACGGTAAAGAGGCTTTCGTCGACCTCCCGCGCCTCCCGCGTCAGCGAGATGATGCCAACTGTGTGCTTGTCGCGTTCGACCGGTACGGCGACCGTTACCAGCAGGCGGTTGTCGCGGGTGCGGCGGATATAGGGCGGTGTCTGGTTGCTTTCGCCAGCACTTTGCAGCCGCAGCTCCTCCTTCACATTTGGCTGCCAGTCCGTACCGCCGGCGGCCGGGTTGAGGTCTATCGGCGTCGACGGCCCGCTATGCGGCAGGAATGACAGGATAGCGTCATAGATTTTGCCGACGGCGGCGACGAAGGTGCCGTGGGTGATGGGTGGTGGCAGCGGTTCCCGCGTCTCCTGCCCATCGCGTCCCGGCCGCAGCCGCGAGTCCGCGAGGATGGTGCCGTCCGGGCCGTACAGCTTGGCGTCGGCATCCGGCGTGGGTTCGGTCAGGCGGCGCAGCAGGGAGGACGCGACGACCTGTACCAGTTTCGGATTATCCGGATCGCCGGTCGACACCGCGCTTTCACCTAACGCCCCCGCAAACACGCGCGCCTGCTCCCGTAGCGCGGCGACCTGCGCTTCCAGCAGGCCGTTCTGGTACTGGTCGAGATACAGCAGCGCCACCACCAGCAAGGCCAGCGGCAGCGCATTGACCATGAGGATGCGCCGCAGTAGCGGCGACACCCAGCGCTGGCGGAAGCGCTGTGCCTCAGCTGGCGCGTAGTGCCGGCCGATCGGGCGGGAGCCGTCTGGCAATCAACGCTCCTGTGGCTATCACTGCTCCTTGTAGCGGTAGCCGATGCCGTACAGCGTCTCGATCTGAGTGAACTCCTCCGTCCCGACGCGGAACTTCTTGCGGATGCGCTTGATGTGGCTGTCGATGGTGCGGTCGTCGACGTAGATGTTCTCGCCATACGCCGCGTCGATCAGCTGATCGCGGCTCTTCACCATGCCCGGCCGAGCGGCGAGGGCCTTGACGAGCAGGAACTCAGTCACGGTGAGTTGGATGTTCTGGCCGCGCCAGGTGCACTGGTGCTTAGTCTCATCCAGCACCAGGTCGCCGCGCACCATGACACCGCCGGGCGTGGCGCCGGACGCCTCGGCCTTGCTCGCCTCATTCCGCCGCAGCAGGGAACGGATGCGCTCGATCAGCAGACGCTGGCTGAACGGCTTGGTGATGTAGTCATCGGCGCCCATGCGGAGACCCATCAGCTCATCCACCTCCTCATCCTTCGAGGTGAGAAAGATCACTGGCATGGTGGAGCGCTGGCGCAGGCGCTGCAGCAGTTCCATGCCGTCCATGCGCGGCATCTTGATGTCCAGCACGGCGAGGTCGACCGGCTTGGCGGTCAGGCCCTGCAACGCGCTTTCGCCGTCCGTGAAGGTGCGGACGTTGAAGCCTTCCTGCTCCAGCGTCATCTGCACGCTGGTCAGGATGTTGCGGTCGTCGTCAACCAGGGCAATGGTCTGCTTCATCGCACGCTCCTTGTCGTTGCGCGGGGGCGGTTCGACTGTTGTCCTCTCTAACATAGACAACGCGAATGCGGGATGATTGTGGCGGATTCGGAGAAGGAGTGACCTGGCGATGGCGGAGGACGGTTTCGACCCGGCGGTTGAGGCCCGGCGCCTGTTGCGGGCGGCGCGGTCAGCCACGCTGGCGACGAGCGCCAAGGGTCAGCCTTTTGCGTCCCTGGTAACGCCGGCCTGTGCGCCGGACCTGTCGGTGCTGCTGCTGCTGTCGTCGCTGTCGGAGCATACCCGGCATCTGGTCGCTGATCCGCGCTGCTCACTGCTGGTGAGCGGTCCGGCGGCTGGAGCCAACCCGCAGACGGCGCCGCGGCTGACGGTGACCGGCGTGGCGGAACAGGTGGCGGAGCCGGCGTTGAAGGCGCGGTTTCTGGCGGTGCACCCCTATGCGTCACTGTACGCCGATTTCGGCGATTTCGGCATCTGGCGGATCAAGCCGGCGGCGGGCCTTTATGTCGGCGGTTTCGCACGGGCCCATCGCATCGCGGCCCGGGACCTGCTGCCGGACCCTGACGCCGTGGCGGCAGTTGCTGCGTCCGAGGCCGGCATTCTTTCCCATTGCAATCAGGATCACGCCGACGCGATAGCCTTGATCGCCCGGGCTGCCGGTGCGGCCGATGGGCCGTGGCGCATGGTGACGGCGGACGTCGATGGGTTCGATATGGCGCTGGAGGAACGCGTCGTGCGCATCCCCTGGACAGGCCCCGTGAAGGACGCCGGCGATGTGCGGCGGGAATTGGTGGCGATGACGAAGGCGGCGCGGGGCGGGTAGTCCCTGCTTGTTCTGACCTGATGGTTAGTGGCCGGCATTGCGATCTGGCCGCGCTCGCAGCCGCGCTGCTATTGACAGATAGGACCGCCTCCATCGTGGCCTGCCAAAGTGGCACCACCGGAAGCGATAAGCCGCCTCCGGTGGCGGATACGAGCCTCTCGTTACGGATGAATCCAGAAGGCCGATTCGGCGAACTGTACGTTCTTGAACCAATCGAGCTGGCCGGTCCCGCGGGCAAAGTTGATGGCGCCGGCCTGGCTCTGAAGTGGTGCGATCACTGCGCCAGACGAATTCCGTCGCGCCTGGTCGTCGTTCATTTCAGGAATAACAATAACGATGTGACCTGAGCGGCCATCCTCCTTACGGCGCGCCACGATAATGGCAATTGCTCCCAGGTCAGCCGCCTGCTGCAGTTCATCCAGCGACACCCCGCGACGCCACCCAAAGGAGGGGCCGAAGTCCCGCAGCCAACGGAACAGGTCGTTGGCCCGCACCTCATTGATTGTATCGCCCAGGAGCGGCGCCACCTGCTTCCCTGCAGCGATATCGAGCAATGCCCGCGAACTCCACCACACGCGGGGCAAATAGACGCCGGCCAGGAAGCAGAAGTCGTGAGCGTAAATGTTGCAGAAGGTCAGACCGTTCCGCGGCTGGTATCGCTGGTGCTCAGGACGGTCCACGCCCAGCCAGTCAATGATCTTCACAATACTTACCACGAGTTCGGCCGGCGTGCCGCCGCTGCGGGTCGGCTGGCTGGGTTCATTAAGCGAATGAGCACCGGCCGGCGCCGACCGCGGTGTCAACGCATTGCCTTTGCGGGGCATAAACACGGCCGGGATCGACGGTCCGGCGGCTGCAGGCATCGCTACGACAGGCGTCGCGTCGGTGGTGATCGACGGTGCGGCTACCGGCGTTTCCAGAGGGATTGGCGCCGGGCGCGTCAGTGGCACAAGGAATTTTGTCGAGGCGAACCCACGCATCACCCCGCCGGAGAGGCTTGCCTGCACCTCAAGCCATGCCTCGTTGACCGGCGTGCCCGTGACTGACTTCACAAGCTGCCCGTCTGCAAGATGGCCGATAACGTTCTTCGTGGGCGGATTGCTGATCTTCGGCTCGCTGCGCAGGCGCAGCATCGAGTCTTCGATGGCGACACGGAAGTCGGCGTCGCCCTCGATGGCTTTCGGTGGCGGCAAGGGCGCCTGGTTGTCGGCCGGCGGTGGGATCGCCGGCGTCGCTCCAGCAACTTCCACGGTGCGCGACAGGTGAACGAAGCCGAATACCTCCTCACCATAGAAGCGGCCGACATCGTTCTTGAAGCCCTGCTTGAGTCCTCGCTTGGGATCGAAACCGCCGGTGTTGTACGCGATCGCCACGCAGGCAAACTCGAAGTCGGATATCTGGCTCCGGTTCTCGAGTTTGAGCTTCCGCAGGCCTCGCTTCAGCTCCGCAAGACAGTGAGCCAGCGTATCGTCGAAGTCTTCATAGCGCCGGTCCAGGAAGTAATCGGGATCGTCCACGAAGAACTGCAGGTCGCGCTGGAACATGCCGAACCCGTGGCAGAATTTGTTCGGCATGGCCGCTGCGGCCTTGTAACTCTTGACATGCTTGGCCATGTCGACGAGCGCCTGTCGGGCGATGTCGAACATGATCTGGCCGCGCGGTTTGGACAGCAGATCGGTCTTGGTCTGCGGGAACGCCGAGCGGCCCCTGTCGGCATCAAGCGTGTCGCCGACGCACAGCGCCAGGATCTGGTTCACCGGCAGTCCAGCCCGGCGCAGGATCGGCCACACCTCGCCTGTCTCCTGGCAGGCGATGGCCGCGATCATGTCGGTGTCGAAAGGGGTATTTTTGGTCGCTGCGCGGATGCGGTCCTGGAATTGCTCCTTGAACCACCGGATGTCCTCGGCGTTTGGCATGTTGCGGTCTCCCCGTCCTCAGAATTACTTGGTGCTTATCAGGTTATTCGAGTGGAGATCCGTAGCACGCGGTACGATCGATCCATATGTAATACTTCACAGGTGGTCTCGCGAATAAACCTGCTGAAGCGTCGTCGGTGGGACTTTAGCCACTATAGGTCCCGGCGTGGAGGCGGACGCTCTGAACCGCTCCCGTCGTAGCATGTGATGACGTGCCGGAGCTCACGTGGCATCCGGCTGTAATGTTGCAACGATGCGGAATCTTCATGGTTGAGTTTCCACCTGCACCAGACATGACGGAACTGCGCGCGGAAACTGTGCCCCTGACTGGCGGCCGTCAGCGGATTCCCAGCGCCTTGATCCGTGATGCCAGCGTCGTCGGTTTCACGCCCAGTAGTTCTGCGGCGCCGCCGGGGCCGCTGACCTTCCCCCCGGCACGTTCCAGTGCTGCCCGAATGGCTGTTCGGTCGCGCTCCCGCCGTTCCGCCTCGGTCATCAGCGGCCCGGCCTCAGCCGGTCGCGGGGGCAGTGGTGGCGCGCGCCTTCCATCCGGGAGGTCGATGAACAGCCGTCCGTTCCGCGCCAGGATCGCCGCCCGCTCGATCACGTTTTGCAGTTCCCGGACGTTACCGGGCCAGTCGTAGGCGGTCAGTCGAGCAACATCGCCCTCGCTCAGCGTCAGGTCCTGCGTGCGCAGTTTGCGCCGCGCGGCGTCGAGGAAGTGCAGTGCCAACGGCGGGATATCTTCCGGCCGCTCGCGCAACGGCACCGAGACGATGGGAAAGACGTCGAGGCGGAAATACAGATCCTCGCGGAAGCGTCCTTCGCGCACCTCGCGCCGCAGGTCGCGGTTTGTTGCGGCAACGATGCGGACATCGACGTGGCGGGTGCGCTCCTCGCCCAGGCGCTCGAACTGTCCCTCCTGTAGCACGCGCAGCAGCTTGCCCTGCAGTTCCAGTGGAATCTCGCCGACCTCATCGAGGAACAGGGTGCCGCCGTCGGCCAGTTCAAAACGGCCGATGCGGTCGCGCAGTGCGCCGGTGAACGCACCCTTCACGTGGCCGAAGAACTCGCTTTCAAACAACTCGCGCGGGATCGCTGCGCAGTTGACGCGGATCAGCGGCCGGTGCCGCCGTTCACTGGCCTCATGGATGGCGGTGGCGATCAGCTCCTTGCCGGTGCCCGATTCGCCCGATACCAGAACCGCCGCATCAGTGCGCGCCACGAGTTCGACCTGGCTCAGCACTTTTCGTATCGCGGCGGAGCGCCCGATGACGCCGTCGTAGTTGCGCTCCAGCCGGATTTCCTCCTGCAGGTAGGCGTTTTCCTGCTGCAGGCGTTCGCGCAGGCTGTCCACCTCGGCCAGTGCGGCACGCAGGCGCTCCTCCGCTTCGCGCCGCTGGGTGATATCGCGGAAGATGATGACGGCGCCGATCAGGCGGCCCCGGTCGCGGATTGGCGTCGAGGTGTATTCGACCCAGAAGCTGCTGCCGTCCTTGCGGAAGAACATCTCGTTTTCGACGGTATGCACCGTGCCATCGCGGAATGCCGCGTAGATCGGGCACTCGGCGTGCGGATAGGGACTGCCGTCGGGGCGGTGGTGATGCACAGCGGCGTGCATGTTGCGCCCGATCAGCTCGCCGGGATTCCAGCCGAGCATGGCCTCGGCGGCGGGATTGACGAAGGTGGTGCGGCCGTCTGCGTTGACGCCGAAGATGCCCTCTCCGGCGGCACGTAGGATCAGTTGGCTGCCGCGCTCGATCTCCTGGAACAGCCGTTCGGTGCGCCGCCACTCGGCAAGGCCGCCGCGGATATAATCCTCGGCTTCGGCGTCGAGATCGCGGCGGTGGCGGGCATCGAGGTCGTAGAGCGTCAGCAGGATGGCCGGGCCGGTATCCCGGCCGAGCCGCGTTCCGGCGATTTCTACATGGGGCTGATTGCCGTCTGCGCAGAGCGGGGTCAGGCTTCGCGTCCAGTAGCGGCCCTGGTCCAGCACAGCGTCGGTGAACACGGTCAATGCCGCGGCCTGGTTCGGAAACAGGGAAATGATCGAGCGGCCGGCCAGGCCCTCGGCTCCGCCTGCCAGCAGGCGGTTTGCCTCGTGGTTGGCGTCCTGAATACGGCCCGACCGGACGTCCACGGCGAGCACCGCGTCGGCGAGGCAGTCGAACACATGGGCGGGCGAGGCGGCGGTCAACACGCCGGATTGACGAAAAACCGTAACATCATAACGAAATATCATGATTCACGATATTTCGTCAATACGCTTGGCCGGGGGATTGGCGGAGGACCGTCGCGCTGCGTCTTGGCCCGTCGCTTGCTTACCACAGGTAAACGACATCGTTCCTCCTACCGGAGAAGAAGCGCGTGGCCCCGTTCAAGAACCCTTTCGATCGCACCCGACGCCTGCACCGCGGGTGCCCCTGCGGCCAGCACGCCAGTCAGGCGGAGCACGATGCCGTCGATACGCCGGCCTCCGACGAAGACAACTATGGTCGTGTCGTCGAGACCGCGGTCATCCGGGCCCTGTTTCCGCAGGACGCCCAGCGCCGCCTGTTTCTGAAGCAGGTCGGGGCATCCACAGCGCTGGCTGCCATTTCCGCAATCCTGCCACTTGGCGCGGCAACCGAGGCCTTTGCCCAGGCGGCGCCGGAAAAGAAGGACCTCAAGGTCGGCTTCATCCCGATTACCTGCGCCACGCCGATCATCATGGCTGCGCCCATGGGCTTCTACGCAAAGCACGGGCTGAACGTGGAGGTGATCAAGACCGCGGGCTGGGCGGTGATCCGCGACAAGACACTGAACAAGGAATACGACGCCGCCCACATGCTGTCGCCCATGCCGCTGGCGATCTCGCTTGGAGTCGGCTCCAACCCGGTGCCGTACACGATCCCGGCCATCGAGAACATCAACGGCCAGGCTATTACCCTGGCGATGAAGCACAAGGACAAACGCGACCCGAAATCATGGAAGGGCTTCAAGTTTGCCGTGCCCTTCGACTACTCGATGCACAACTACCTGCTGCGCTACTACCTGGCGGAGAATGGCGTCGATCCGGATGCTGATGTGCAGATCCGTGCCGTGCCGCCGCCGGAGATGGTTGCAAACCTGCGCGCTGACAACATCGACGGGTTCCTCGCGCCGGACCCGGTGAACCAGCGCGCGGTGTTCGACGGCGTCGGCTTCATCCATCTGCTGTCGAAACAGATCTGGGACGGGCATCCATGCTGCGCCTTTGCAGCGTCGAGGGAGTTCGTCACGACAACGCCGAACAGTTACGCGGCGCTGCTCAAGTCCATCATCGATGCCACGGCCTATGCTGCGAAAGCAGAGAACCGCAAGGCAATCGCGGAAGCCATTGCGCCGGCCAACTACCTGAACCAGCCCCTGACGGTGGTGGAGCAGGTGCTGACCGGCACCTATGCCGACGGCCTTGGTTCGGTGCAGCGCGATCCGAAGCGGATCGACTTCGATCCGTTTCCGTACGATCAGTTCGCGGTCTGGATTCTGACGCAGATGAAGCGCTGGGGGCAGATCAAGACGGACATCGACTACGCCGCCGTTGCGAAACAGGTGTTTCTGGAAACCGACACGACGAAACTGATGAAGGAAGCTGGCTTCACGCCGCCGTCGCCGTCATCCAAGACCATTGTCGTTATGGGCAAGCCGTTCGACGCGTCGAAGCCGGACGACTACCTGAAAAGCTTTGCCATCAAGCGGTCCTGAGAGCAGGGCGTCGTGGCCGTGTCCCTCAACCTCAGAGCGATGCTGCTGTCGGTGCTGATCTTCGCAGCATTCGTGGCGGTATGGCATCTGGCCACGCAATCGGGCGCCGGCGGGGCCGCGGCGAACATCGATCCGGAATACGCCAAGCTGATGGGCCAGCAGGTAACGCAGGGCAAGTCGCCGATGCCCGGTCCGCTGGATGTCGCGCAGACCATCTGGGGACACCTGAAGGACCCGTTCTACAACAAGGGGCCGAACGACAAGGGCCTGGGAATCCAACTGGCATTTTCGCTTGCCCGTGTGCTGACCGGCTATCTGCTGGCCGTGCTCGTTGCGGTGCCGCTGGGCTTTCTGATCGGCTTGTCGCCACTGATGTCGAAGGCACTCGATCCGTTCATCCAGGTGCTGAAGCCGATCTCGCCGCTGGCGTGGATGCCGCTGGCGCTCTATACGATCAAGGATTCCAGCGTCTCCGCCGTGTTCGTTATTTTCATCTGCTCGGTGTGGCCGATGCTGCTGAACACGGCCTTCGGCGTGTCGGCGGTGCGCCGGGAGTGGGTGAACGTGGCGCGCACGCTGGAAGTGGGGCCGCTGAAGCGCGCCTTCACCATCATCCTGCCGGCCGCCGCTCCGACGATCCTGACGGGCATGCGCATCTCCATCGGCATCGCCTGGCTGGTGATCGTTGCTGCCGAGATGCTCGTTGGCGGCACCGGCATCGGCTATTTCGTCTGGAACGAGTGGAACAACCTGTCGATCACCAATGTCATTGTCGCCATCACGGTGATCGGTGTGATGGGCATGCTGCTGGACCAGACCCTGGCGCGCTTGCAGCGCGCCGTCACCTATCCGGACTGATGCCATGACCGACCGGTTCATTTCGATCGAAGGCATTGCGCGCCGCTATCCGGCCACCGGCGGCGGCGTCACCACGGTGTTCGAGGATCTGTGGTTCTCCATGGCGAAAGGCGAATTTGCCTGCATTATCGGCCATTCCGGCTGCGGCAAGACGACGGTGCTCAACATCCTGGCCGGGCTCGATGCGCCGGATGATGGCGCCGTGATCGTGGACGGCCGAGCGATTGACGGCCCGTCGCTCGATCGGGCGGTGATCTTTCAGGGACACTCGCTGCTGCCTTGGCGGACGGCGTTGGGGAACGTCGCCTATGCCGTGGCGGCCAGGCACCGTGACTGGCCGAAGGCAAAGGTCACGGATCATGCCCTGCGGTTTATCGAGAAGGTCGGGCTGAAAGGATCGGAGCATAAGAAACCATCGGAACTGTCCGGTGGCATGAAGCAGCGCGTCGGCATCGCCCGGGCCCTGTCGATCGAGCCGAAGATCATGCTGATGGACGAACCCTTTTCGGCGCTGGATGCGCTGACGCGGGGCACGTTGCAGGACGAGGTGCGGCGGATCTGCCTGGAGACGGGGCAGACCGGCTTTATGATCACACATGACGTCGATGAGGCGATCTACCTTGCCGACCGTATCGTGCTGATGACCAACGGCCCGCAGGCAATGATCGCCGAGATTGTCGAGAACCCGCTGCCGCGCGACCGCCAGCGAACCGAGATGCACCACCATCCAGACTTCTATGCAGTCCGCAACCACCTGATCGATTTTCTGGTCGCGCGGTCGAAGACGTTCCGCGATGGCGTCCCCGCCGACCACGACCGCCGCCGTCCGCCGGTGGTGCGGCCAGTCGCCGGACCGTCCCCTGTCGCCGGCGCCCGCAAGGTGGCCTGACCCTGCATTTTCATAAGGAGGATCAAGAGATGAAGCGTGAGGAACTGACTGAGAAGATTCTCGACATCAAGCGCGAGAAGGGCTGGACCTGGAAGCACATTACCACCGAGATCGGTGGCATGTCCGAAGTCCTTGTTGTCGGCGCTCTGCTCGGACAGATGAAACTGGTCAAGCCGTTGGCGAAGAAGGCGGCGGTGCTGTTCGGACTAAGCGAGGTTGAGGAGAGGATGCTGAACGAAGTGCCGTACCGCGGCACCGGCACGCCCATGCCGCCGACGGATCCGCTGATCTATCGTTTCTATGAGATGGTGATGGTCAACGGCCCGGCGTGGAAGGCGCTGATCGAGGAGGAGTTCGGCGACGGAATCATGTCGGCCATCGACTTCGATATCGCGATGGAGCGGGAGCCCAATCCGAAGGGCGATCGGGTGCGGATCAGCATGTCCGGAAAGTTCCTGCCGTACCGGTATTACGGCGCCGAGCAAGGTGTGCCGGAGTACGGGTATAAGGAGGACTAGGCGAGGGCAAATACCACCCCGGCCCATCGCCCGCCATGACGGAAAAGTAATGGACGGCGCCGGCAAGTGCCGGCGCCGTCCACCCTATCTTACGCTGATCGGCCGGTTGGGAAACGAAAGCTGCTCCCGCCGGCGCCAGTTCGGGCGGACGTAGTTGATCTCCATCAGCCGTCGGACACCGACGATCTTCCGCTTCTCGAACCCGTGCCAGGTGTTCGGTCCCGCAATGAAGATCGTGGCCGAGTTGAAGTCCCCGGGAGACCGCCCAATCCACCGCTTCTGGTCATCGTAGATATCGGTGCCCCACTCCACGGAGTCTGGCCCGTAGAACAGGTAGATCACCATGGAGAAGATCTTCTCGTAGATATCGCAGTGCGGCTCGAGCCAGCTTCCGTCGATATCCTGGATGTACTCCATGCGCAGGTAGCTGCCCTCGACATCGGTATTCAGCGTGTCGGCGAGCAGCCGAGCGGTGGCGGGGCGCTGCAGCGCGTCGCACAGCGCCTCACAGGCCTGGAATTTCCCGCGCAGCTCCGGATTGAAGAACGTCCGATAGTCATTGTACGTGCCACGTGTGCCGTCGGTGTCGCCCAGGAAGGCCGGGCAGATGGGCAGCGTCAGGATGCCCGTGCACAGCTCCTCGGGATAGACATCCTTCATCTTCCAGGTCCGGTACGGCACGTCGGACACCTCGCAGTTGCGCAGCGCGGCGCAGAACTGGTCGGCAACCTTATCGGCTGAGACTTCCGGCGGGTAGCGCATCACCGCGCCCCCGGCATCCGGCGGGGCGCCATGTCGATGATCTTGCGCAGGAACGGCACCGACTTGGCATAGGCGCTGACGCTGTGGCGGAGATACTCCTTCTGCACGTACGCCTCGGAATCGACGTAGCACAGCTGCAGACTCATGCGCTGGCCCTTCTGCGGCAGGAAGCCGTGCCAAGAGTGGTCGCAGACGCGGAACATCAGCATGCGGCCAAATTCCGGTGCGTATTCGAACGCATAGTCATTGCGGTCGTTGCTGTTCAGCACGCGTAGCTTGCCACGCTCATATGGCCATTCGCGGGAGAAGCCGACTAGCACGGTGATGATCTTGTGTTTGCTGTCGGGATGTGAGTAACCCTCATTGTAGTTACCCGACGTATTGCCCATCATCACGATGCAGGGCGGACGTTTGCTCAGGTCGATGTCGAATTTTTCTTCCACCAGGTGGCGGAACCGGTCGCTCAACAGTTCCTGGATGACGGCGTCGAAGCGGGGGCCGCGCTTCAGATCGGGCAAACCATAGCTGCCGCGGTCCGGAATGACAGGGGCGTCGGCCAGCACCTCTTCCTTGTAGTGCAGCGGAATCGCCTGCTCGACATAGCAGTAGTCATAGGGTTTCCGGTGCAGTTCGGCCGCGCTGATCGCAGCCTCATCGAACATCGTGAGAGGCGCGTGGCTGTCAGTCATGAAATCCATCCTTTTGCGGACGTGAGGGGGCGTCTTGAAAACCTGATGGGGCACAAGGCGGGTTGACGAGGCCTGCGCATGGTGCGCGGCGACGGCGTGTTGGATGCTCGACCAAACGCGTCATGCTTGTGTCCCCGGCGTCCGGCGGCACGGCTTGCCGTCGTAACAGCGGTGAGTGGAGCGGCAGCGCTTAGACGAGTCGTTGCGTCTGAGCGTTGACGTAAATCAATGACAAGAAGCGTTCTGCTGCAGTGCAGCGCGACCGCTCCGCCGCAGCCCGCTTCTGGGCGCCCACCTCGCGGACTGTTCGCCCCGTCGCCCCTCGTATACGCTTTGGCCAAACGGGACGGAGGAACCCATGCTGACCCAGGCTCAGATCGACGAATACAATGAGATCGGCGCCATCGTCGTGCCGGATGTCCTCACACGGGAGGAGGTGCAGCGCCTGCGCGACGTCACCGACGGATTCGTCGAGCGTGCCCGTGGCGTCACCGGCCACACCGAGATTTACGATCTGGAAGACAGCCACACGCCGGAGAACCCGCGCGTCCGCCGCATCAAGGCTGCGCACTTGCATGATCCGGCCTATGCCGCGCTGACCCGGCATCCGAAGATCATTGCCGTGCTGCAGTCGCTGTGGGGACCGGATATCCGCTTCGATACAGCGAAGCTGAACATGAAATGCGCCGGTTTCGGCGCGCCGGTCGAATGGCACCAGGACTGGGCGTTCTACCCGCACACCAACGATGACCTCGCCGCCGTCGGCGTCATGTTCGACGACATGGCGATGGAGAACGGCCCGCTGATGGTCATCCCTGGCAGCCATCGCGGCCCGACCTATGACCACCACGCCGAAGGCGTGTTCTGCGGCGCCATGGACCCGACCAACCGCGACGTCGACTACAGCAAGGCGGTGCCGCTGCTCGGCAAGGCCGGCTCCATTACCGTCCACCATGTGCGCGCGGTGCATGGCTCCGCACCGAACCTGTCCGACCACGACCGCCGCCTGCTGCTGTTCCAATTCCGTGCCGCCGATGCCTGGCCGCTGCTCGGCTTCCCAGGTGGCATCGAGAAGTTCAATGCACTGATGGTGGCCGGTCAGCCGCGTGAGCCTCGGCTGTCGCCGGCGCCGGTGCGTATGCCGCTGCCCCCGGCGACAAAGCAGGGCTCGCTGTACGAGAACCAGAAAGGAATGCGGAACCGTTTCTTCAGCCAGCCGGCCACCGAACCGGTTGCCGTGGCGGCGCAATGAGGCAGAAGCCCTGGGTCGAGGGCATCTTCGACGCGTCGCCGCGACCGTTCGGCAGGGGGCCGGTTGATCCGCTGGTCTATGACGCGTCAGCGGCGGCGCGGCGCCAGCGGACGGTGAACTTCGCTGCCAAACGTTATGCCGACATGATGTTCGTCACCGGCCTGGACCGGGCCACGGCTGACCGGCACTTCCGCCTGCGTGTGGCGCCGGTCCCGGGCGGCCTGGACGAGCAGCCGGACAGCTATGACCTGCAGCCGGAAACGCGCGCCGCCTTCGCAGAGGGGCGGATCAGCATTACCACCGATACAGCGGATCGGCGGGCGATCGTACGGTGGGACGATCCCGCCTTTAGTACGCCGGTGATCGGCCAGGCGCTGACCCGGCCCGGCTTCGGCAGTATCCTGCTCGGCCCGAACGCGGCGCCCCGGTTCGACCCGGCACCGGTCGCTCGGTCCTATCCGAACGCCGGCAAGGCGTGGCCGCTTGGCGATGACGTTGGCGCGTCGCCTGCGGCGCCGCCTGAGCTTGCCGCTGCAGTCGATGCCTACTTCGCCGGCTCCCCGGGCACATATGGAGTCCTGATCGCCCGCCCGGACCGCGTGCTGTTCGAGCGCTACAGCGGATTCGGCGCTCCGGACCGAGCCACGCCAAGCTGGTCGATGACCAAGGCGATCACCTGTACCGTCATCGGCCGCCTGATCCAGGAGGGTTGGCTGCGCTCAATGCACGATCCCGCGCCGGCGCCGCTCTGGAAAGATCCGCGGGCGATCCACCGGCTGATCACGCTGGACCATCTGGTGCGCATGCGCTCCGGCCTCGGCATGCCGGTGCAGCTGGACGATGGTACGACCTATGCTGGCTATGAGAACAGTGCGGTCTACCAGGATGGAGTCGATGCGTATGAAACCGCACAGCGATCCATCGTCACCACGCTGCCGGGCA
>JAFEFW010000621.1 GCA_018240405.1 Pseudomonadota bacterium
CGGGCGGCGGCGAGCACGGTCAGCACCTCGCCATCGGTCAGGAAGCTGGGATCGTAGGTCATGAAGAACTTGATCGACCGATGCCCCGCTGCCACCAGCGGCGGCAGTTCCTCCTCGATCACCTTGGCGCTCGGATCGGTGATGATGATGTGGAACGTGTAGTCGATCACCGACTTGCGGGCGCGGGCATGGTAGTCCTCGGCCCGTTCGGCGATCCCATGGCCCTTGAACTGGGGCGAGAAGCAGATCACGCAGGTGGTGCCGCCGAACGCCGCCGAGGTGGTGGCGCTGTCGAAATTGTCGGCGTTCCAGCTGCCGTCCGGCCGAGGCTGCTCGATATGGCAATGGCTGTCGACGCCGCCGGGCAGCACCAGCTTGCCGGAGGCGTCGATCTCCCGCGTCGCGCTGCCCAAATTGCTGCCGAGGGCCGCGATGCGGCCGTCGCGGATGGCAACGTCGCACTGCGTGCTGTCAATGGCGGTGACGACGGTGCCGTTGCGGATGATCGTGTCGAAGGATGCCATGGCGAACGCGCTCCCCTGTCGCGGATGGTGCAGCGTATCGGGCGGTGGCAGCGGGGGGAAGCAGGCGGGCGAAGTTCGGCGGCTTGATGGTTGGCGTCCGCACTGAACCGGTGCCACCGCACGCGTACGCCGTCACGGCGCCCCGGCGCGGCAACGACATCGCCAGGACCGGCCGGATCGGCGCAGGACGCGCGACAATGGCAAGCTACCCCACCTCGCCCGCCAGTATGCGCAGCGTCCGAGCGTCCAGGATGGTCACGGTGCCGTAGCGCGTCGCCAGAACCTGCCGTTCCCCGAGGTCGATCAGCACCCGGTTGGCGGTCTGGCGGCTGATGCCGCACATATCCGCCAGGTCCCGCTGCGTCAGCCGCATCGCTGTGCCCTCGCCGATCGACTGCGCGTCCGTGAGGGCCAGCAGCCGGCCGGCGACGCGCCCCACGGCGTCCGGCGCCATCAGGCAGGCGATGATCTCCAATGCCTCGTCGAGGTGCTGCAGGCTCAGACTGGCGAAACGCCGGCAGGTCTCGGCATCGGCGATCATCCGCTCGAACTCGGACAACGGCAGGTAGAGCGTGTGCGCTCTGGTCGCCGCCGCCAGCGTCACAGTGCGGCGCTGCCGCCGCATCGCGGCGGTCTCGCCGATCCAATAGCCTGGACGCTTGACGGTTGCCACGCGGCCGTTGCGCAGCGCGATGGTCAGGACGCCATCAGCAAGGCCGAAAACGCCGCCCGGCGGGTCACCCGCGAGGTACAGCGTCTCGCCAGCCTCGAACCGCCGCAGATGCGAACGGCGGACGATTTCGGTCCGAAATGCCTCGGGCTGCTGCGACAGCCATCCGGTTGCGGAAACGATGCGGGCACAGACAGCCTTGTCCATGGCAAAAGCGTGGAAAACATGTTGTGAAGTGTCAACCTACGGACATTTGCATGCGACCTGCTCGCCTAGACTTGCCGCGGACCCGCGGCTGGGGAGGAGCTAATGCCGGTGTTTCGTTTTCTGCTTGCAGCGCTTGTATGTACGTTAGGCGCCACGGCGCCAGCGATTGCGCAGACCGGGAAACCCAACATCCTGATCATCATGGGTGACGACATCGGCATGTGGAATGTCGGCGCCTACACGCACGGCATGATGGGCCGGACGCCAAACATCGACAGCATCGCCAATGAAGGCATGCTGTTTACCGACCATTATGGCCAGCCAAGCTGCACGGCCGGGCGGGCGGCGCTGATCACCGGCCAGCTGCCGGTCCGCACGGGAATGACAACGATCGGCATCCCCGGCTCTGCCCGCGGTATCCAGAAGGAGGACCCGACACTGGCCGAGGTGCTGAAATCCGCCGGCTACGCCACCGGCCAGTTCGGCAAGAACCACCTTGGCGACCGCAACGAATTCCTGCCCACGATGCATGGCTTCGACGAGTGGTTCGGCAATTTGTATCACCTGAACGCCGAGGAGGAGCCGGAACAACTCGACTACCCCGGCCAGAAGAACCCGGCCTACAAGGACAGGGTCGGACCGCGCGGCGTGCTGCATAGCTGGGCGACGGATGTGGACGATCCGACCGTCGATCCGAAGTTCGGCCGTGTGGGCAAGCAGCGCATCGAGAACACCGGCCCGCTGACCCGCAAGCGGATGGAGACATTTGACGGTGAGGTCCTGACGGCGACGCTCGACTGGATGGAGCGGACGGCAAAGACCAAGAAGCCGATGTTTATCTGGTTCAACACCACGGCGATCCACATCTGGTCCCACTCGCCGCGGAAATATGTGCAACAGGCGGTGGATGAGGGGCGAGCGGAGAGTGACGTCGCCCGCGCCAAGATGCTGGAACACGATGAGCAGGTCGGCACGCTGCTGCAGAAGCTGAAAGACCTGGGCATCGCCGACAACACCATTGTCATCTACACCACGGATAACGGCAACGAGCTGATGATGTGGCCGGACGGCGGCTACGCGCCTTTCCGTGGCGAAAAGGGCACCACCTGGGAGGGCGGCATGCGCGTCCCCTTCCTGGTGAAATGGCCGGGTCGAATCGCGCCGCGCTCCGACGCCAACGGTGTCCAGACGCATGAGGATGTATTTGCGACCCTCGCGGCAGCCGCCGGGCTGCCCGATCTGAAGCAGAAACTGCTGGCCGGCACCGATCTGAACGGCACGGCCTACAAGGCGCATCTCGACGGCTACAACAACCTCGACTACTGGACCGGCAAGTCAGCGAAATCGGCGCGCCGCGAGGTGTTTTACTTCGACGAAACCGATCTGATGGCGGTGCGCGTGGATGGCTGGAAGATGCATATCGGCATTAAGCCGAATGGTCTTTGGTTCGACGCGAAGTCGTTTCCAAGCGTGCCGTTCCTGTTCAACCTGCTGATGGATCCGATGGAGAAGATGGATCCGCTGTCGCATGAGTGGGGCTATATCGGCCGCCGGTTCTTTGCCGAAAAGTTATGGGCGCCGACCGCGGCCGGGCCGTTCATCGCCAGCATGCTGCAAAGCCTGCAGGAGTTTCCGCCGCGGCAGGGCGCCGACACGCTGAGCATGAAGAAGGCAGTGGATGACGCCATGCGGAAGCTGCAAAACCCCGGCGGCAGCAGCGACTGACAACGAGGCCTCGCAGCGGCTGGCAACGCGCTGCAGGGGCGCGTCGTTAAAGTGATGTATCGGCTGCGGCGGTGCGATGGTGCTCATCCGGCACTGGACCGGTGAGCGCCAGTGGCGCGGTCGGTTGCCCAGCAGCTCTGGCTCGCCTGCGGCGAAGAGTGGCAGCCCGCCGGCTGGGGCGGTGCGGGGCAGGATGGGCCGATGCCGGACCTAGCCGGTTCTGCTACGGTCGCATGAGACCGGCCTGCGCCAGAAGCGGCCAGGCCGCCGCAGGAACCAGCCGCGACCGGAGGAACGCCATGGATTCGACACGACGCGCCGTCCTTGCCGCATCTGCCGGCACCATCCTGACGGGCGCCGCCCTCGCCCCCGCCGCGAGGGCACAGCGTCCGGAACCACAGGCGCTGACGCCGGACCTGGAGGCGGCGGCCAGGAAGGAAGGCAAGATCGTCTGGTACACCTCGGACGATCTGGTGGTGGCAACGAAAATGGCGAAGGGGTTTGAAGCCAGATACGGAATGACCGTGCAGCTGGAACGCTCCGGCGCGGAGCGCATCTACCAGCGGATCGCGCAGGAGTATGCGTCAAACGTCGCCGAAGTCGACGTAGCGAGCACGTCCGATGTCGGCCACACCGTGTCCTGGAGCGCCAATGGCTGGCTGGCGCCGTTCATCCCGGCGGAGGTGACGAAATGGCCGGCACAGGCGATCGGCGCGGACGGGCGGTACATCGTGCACCGGTTCACACTGGTGCTGCCAGGCTACAATAGCCGCCTGGTCAAGGCGGAGGACGCGCCGAAATCGTGGACCGACCTGCTGGACCCGAAATGGAAGAACAAGCTGGTGAAGGCACATCCCGGCTATTCCGGCGCCATCAGCACCGAGACACTGGCGCTGAGCCGCCTGCTGGGCTGGGAATTCTATGAAAAACTGGCGAAGCAGGGCGTGCTGCAGGTGCAATCGGCAACCGACCCGCCGATGCGGACGGCGCAGGGCGAGCGCGCGGTCATGGCCGACGGATCGGAGAACACCGCGAACCGCCTGATCATGGACGGCGCGCCGCTGGTGCTGGTTTATCCGCCCGAGGGCGTGCCGATCATCACCGCCGCCAGCGTGGTCATGCAGCGCTCCCAGCGGCCGGCCGCCGCTCGGCTGTTCATGCACTACCTGGTGTCGCCGGAGTGCCAGGCGATCGGCGTCGCCAACGGCGTGCGCACCTTCGATCCGGGTGTCACCGAACCGGCAGGCTGGATGCCGCTGTCGAAGATCAAGCTGCTGTTCGTGGAACCGGACGACATGGCGAAGCAGGCCGACGAGATCAAACGGCGCTACACGAAGATCTTTGGCGTTTGACGGAAGCTGTCCTGTCAGCCCGCGCGGCATCGTCGCGGCTGGCCACGGCGACAGGCCGGCTGCTCTGTGTCATCGTCCCCGGCAGGAGGACATCCAGGATATGGCACAGCAATTCCAGTTTGGCCTGGTCGTGCGCGCGCAGGCGGAGCAGGGCGAGGACATCTCCCGCCGGCTCGACGAGACGCTGAACTTCGTCCGCCTGGCCGACCAGCTTGGCTTCGACTCCGTTACCAAGACGGCGCATTACAGCGCGCATCCGTTCCAGATGCTGCAGCTGGTTCCCATGCTGGCGCGCTTCACGGCCGAGGCGCCGCGGCTGCGGCTGAACGCCGGGGTGCTGCTGCTGCCCCTGATGTCGCCGCTGCACGTGGCCGAGGAGTTCGCCACGCTGGATGTGCTGTCGCGCGGCAAGATCATCCTGGGCGTCGGCCTCGGCTATCGCGATGTAGAGTTCAAGGCGTTCGGCGTGCCGCGGGCGCAACGGGTCCGGCGGTTCGAGGCCAACCTGATCGCGGTCCGCCGGCTGTGGACGGAAGAAAAAGTGTCGATGAAGACGCCGTATTTCGAGTTGGATGCGGCGTCGTGCCTGCCCAAGCCGCTGCAGCGCCCGCATCCGCCGATCTGGGTCGGCGCCAATGCCGACGCGGCAGTCGAGCGCGCGGCGCGGCTCGGTGATTGCTGGTATATCGGCCCCGCGGTGGAGATCCCGGCGCTGGAGCGGCAGATGACGCTCTATCGGCGCGCGCTGGATGCCGCCGGCAAGCCGTTCCCGGCGGAAATGCCGATGCGGCGCGAGGTGTTCGTGGCGAAGACACAGGAGGAGGCGATCCGGCTCTGCGCGCCGTATCTCGGTGCCAAGTATGCCGCGTATCAGGCGTGGGGGCAGGATATGCCGCAGGACGACAAGGGCCTGGGGCAGGATTTCGCCAGCCTGATCGGCGACCGGTTCCTGATCGGGTCGCCGGATGAGGTGGCGGAGCAGATCGTGGCGCTGCACCGGCGGCTCGGAGTGAATCACCTGGTGATGAGCACGGAGTGGGCCGGCATGCCGGAGAGCCTGGCGGTGGAGACGATCGAGATGATCGCGCGGGAGGTGGTTCCGCGGGTGCGGCAGGGGGTGTGATCGGCTGCTGCCTGATGGTGGTCGTGGATCGCTGCGGGTATGCTTTAGCCGTTCAAGTGGGTTGCGCGGAGCGTGTAGGTGTTGGGGCGTTGTCTCCGCGATCCTTGCGCGTATTAGATGATCGAAGCCGCATAACGCCCGTTTATGGAAAGTCACCGAAGGATCTTCATGAGTTCTTGATCTCGCACGTTGCGTCAGCGAGTTATCCCGCGTACTATGAGATTAATTCGGATTCATTTGGACTAATCCTTGTACATACTTAGCTGGCGTTTGGAGCGGGGACCTAGACGGCGTTTTAAGACCAGCTATTCGAGCGATGGCATCAATGAAATCTATGCAATTTGCATCAGTGAGAGCGTAGTGACCGGTATCATAGTTATTGATCGCCGCTAGGATGGAAGCTCTAAGATTTATTGAGAGAGGCCACTTCCCCGAGGCTATTATGTTAGAGAATCGCACGGGATTTTTATCGAATTCATTGTTAACTACGCCCGGTCCACCAACGGCAAGTTCGGTACCACCGTTTTTTGGATAGAATCCGAAACAGTCCTCTTTTATCCCCTGATTAAGCAGCATCTCGATGCACATGAATGCGTGCCCAAGCGAAGGTCCTTGGGCAAAGCCAGCTGGGGACGCCATAATCTCAAGCTGTATGTTGCTGCTTATTTCCACTAAGCCGCTCGTAGATGCGGTCAGTGCACGTACACACATTCCGCTAGCGTCCTTTATAATCCATGTATGGCCACGGTATGTAGGTTGAACATACTGCTGCTTGGGAGCAAGTTGTTTATACGACTGAAGTCCTCCCGTAAAATTCACCCAGAACACATTAAGTGGTTCTCGCGTACTATTCTTAAATGTAATCGTAATCTGCTGATTTGACTGTACCGAACGGCCTATATTCGCACAGCCATTTGGCATTTGCGCCATAGCACAGTTGAACGGTCCGATTATAAAAAAGCCAAGGACAACCAATACGAACCGCATAGACCTTACTGCTTTCGTGGATTCGACGAACATGCCTGATGCTGCCCGTACCTCAATTCTGTCTGCGTCAGTATCGAACACTCTTGGGTGCTTGTCATCAGTGCGCGAGAGGCACCGTCTCTTGCCTTGGCGAGACGGCCGCTAGTCCCCAAGCCGGGCTCACTCACGCATGATAACGTCCTTTATCATGCATAGGCTGCATATTTAGCGGTGATTGCCCGACGCTGGCCTCCAGGCGCCTCGCCGTCGCCAACTTCAGACAGACAACCTTGCCGAAACCACACCATGGCTGCCGCGGTCCGGCCCGACGCCGACGACCGCCGCAGCCGGCACGTGAATTGCTGCTGGGAACATCGCTGCGTCATTTTCAGCCGGATTCCGACCGCGCACATATCCGCCGCCGACAGCAGACCGCTCGCGACGACGCCCCAGCCCCCCGACCCTCAAGCCACCAGCGGCTTCACCATATACACCCGCTCGAACCCGTGCTCCCCGCGCCGCTCGCGCTCCTCGTACCCGCGCGCGCGATAGATCGCAATGTTCTCGGTCATCTTCACATTGGTATACAGCGTGATCGCGTCCCACCCGGCGCGGTAGGCCTGCGTCTCGGCGAAATCCAGCAGCACGCGTCCCAGGCCCTGCCCCTGCCGGTCCGGCGCCACGGCGATGTTCTCCAGCATGAAGCAGTCCTCCTGCTCCTCCAGCACCAGCACGCCGGCCAGCGCCGCGTCGTCGATCAGCACCCAGCACTGCCCGTCGGCGATCCGCTGCCCGTAATCGTCGGTCATCGGCATCGGCTCACGCCCGATGCGCGGCACGTAGTGCTGATACGCCGCCCGCACCAGATCGCGCACCGCCGAGGCCTCCTGCGGCAGGGCGAGGCGGATCATTCCGCCGCCTCGGCCATGTCGGACTGCGCCTTCGCCTCCAGCCCCATGACCTGCGCGAGGCGGCCGAGCCGCCGGATCACGCTCTCCCCGGCGAACACGCCGCTGTTTTCCCGCAGCAGCAGCGTCAGTTGCCCGCCCTGCACGCGCAGCCGCGTGCCAAGCAGCAGGTCCCGTGTGCCGGCCGACAGCGTGTAGGCCAGGCGCAACGCGACGCCCAGGATCTCGGCGCGAACCACCGTGCCTGCATCCAGCAGCGTGCGAGCCGGGCGCAGGAACGCGGCATCGATATCGACCTCGTAACGCAGCGCGGTCGCCAGCGCGAGGTAGGCCCGCGCGTGGTGATCAAGCCCGATTCCGGGCTGGCGCAGCACGCGCAGGAAAGCCTGCTCCGCCCGGAATTCCGGATGGTCGTGGCTGCCGATATCCGACATCCAGCACGCTGCCTCCCGCAGGCGCAGCCAGTCCACGCTTTCATTGGCAAACAGCGGCGCGGTCCAGGCCAGCAGCGCCGGCGGCAGGGTGGTATCGCGGCCGAAGCGCACCGCCATCTCCCGCGCGGCCGCCATCAACGGGTCCTGCAACCGGATTTCCGGTGGCATGCGGCGCATGAACCAGCCCTCCCGCAAGCCGCTGGCACTGAACACCACGCGGCGCGGCGCGGCCAGTTGCAGCAGCCGCCGCAGCACCACCGCGGCGAACGGCAGGTCATCGATCCGCCGGCGCGGCGCCGCCGGCAGTTTCTCCAGTGTCTTGCGCGGCGCGGTGGCGATCAGTCCGGCGAGCTCCCGCGCGTCGTCACGCGGCACGGTGTAGTGGTGCACCATCGCCAGCGGATAGCCGCTCTGCGCGATATGGATGCGCGCCAGGGCCCGGAAGGCGCCGCCGACGAGATACAAGTCGGTGCCGGCCGCCGCGCCGAGCCAGGGTACGGTGCGCAGGTCGGCCTCAGCCAGGGCGCGCGCCTTCAGCGTGTCGCCGTTGGACCGCTCGGCCAGCCGGATCACGCCGAGGCGCAGCGTCTGGCCCGGCCCGCGCGTGCCACGCTCCAGGCGCACCAGTTCCAGGGAGCCGCCGCCGATATCGGCCAGCAACCCGTCCGCCGTCGGGATGCCGCACAGCATGCCGTCGGCGGCGTAGGCCGCCTCCTCGGTGCCGGACAGGATGTGGATCGGCACGCCGGGCATCCGGCTCTGCAACGTCTCGATGAAGGCCTTGCCGTTGGCGGCATCGCGCACCGCCGCGGTTGCCAGGACCTCGAACGGGTCGGCGCCCATGGCGCGGGCCACCGCATAGTAGCGGTGCATCACCGTCAGCGCCTGCGCTACGCCGTCCTCATTCAGCCGCCCGGTCGCATCCAGCCCGCGGCCCAGGCGCAGCACCGCCTTCTCATTGAAGATCGGCATCGGGTTGCGGGAGTGGCCCTCATAGACCACGAGACGGACGGAGTTTGATCCCAGATCGACGACCCCGCAGCGAGGAAGCTCATGCGAGGGAGGAAGCATTGCAGCCGCCAAATCCATACCTCAGTCCTGGTTTACCCTGTCCTGCTTCCGCACGCCGCCGCCATGGACAATGCCGACGGGCACGGGCGGTGCCACCAGCGGTCCGTGCAGCGCCGACCCTCGTCCGGACAGCGAGGGGTTGGTCATGAAGTAGTCATGCGCGGACACCGGCTTACGCCCAGGCGCCACCCGGCGCCACGCACCATCGGCATTCAACTCCCAGGACTGCAGCGAGTCTTTGAGGTTGATCACCATGATCTGATCCAGCACCTGGGCATGCACCGTCGGATTATGGATCGGCACCAGGGTCTCCACGCGCCAATCCATGTTCCGCTCCATCCAATCAGCAGAACTGATAAACACCTGCGCATGCCGGCTCGGCAGCGCATGGCCGTTGCCGAAAACGCAGATGCGCCCGTGCTCCAGGAAACGGCCGACGATTGACTTGACGCGGATATGTTCCGACAGGCCGGGCACGCCGGGCCGCAGGCAGCAGATGCCGCGGATCACCGCCATCACCTTCACCCCGGCATTGGACGCGGCGTACAGCGCGTCGATCAGCGCCTTGTCGGTCAGGCTGTTCATCTTCAGCCAGATCGTCGCCGGCTTGCCGGCGCGGGCGAAGTCCATCTCCTGCTGGATCAGCTCCAGCAGCTTGTTGCGGGTCGTCAGCGGGCTGAACCCCAGCTCCTCCATCGCGGCCGGACGGGCATAGCCGGTCATAAAGTTGAACAGCCGGGCGGCGTCGCGGGTCATGGCGGGGTCGGTGGTGAAGAAGGACAGGTCGGTGTAGATGCGCGCGGTGATCGGGTGGTAGTTGCCGGTGCCGAAATGTGCGTACGAACGTATTGCGCCGGCCTCACGACGCACGACCAGCGATAGTTTCGCGTGAGTCTTCAGTTCGGTGAACCCATAGACCACCTGCACGCCCGCAGCCTCCATACGGCGGGCGATGCGGATATTGGCTTCCTCGTCAAACCGGGCGCGCAACTCGATCAGCGCGGTCACGGACTTGCCGGCTTCCGCCGCCTCGATCAACGCGTTGACGATCGTGCTGTCGCGGCTGGTGCGATACAGCGTCTGCTTGATCGCGATCACCGCCGGATCCGCCGCCGCCTGGCGCAGGAACTGCACCACCACGTCGAAGCTCTCATACGGGTGGTGGACGATGATGTCCTTCGCTCTGATCGCCGCGAAGCAGTCGCCGCCGAAGTCGCGAATACGCTCCGGGAAGCGCGGCGTGAACGGCGCAAATTGCAGGTCGTGGCGGTCGTCGACGATCAGATAGCGCAGGTCCGTCAGGCCAAGCAGGCCGCGATCGACATGGATTTCGTCCGGCGCGGCGTTCAGTTCATCGACCACGAGGTCCCGCAAATCCGCCGGCAGCGTGTCGCTGAGGTCGAGATGGATGGCAACACCACGGCGGCGGCGCTTCAGCGCGGACTCGTAGGAGCGGACGAGGTCTTCCGCCTCTTCGTCGAACTCCACGTCGGTGTCGCGGATCAACCGGAACAGGCCCTGGCCGGTCAGGCGGAAGCCGGGAAAGACACGGTCCAGGAACAGGACCATCAGGTCTTCCAGCAGGATGAAGCGAATCGGCGCGCCGTGCTCACCGGGCAGGCGGATGAAACGCTCGACCTGCGCCGGCAGCGGCAGCAGGCCGCGCATGCCCAGCCCGTCCTCCTCCCGCGTCAGCAGCATGGCCATGACCAGGCCGAAATTCGGGATGAACGGGAACGGATGCGCCGGGTCAATGGCCAGCGGCGTCACCACCGGGAAGACGCGCTCCATGAACCAGTCATCGAGCCAGGTCCGGTCACCTTCGGACAGCCCGTCGATGCCGGTGACGACCAGGCCGGCATCCGCCATCAGGCCGCGTAGTTCCCGCCACACCCGCTGCTGGTCGGCCAGCAGCCGTTCTGCTCTGGTCTTGATGTCGGCAAGCTGTTGCGCCGCGGTGCGCCCGTCGGCCGATGTCACCGTGCCGCCTGACTTGGACTGGCCCATCAGTGCGGCGACGCGGACAGAATAGAACTCGTCGAGGTTGGAGGCGCTGATCGACAGGAAGCGCAACCGCTCCAGCAGCGGATGCCGGGTGGCCTCGGCTTCCTCGATGACGCGCTGGTTGAAATCCAGCCAGGACAGTTCACGGTTGATGAAACGATCCGGGCTGTCCGGGCCGAAGCGGGTCCCGACCGACTCGGCGGGGATCAGCCGCAGCGTATCCGCTGCCGGCGGCTCCAGCACGTCGGTGGTATCGGAAGGTCGCATTAACGTCAGTCTCCGCCGGCCGCTGACAGATGACATTACAGGAGCCCGATCGGTTTGGAGGAGGACGCGCCTCGTGTCACGGAAACTTCTCGATCCTCCCATGAGTCGCTGGCCGGGAGCAAGCGACTTGCCAGCGCCCGCGTCACCCGCCGGCCGCCCGCGAGGCTGAGCCGATCCAGCTTCGCCGCCGCTTCCCGCAGCGCCGCCGGTGTGCGCGGCAGGCGGCGCAGCAGCCAGTCCTGCACGGCAGGCGGGACCTGCAATTGGCGATCCGCCAGCAGCATTGCAAACAACATCGACAGGAACGCGTCGTCCGGTGGCGCGATCTCCACCGTTGCCATGGCGCGCAGACGGCTTGCCAGGTCCGGCAGTGCCACCGGCCATCGGGCCGGCGGCTGCCGCGCGGTCAACAGCAGCGACAGGCCGCGGTCGCGCGCCGTGTTCAACACGTGCAACAAGGTGGTTTCCGGCGTTACCAGATCGGCGTCGTCCAGCGCCGCGGCGCCGGACGGCGGCAGGTCCTCCGGGGTGCGCAGGATGCGCCCATCCAGCCAGGCGGCCCCGGTACGGGCGGCCCAGACACGGAGCAGATGGGTCTTGCCACAGCCTTCCTCCCCCCAGACCAGCAGGCGGCGGTCTGGCCAGTCCTGCATGCGGTCCAGCCAGGCCAGCGCCGCATGGTTACAGTCCGCCGGGAAGAAATCGTGCGGCGCATACAGCGGCTCATGCGGGAACGGCAGCGGCAGCTGCTCGCGCGGCGCCATCAGGTCGCGGGCGGATCGAGATAGAGCGGGCTGGCGAGGTAGCGGCGCAGCCAGAAACGGGCCAGCACGCCGATCGTCGCGGCCACCGGCACGGCGAGCATGACGCCGACAAAGCCGAACGCGGCGCCGCCAGCGAATAGCGCGAAGATCACCCACACCGCCGGCAGTTCCACCCGGTCGCCGAGGAAGCGGGGATAGATGACGTAACCTTCCAGCGTCTGGCCAACGATCAGGATGCCGACGATCATCAGCACGCCGCTCCAGTGCGTGTAGGTCGCCATGGCCAGGCCAATCGCGGTGACGCCGCCGGTGATGGTGCCGACATACGGGATGAACGACAGTACGCCGGCCATCAGCCCGACGATCAGGCCGAGATCGAGTCCGGCGATGGTCAGCGTGGTGGCGTAGTAGAGCGCCAGGAACAGGCAGCACAGCGCCTGGCCGCGCACCCAGGCGGACAGCACGCGGTCCACCTCGCGCGCCTGCGCCCGGATGACGTCGCGGTAGCGGTACGGCAGCCAGGAATCGATCATCCGCACGATGCGCGGCCAGTCGCGCAGCAGGTAGAAACCGGCGACCGGCGTCACCACCGCCAGCGACAGCAGGTTGAAGATGGCGAAGCCGCTGCCGATGAGCCCGGTGAAGGTGGACAGCAGGATGCTCAGCATCGACCCCGCCTGCCCGGCAACCAGGTCGCGGATCTTGTCGTTCACCACCTCGGGGCCGAACTGCTCCTGCAGGTGGCTCAACATGTGCTTCGACCAGTCCTGCACCAGCGTGGCGTAGTGCGGGATGCGGGTGACCAGCAGGCTGACCTGCACGATCACCAGCGGGTAGAGCAGCAGGGCGAACAGCAGGACGCCCAGCAACACGGCAATGATCATCAGTCCGGCCGCGAGGCCCCGCGACAGGCCCAGCCGGTGCAGCGACCGTATGGCCGGATCCAACGCATAGGCCAGCACGCCGGCAGCGACGAATGGCGCCAGGACGGAGCCGAACAATTGCAGGGTCAGCCAGAAGCCGATCAGCAGCCCGATGATCAGCGCCGCGCGTTGCAGCCGTGTCGCCTGCGGCGGGGGCGGCGGAACCGGCAGATACCCGCTGCTGCCTTCGGCCGGGACGCTGTTATCCTGATCGGCTGGCGTCACCCATTTCTCCACGCGCTGCCTTCAACACGTACGCCGCGCCGGAGGCGAGCGTCGTTAGCGCAACGATCCATACCAGAGACAGGGTGAGGCCCGGAAGCCCGATCCCGAGCCCGGCCTCCAGCAGCGCGACAACCACCAGCAACAGCTGCATGGCTGTATTCAGCTTGGAAATGTAGAGCGGCCGAATGGCCACCGGAGAGCCCATCACCGTCAGAACGGCGATCCCGCCCACGATCAGAACGTCACGGAACACCACCAGGACGGTCAGCCAGTCAGGCAGCACGCCGACCGTCGCCAAGGTGATATACATGGTCACCAGCAGTGCCTTGTCCGCCACCGGGTCGAGCACGGCGCCGACCGCATTGCCGCCGAAGCGCCGCGCCAGCCAGCCGTCGAGCGCGTCCGATGCGCCGGCCGCCAGGAACAGCCAGAACGCGGCGGCCATGTGGTGCGACACCACCAGCCAGAACGCCAGCGGCACGGCGCAGAGCCGGGCAAAGGTAACGATGTTGGGCGGGTTGATCAGGCCCCTGCCGGCCTTCTGATCGGCATGCGAGCCGTCAACCATGATGCGGCATCCTTTCGCCGGAGCGTGCGGCCAGTACGCCGCTGTTAACGCAGTGGCCCGGCCTTTTCGATATGATGCGGCGACGCGGCGTTTGCATCAAACCACCGCCACGTGGTTCTACACCGGCACCGTATCTCGGGCGCCGTTCCCAGGAGAGACCAGTATGAACACCACCGACCAGCCCAGGTCGCAGCCGGGGCAGAACCGGCTGGACTACCGCTCCGCCGGCGTCGACATCGATGCCGGCGATGCCCTGGTCGAGCAGATCAAGCCATTGGCGAAAGCTACCAACCGTCTGGGTGTGATGGGCGGGATCGGCGGCTTCGGCGCGCTGTTTGACCTGAAGGCCGCCGGTTTCCAGGACCCCGTCCTGGTTTCCACCACCGACGGCGTCGGCACCAAGCTGAAGATCGCCATCGAGACCGGCTTGCACGACTATGTTGGCGTCGACCTTGTCGCGATGTGCGTCAACGACCTGATCGTGCAGGGCGCCGAACCGCTGTTCTTCCTGGACTACTTTGCCACCGGCAAGCTGAGTGTCGGGCAGGCCAGGCAGGTCATCGCCGGCATCGCCAGCGGCTGCCATGAGGCCGGTTGCGCGCTGGTCGGCGGCGAAACCGCCGAGATGCCGGGCATGTATGCGGAAGGCGACTACGACCTGGCGGGCTTCGCTGTCGGCGCGGCGGAACGGGGCGCGCTGCTGCCGCGCGATGTGGCGCCGGGCGACGCGATCCTGGGCCTGGGCAGCGCCGGCGTACACTCGAACGGCTTCTCGCTGGTGCGCCGCGTTGTGCAGGCCAGCGGCCTGGCTTGGGATGCGGCCTGCCCGTTCGAGGCCGGCCAGAGCCTGGGATCCGCGCTGATGACGCCGACCCGGATCTATGTGCCGGCCGTGCTGGCACTGCATCGGGCCGGATTGCTGAAGGCCGCGGCGCATATCACCGGCGGCGGCCTGCCCGGCAACCTGCCCCGGGTGTTGCCGCACGGCACCCGCGCCGCGCTGACCGCCGCGTGGCCGGTGCCGCCGGTCTTCGCATGGCTCGCCCGCGCCGGCGGGATCGACGCCGGCGAGATGCTGCGCGTGTTCAACTGCGGCATTGGTATGGCGCTGGTGGTGGCAGACGCCGATGCCGCCACCGAGGTACTGGCGCAGCACGGCGAAAATGTCAGCCGCATCGGCACCATTGAAGCGGCGGACGGCGCGGCCGCGGTGCAGATCCAGATGCCGGATGGCTGGCTGTCTTGAAGACGCCCGTCGCCGTCCTGATCAGCGGCCGCGGCTCCAACATGGAGGCGTTGATTGCCGCCGCCGCCGACCCCGCCTATCCGGCTCGAATCGTCCTGGTGGCCTCGAACCGCCCGGAGGCACCGGGTCTCGCCACAGCCCGCGCCGCCGGCATCCGGGCGGAAGCAGTCGATCACCGCCCGTTCGGACACGACCGGGTAGCGCACGAAGCGGCGCTCGATGCAGTGCTGCGCGAGGCGGGCGCCGAACTCATCTGCCTCGCCGGCTATATGCGCCTGCTGACGCCGTTCCTGGTCGATGCCTGGCAAGGGCGGATGCTGAACATCCATCCCAGCCTGTTGCCGGCGTTCCCCGGCTTGCATACCCATGCCCGCGCGCTCGAGGCCGGCGTGAAGCTGCACGGCTGCACCGTCCATCTGGTGACGCAGGGTATGGACGAGGGGCCTATCCTGGCCCAGGCGGCAGTGCCGGTACTGGAAGGCGACACCGAGGACGCGCTGGCGGCCCGGGTGCTGCGGCAGGAGCATCTGCTGTATCCCGCGGCTCTCGCCGCCGTGGCACGCGGGAGAGCCGGTCTGGCACCGGAACAGACGGCCGCGCTGGCCAACCCCTTGCCCTGGGCGGCAGCCGTGCCATAGAACCGGCACATCATTCCAACACCATGAAGCATCGCTGCAGGAAACCCAATGGCTGACCACTCGACGACCCAGGCCGCCGACTCCGAAGGCCTCCAGGCCCTGACCGAGGACCGCATGCGGATGTGGACCGGCTTCACCAATGCCACGCTGTATGCGCTGATCTTCGTCGTCGTCCTGCTGATCGGCATGGCATTCTTCCTGCTCTGATCAGGGCGACGGCAGCGCCGGCCGCGTTGGAGACGAAGCGCTTGCGGCGCTGACCCTGGCCTCGTCACGACTGCCGAAGTGCCTGTCCAACCCACACATCGCTGGACTGGCCCGCGTCGCACGATGTCAGGGGCGGCTGCGATAGGCCTCCATCGTCATCGCGGCTGAAGGCCCGTCGCCCACGCTTCCGCGAAACGTCAGGTCGTTCCGGAATGTGTGAGTGAGCCAAGAACAAGCCCGCCACGACAACGCGGGGAGAACGCGGCTCCCCATTGTACAGCAAGCCGCTCTCGTCCTAACGCGTTTGCAGGCAGCGTCGTCATGATGCCTGTCAGCCGGTCTGCGACCGGCCCCTGGGCAACGGTACGGTCTGCTCACGGTCCTGAAGCGTGCACAGGAGTCGCCCGGCGATGCACAGCACCGCCGCAGCCGCACCCTCGTACGCCGGCGTGCTTCGACCCATTAACGGGCGGGGCGTGCCCGGCCTGCCGCAGGTGGTGCCTTCACCGCAGGCAAATCCTCCTCCAGCACGGTGATATGGATGGAGTAGGAGGTCTCTCCGTCTTCGGTATCCTGATGCACCGTTCCGACGGTCTCATCAGACACGATCAGTTCAATGGATTGGCCACGCCGCGGCGGTGGCACAACGCGGATTCGATCCGATCCAAACAGCTTGCGCAAATAAGTCTGCAATCGTTCGATGTCGGAAGGGGTCATGCGTCAATCTCGCAAAAAGGAGGCTTCAGGGCATGTAACGTTGAACGGCCGGAGGGTCCAGGGCCAGTGCCCTAGTCCAGCATGTGGCCAAAGCGGGCCGCCTTGGTTGCAAGATAATCGTCGTTGACGCCATTCGGTTCGAAGCGGTGTGCTTCACGACCCACGACTTCGATCCCGCATGCTGCCAGACCGGCAATCTTGTCAGGATTATTGGTCAGCAGCCGGACGCGCGTGAGGCCCATGGCCCGCAGCATGGTGCCGCCGATCATGAAGCTGCGCTCATCGGCCCCCCAGCCCAGCGCCCGGTTTGCGTCCATCGTGTCGAGGCCCTGGTCCTGCAGGCGATAGGCCCGCAACTTGTTGACCAGCCCGATGCCCCTGCCTTCCTGTCCCAGATACAGCACAACGCCGGCGCCGTCCTCGGCGATCCGGCTGATCGCGCCACGCAGTTGCGGCCCGCAGTCGCAGCGCATGCTGCCCAGAAGGTCGCCAGTGAAGCACTCCGAATGGATTCGCACTAAAGGTGCCTGTCCGGCCGCGGACGCCTCCTCTGGGCGCCCGATCACAATGGCGAGATGCTCAATGGCCGATCCGTCCGCGCGAAAGGCGACCACCCGGCTATCCGGCGCATCGGTCAGCGGCACCTCGACGCTGGTAATGAGCTTCAGACAAGCCGCCTCACGTTCGGGATAGGCCAGCACGTCCTCCGCAGAAACCTCGACCAGGTCGTGCGCCGCGGCGCCATAGTCTGAGGGAAGCGGAGCCGCCAGCACGGCCGGCAGCATCTGTGCGATCTTGGCAAGCCGGAACGCCGCGATCGCTTCCGGCGGCACCGGTGCCGGCCGCAGCTCGTCGCGCCCCGCCGGCTGGCGAAGCGTCGGATCTGGCAACTTCTGCAGGGCGCCGGCGGCCAGCAAGGATGGTGCAACCGCCACCGCCGCCACCTCTGTCTCCGGCAGCATCGGCGCGCGCAGAATGGCGGCGGCACGTGCGGGCGACAGCAGCAGCACCGGAGATGCCTGCGTCAGCGCGCCGACCTCGGCCACTGTCGCCGGCGACGCCGTCTCGGCACCGAGCAGGAGCAGCGGTGACGGTGCGGATAGAATGACGGGTACGCCGCGGCGAAGCTCCGACGCCGCGCGGTGGACGCGGCGCAGCGCATGCGCGGCGCGGACCTCCTCCGTCACAGGCTGAAGCTCAGCAGACCCAAGACTCCCGGTCACCGGCGGACACTCCTCATCACAACGCCTCGATATGGGACGTTTCAAAGTTTTGGGCCAATCCAAACCAAATTTTGTCGCATTTCAGCTGTCATTCGGGAAAATGCCTGAACACGGTGTGACTGTCATGCCCGCACACTATATGGGGAGGGTCCACCTCGCCGCAGAGGATTGGCTCTCATCCCGTAACCGGGGCGCACGCGGTCTTGTGATCATGGGCAGGTCGTGAACGCATTTTGTCCGGCTAGGGAAACATCTATGTTAGTCGCGAAATTGAGGCGGTACCGCTTCATTGACACGCGGCCAACTCCAACATTGGCAAGAGGAACTTAGCGATGTCCGCAGAACGCCCGGTCCTGATCGTGGATGACGATGACGCCCTGCGTGAGACCCTGGTTGACCAGCTTGCCGTGGATGGTGAGTTCACTGCTACACAGGCCGCGACGGTGCAGGAAGCCGAAGCCAGGCTGGCCGAAAAGGATGCGCGGTTCGATGCCATCATCCTGGACGTAGGCCTGCCGGACGGCGACGGGCGCGACCTGTGCGCCCGGCTGCGGAAGCAGGGACACCGCATGCCGATCATCATGCTGACGGGATCGGACGGTGAGACCGACGTGGTGCGCGGCCTCGATTCGGGCGCCAACGACTACATCGCCAAGCCGTTCAAGCTGGCAGTTCTGCTGGCCCGGCTGCGCGCGCAGCTCCGCATTTTTGAGAACAGCGAGGATGCGGTCTTCACCATTGGGCCATACACGTTCCGGCCGGCGGCGAAACTGTTGCAGGAACCGGCAAAAAATCGCCGGATTCGCCTGACCGAGAAGGAAGCCGCGATACTCAAGTTTTTATACCGAGCCGGTAGTCGGTCGGTTGCCCGGCAGGTACTGCTGAACGAAGTATGGGGTTATAACGCAGCCGTTACCACCCACACGCTGGAGACGCATATCTATCGCCTGCGCCAGAAGATCGAGCCGGATCCGGCCAATGCGCGCCTGCTGGTGACCGAAGGCGGCGGTTACCGGCTTGATCCGGAGGGTATTCCTGCGGCTCGGACGCCCATGCCAATGCACGCCTGAGCCACGCGGCCTGAAGACGAGAAAGCCCCCGAAAGGGGGCTTTCTTTTTGTCGCCTGCCTTGGTGGAACGGGCGCTGCTGCGGGCTTTGAAAAGTGCCCGCGACCCAGGTCTCGATCTGGTTAAACCTTCTCGACCTGTGAGTACTCGAGTTCCACCGGCGTGGAGCGGCCGAAAATTGAGACACTGACCTTCAGGCGGCCCTTTTCTTCGTCGACCTCTTCCACGGTGCCATTGAAGCTGGTGAACGGACCGTCGGCGACGCGGACCTGCTCGCCAATCTCGAACATGACGGCGGGGCGTGGACGGTCGACGCCTTCCTGGTTCTGTTTGAGGATGCGGTCAGCCTCGGCCTGGCTGATCGGCGTCGGCCGGGTCTTGCTGCCAAGGAAGCCGGTGACCTTCGGCGTATTCTTCACCAGGTGCCAGGCATCGTCAGTCAGGTCCATCTTCACCAGCACGTAGCCGGGGAAGAACTTTTGCTCGCTATTGATCTTCCGGCCGCGCTTCACCTCGACCACGTTCTCGGACGGGACCAGCACTTCCTCGAACTGTTCCGCCAGACCCTTCTGTGCAGCCTGTTCCTTGATCTGCTGGGCGATCTTCTTCTCAAACCCGGAATAGACGTGCACGACGTACCAGTTCTTGGCCATTTGACCGTTGCCCCCTCAGATACCCACCTGGAACAGCGCGCGGACACCGAGGCCGATGATCTGGTCGACCACGAAGAAGAACAGCGCCGCGATGCTGGCCATGGCGAACACGAGGCCGGTGGTCACAAGCGTCTCCTTTCGGGAGGGCCAGGTGACCCTGGCCATCTCGGTGCGAACCTCACGTACGAACTTGACCGGTTGAAACGCCACTTTCCGTCAGATCCTTTGCTGGTCGCCGGCCTGGACCCACATCCGCTAGCCGGAAGACCGCCCGCGCCTGGCAGGGGTGGAGGGTCTCGAACCCCCAGCCTCCGGTTTTGGAGACCGGCGCTCTAGCCAATTGAGCTACACCCCTGCGGCGGGCCGGCGCTGATGCGTGGGCACGCGCTCGACAGGGGGCGTAGAAAGGATGCGGCGGGTCCGTTGTCAAGCTTTCTGTGCGGACGGCGCCACGGGCGGTGCCGCCAGAGCGTCCCGGCACAGGCGGTTACCCGTACGGAGCCGGATCACCATCATCATCCCATCGGCTTGGACAGGCCCTTGACCCAGGCCCGCGCGCCGCGCTCTCGGCATGGCGCGGCTGGCCCGCGCCAGCGGCAGGGGCACATCGCGTAGTAGGCACGCCGGTAGGCCTCGCGAAGGGCGAACCAGAGGTGCGTTCCACGCCACAACCACCGCGTTAGCGGCATGCCCCCGAGAACGCGAGACATGCCAATCTCGCCGCTGCCAATCGGCCATAACCGCTACGATGCAAGGTCGTATTCCCCCGGCCATGCCGCCGCGGCATGGAGCGATCCACACAAGTTCCCAATATGTTCTTGACGACCGGTTATCGTTATGGGAGCAATCGGATCGAACGAAGGGAGAACACGCATGCTGCAAGGCCAGGACACGTCGTCCGGTAGAGACGTTGATCTCGACCGCGACGCCGTCAGCGCGTTAGCCCGTGCAGGCGAGCCCGACTCCGAACCGGTTCACCGTATGCCCGAACTGCGCCATGCGGGCCGCGGCGCCGTCACCAACCCTCGGATCCGCTTTGAGACGCGGGAGCACGCCGCGTTCGACGATGGCTGGGCAACGCTGGAGCAGGACATCGGTGATCTGCCCCGGCTCGACACCACGCTGACGCGCGACACGACGCGGTCGGTCATAAGCTGGAACACCTCGCCCGACATCGGCTTCGACCGGGCGGTCAATCCGTATCGCGGCTGCGAGCATGGTTGCATCTACTGCTATGCGCGGCCGACACATGCCTATCTCGGCTACTCGCCCGGGCTGGACTTCGAGACGAAGCTGATCTTCAAGCCCGAGGTCGCCGACCTGCTGGACAAGGAACTGCGCAAGCCGGGATACGTCCCTCGCACGCTCGCACTCGGCTCCAATACGGACCCCTATCAGCCGGTCGAGCGAACGCTGAAGCTGACCCGCTCTGTGCTGGAGGTGCTGGACAGCTTCAACCACCCGGTCGGCATCGTCACCAAATCCGCCGGCGTGCTGCGCGATCTCGACATTCTATCCTCGATGGCGCGGCGCAACCTTGTCCGCGTGCACGTCTCGATCACCACGCTCGACAACCGGCTGGCGCGGGTGATGGAGCCGCGCGCCGCCACCCCCGCCCGCCGCCTGCAGGCGATCCGGGACCTCACCCAGGCCGGGGTGCCGACCGGCGTCCTGGCAGCGCCGATGATCCCGGCGCTGAACGACGCCGAGATGGAAAAGATCATCGAGGCGGCGGCACGGGCCGGGGCACGCCATGCCGGGTACATCCTGCTGCGCCTGCCACTGGAACTGCGCGCGATGTTCGAAGCCTGGTTGAACACGCATTTTCCCGACCGGGCGCGGCACGTACTGAACCTGATCCGGGAGACCAGAGGCGGCAATCTGAACGACCCGCGCTTCCACCATCGGTTTTCCGGCCAGGGCGCCTACGCTGATCTGCTGGTGCGTCGCTTCGCCCGGATCACCCGGCAGTTTGGCCTTGATGAGCACAGGGCCGAACTTGCCTGCAGCCTGTTTGCCGTCCCGGGAACACCGACAGAGCCGGCGGAACGGCAAATGTCGTTGTTCTAAGGAACGGATCTCCGACCGCGAGACGCCGATACCGGCTGCTGTGGCAGCGCTGCTGCTACCTTCACAAAAAACTGCAAAAGGAGGGTGCAACCCACTAGGAAATGAAATAAGACACTCCGGATTCTGATTATGTCCGGTTGAGAATGTTCAACATATGGTGGCCAGATTCGTTCCGCCGTGGCGGAACGGCCGTGCAGGATGTGCCGCGAAACAGCGCCCGCAATGGAGCGATGCGCCGGGTGGCCGCCGCGTGAGGCGCCGGAAGGCGATCGCGTGGGCGCTTCTGGTTCCATTGGCCGCCTGCAAAGTGGGTCCCGACTTCACCGCCCCCGACGCGCCGTTGGCGGAGCGGTGGATGCAGTCGGGCGACCCGGCGGTCAAAACCGACCACCAGGCTTACGAACAGTGGTGGAAGGTCTTCAACGACCCGACACTCGACCGCCTGATCGATATTGCCTACCGCCAGAACCTGACGCTGCAAGCCGCCGGCACGCGCGTGCTCGAAGCTCGGGCGACACTGGGCGTCGCCATCGGCGAATTCTACCCGCAGACGCAGCAGCTTGGCGCGAACGTCGGTTACAACCAGGCCAGCCGCGTCGATCCGACGTCGAACCCGACGCACGCACTATCGAATTACTGGCGCGCGTCACTCGGTGCGCAGATCAACTGGGAGCTGGATCTGTGGGGCAAGTTCCGCCGCGGCGTAGAATCCGCCGACGCTGCCTATCTCGCCTCCATCGCCACCTATGACGACGTGCTGGTGACGCTGGTCGGCGACGTCGCCACCAACTACGTCGCCATCCGCACGCTGCAGCAGCAGATCATCATCGCGCAGGAAAACGTGGTGAAGCAGAAGGCGGCGCTGCGCATCGCGCGCGACCGTTTCCTCGGCGGCACATCCACCGCGCTGGACGTCTATCAGGCGGAAAACGTTCTGGCGCAGACCGAGGCAACGATCCCGCAACTGACGGCACAGCTGCAGTCGTCACAGGACGCATTGCGCGTGCTGCTAGGCATGACGCCGCAGTCGCTCGACGCCATCCTGACCGGGCCGAAGACCATTCCCGTGCCGCCGGCCTCGGTCGCCGTCGGCATCCCGGCCGAACTGGTGCGGCGCCGGCCGGATATCAGAGCGGCTGAGCTCGCTGCGGCAGCGCAAAGCGCGCAGATTGGCCTGACCAAGGCCGACCTGTTCCCCGCCTTCGTCCTCGGCGGCGCCTTCGGCACCATTGCGGGCAGCACCGGGTCGAACCGGTTAAATGAGGTGTTCACCTCGCGCGGCATCCAGTTCTCATTCGGGCCGTCGTTTTCCTGGCCGATCCTCAACTACGGCCAGATCACCAACAATGTCCGCGTGCAGGACGCCAAGCTGCAAGGGCTGCTGCTCAGCTACCAGAACGCGGTGCTGAAGGCGCAGAAGGAAGTCGAGAGCAGCCTGAGCGCCTATCTGGAAGGCCGCAAGCAGGTCGAGCTGCTTCGTAAGAGCGTCATCGCGGCCAACAACGCGCTGCGCATCGCCATCGAGCAGTACCGCCTGGGCACCCGCGACTTCACCACGGTGCTGACAGCGGAGCAGAATTTGTATCAGGCGCAGAATGCCCTGGTCGTCGCCTCCGGCAGCCTGTCATCCAGCCTGGTCTCGCTCTACAGGGCGCTGGGCGGTGGATGGCAGCTGCGCCAAGGCAACGAATTCGTAAACGACGCCATCCGCGATCAGATGCGCAACCGGACCGATTGGGGCAGCCTGCTACCGCCGGCCGGCATGCCGCAGCCGGCTGCGCCGGGATTGCCGGGGCCGGCGGACATGGGACCCGACATACGGGCGCCGGAGTGGTGAGCATGACGATGTTGTTTGCCCGTATCCTTGCCGTGACGGCGCTGTGCCTGCTGACAGCGCCTGAGGCCTATTCACAGTCGCAGACGCCACCAACGATTCCCGTGGCGTTGCCGAAGCGGCAGAGTGTCAGCGACACGCTGACGGTCACCGGCAATGCCGCCGCCGTCGCGCAGGTCAAGCTGATCGCCCGCGTCAACGGCTGGCTGGAGAAGATCCATTTCGAGGACGGCGCGCTGGTGAAGAAGGGCGACCTGCTGTTCACCATCCAGCAGGACCTCTACAAGGCACAACTTCAGCAGGCGCAGGCGCAGCTGCAATTGCAGCAGGCGTCACTGTTCCATGCCAAGACCGAAGTGAAGCGCTACACTGCGCTGCTGAAGAAGGACGCCGCCACGCAGGTCGACGTCGATCACTGGAACTTCCAACAGGCCGCGGCCGAAGCCAATATCATCGCCGCACAGGCCCAGATCGCCATCGCCCAGCTCAATCTATCCTATACGGAGGTACGGGCGCCATTCGAAGGGCAGATGGGCCGGCACCTCGTCGATGTCGGTAACGTGGTCGGCGGTGAAGGCCAGCCGATCACGCTGGCCGAGATCACGCAGCTCGACCCGATCTACGTGGTCGCCAATATCAGCTCGCAGCAGGCGTTGCAGATTCGTGACAACCTGAACCAGCGGCAACTGACGCTCGAAGAGTTGCACCGTGTGCCGATCGAGGCCGCGCTGCAGAATGAAACCGGCTTCCCGCACAAGGGCACGCTGCAATATGTCGCGCCACAGATCGATGCCCAGACCGGCACACTGCTGGTGCGTGGCATCATGCGCAACCCGAACCGAGCGCTGCTGCCCGGCATGTTCGTGAATATCCGCATGCCGATGGGCAAGACGATCAGCAGCGCGCTGCTGGTCCCGGACAGAGCGTTGCAGGAAGATCAGGGCGGCCGCTTCCTGCTGGTGGTGGACCAGAACAACGTCGTGCAGCAGCGCTACGTCCAACTCGGCGAACTGATCGGTGCGGAGCGCGTCATTACCAGCGGCCCAAATCCCAACTACCGCGTCGTGACCGGCGAACTCTGGCGCGCCTCGCCGGGCACCAAGGTGAATCCGCAGATGAGCGGCGGCTAGGAGCCGCGCCATGCTGTCAAAGTTCTTCATCGAGCGGCCGGTCCTCGCCAACGTCCTGGCCATCGTCCTGGTGCTGATCGGCGCTGTCAGCCTGTACCGGCTGCCGGTTGCCGAATACCCGAACGTTGTCCCCCCGACGGTGCAGGTCACCGCCAGCTACCCCGGCGCCAGCGCGCAGACCGTCATCGACACCATCGCGCTGCCGATCGAGCAGCAGGTGAACGGCGTCGACGGTATGCTGTACATGGAGTCGACCAGCGCCTCGGACGGCACCTACAGCCTGACGGTGACGTTCCAGATCGGCACCGACCCGAATATTGCCCAGGTGCTGGTGCAGAACCGCGTCCAGCTTGCGCTCGCCCAGTTGCCGGAGCCGGTGCAGGCGCAGGGCGTCAGCGTGCAGAAGAAGAACACGGCGATCCTGCAGATCGTCACGCTGGATTCGCCCGACGGCAAGTATGACAGCCTGTATATGAGCAACTACGCCACCATCAACCTGACGGACGTGCTGTCGCGTCTGCCGGGTGTGGGCAGCGTCAAGGTGTTCGGCACCGGCACGTATTCGATGCGGGTGTGGCTCGATCCGCAGAAGCTGTACGATTTCGGCCTCGACCCGAAGGATGTCATCAACGCCATCCGTCAGCAGAGCCAGAATGTCGCTGCCGGTCAGGTCGGCATGCCGCCGGCACCGAAGGACACGCAGTTCCAGTATACCGTCGACATCCAGTCGCGACTGAATGAGCCGGAGCAGTTCGCCAGCATCGTCGTCAAGGATCAGACCAACCAGGGCGGCCGCCTGGTCTATCTCCGCGATGTCGGCCGCATCGAACTGGGCGCGCAGACCTATGCACAGGATTTCCGCCTGAACGGTAAACCGGCCGCCGGTATCGGCATCTATCAGACGCCGGAGTCGAACTCCTTGCAGGTCGGCAAGGAGATTAAGGAGACGATGGCACGGCTGTCGAAGCGCTTCCCGGAAGGGCTGCGCTTCTCGGTCCCATATGACACCACGACCTTCGTCAACGACTCGATCAACGAGGTCTACAAGACCCTCTACCAGGCCGGCATCCTGGTGCTGGTCGTCATCCTGGTGTTCCTGCAGAATTTCCGGGCGACGCTGGTGCCGGCGACCACCGTGCCGGTCACCATCATCGGCGCCTTTGCCGCGATGGCGGCGCTCGGGTTCACCGTCAACCTCTCCACGCTGTTCGGCATCGTGCTCGCCATCGGCATCGTGGTGGACGACGCCATTGTCATCGTCGAAGGCGTCAGCAAATACATTGAGCAGGGCATGTCCGGCCCGCAGGCAGCCATCAAGGCGATGGGCGAGTTGTTCGGCCCGATCATCGGCATCACCCTGGTGCTGATGTCGGTGTTCCTGCCGGCGGCGTTCGTTCCGGGCCTGACCGGCAACATGTTCGCGCAGTTCGCCCTGGTCATCGCCGCCACCGCGCTGATCAGCGCGGTCAACGCGGCGACGCTGAAGCCGACGCAGTGCGCCATGTGGCTGCGCACGCCGGTGCCGCCGGAAAAGCGCAACTTCTTTTATCGTGGCTTCAACAATATCTACGACCCGATGGAGCGCGGCTACGTCGCTTTCATCGGCCGCATGGTGAAGCACAGCGGTGTCATGGTTGTCCTGGCGCTGTGCCTTTCGGCGGTCGGCTTCTATGGCCTGACCCGCATCCCCACCGGCTTCATTCCGATCGACGACCAAGGCTATGTCATGGCCGCCGTCCAGCTTCCCGAGGGCGCCTCGCTCGGCCGCACCTCCAACGCGCTGGAGCAGGTCCGGACGGTGGCTGAGAAAGTGCCCGGCGTACAGCAGGTGATCGCCCTCGCGGGCATGTCGGTGCTCGACAACAGCGCCGACCTGGCGAATGCCGGTACTGCCTGGGTAATGCTGAAGCCGTTCAGCGAACGGCTGAAGGCCAAGGACCAGGATCTGCTGAGCATCTACAAGGCACTGGTCGAGGGCCTGAAATCACTGCCCGACGGCCAGGCCTATGTGCTGCCGCCGCCCGCCATCCAGGGCATCGGCAATGCCGGCGGCTTCCAGATGCAGCTGGAGATGCTGGGCGGCAGCTTCAACTATCAGAAGCTCAACAGCCTGGCGCAGCAGATGGTCAAGGAAGCCTCTGCTGATCCCCGGATACAGAACGTGCTGACCACGTTCCGTGTCAATGCGCCCCATGTCACCCTGACGGTCGATCGCGCGCGAGCGGAGACGCTGCGGGTTTCGGTCGGCGACATCTTTGCCGCTCTGACCGACTACGTCGGCTCCACCTACGTCAACCAGTTCAACAAGTTCGGGCTGTCGCTGCAGGTGTATGTGCAGGCGGAGTCGAAGTTCCGCCTGAATCCGGACGATCTGCTGAACTTCTACGTCCGCAGCCAGGACAACCAGATGGTGCCGATCGGCGCCGTGGCGAAGCTGGGCGAGTCGGTCGGCCCGCCGCTGATCACACTGTATAACCTGTACCCGTCAGCCACGATTATCGGCGCGCCGGCGCGCGGCTTCAGCTCCGGCGAAGCGATGGCGGCGATGGAGGAGATCGCCAGGCGCGTGCTGCCGGACGATGTATCGTTCGAATGGACGGCGATGTCGTACCAGGAAAAGATTACCGGCAACCAGCTCTACTACGTATTCGCGCTGTCCGTGCTGCTGGTCTATCTGTGCCTCGCTGGGCAGTATGAGAGCTGGATCCTGCCGCTGGCCGTTATTGCCGCGGTGCCGCTGGCGCTGCTGGGTCCGGTGATTGCCCTGACCTCGTTCGGCGCAGCCAACAACCTCTACACCCAGATCGGCCTGATGCTGCTGATCGCGCTGTCGGCAAAGAACGGCATCCTGATCGTGGAAGTGGCGCGCGAGAAGCGCCTGATCGACGGCCTGCCGATCCTGCAGGCGGCGATGGAGGCCTCCCGCTTGCGGTTCCGGCCGATCCTGATGACCTCGTTCGCCTTCATCCTGGGCGTGCTGCCGCTGGTGATCGCGACCGGCGCCGGCGCCAACGCGCGGCGGTCGCTGGGTATCACCGTGTTCAGCGGCATGCTGGCGTCGACCTGTCTCGCGGTGCTGTTCGTGCCATCGTTCTTCGCCGTGTTGCAGCGGTTTGAGGAGTGGCGGAAGGGTCGCAAGGGCCAGCCGCCGGTTGCCGCCGCGACACCACCCGCCCACGCGGGTGGGGAGGCGTAGCAACCCGCACTTTCCTTCGCCTCGCGCGGCTGCTAGCCACCGCCCGTCATGACCGAAGACCTCCCCCCGAACCCGGCCCTGCTGCCGGCCGGACTGCGCGACCTGTTGCCGCCGGACGCCGAGACCGAAGCCTCGGCGGTCGAAACGCTGATGAGCGTGTTCGCGTCCTTCGGCTACCAGCGCGTCAAGCCGCCGCTGCTGGAGTTCGAGGACAGCCTCCTCGCCGGATCGGGCGCCGCGGTGGCGGAGCAGACCTTTCGGCTGATGGACCCCGACAGCCAGCGCATGATGGGGTTGCGCGCTGATACGACGCCGCAGGTAGCGCGCATTGCCACCACGCGCCTGGCCGCCGCGGCACGGCCGCTGCGCCTGTCCTACGCCGGGCAATGCCTGCGCGTGCGCGGCAACCAGTTGGCTCCGGACCGTCAGGTCACGCAGGCCGGCATCGAGTTGATTGGCCACGACAGCCCGGAAGCCGATGCCGAAACCGTGCTGGTTGCCGCCGAGGCGGTCGCCGCCGTTGGCCTGACCCGCGCCAGCTTCGACCTGACGCTGCCGATGCTGGTGCCGTCATTGCTCGATGAGGCCGGCATTGTCGGGCAGGAGCGCGTGCTGCTGGCCAGGGCGCTGGACCGCAAGGACGCCGCCGCCGTCACCCACCATGGCGGCGCGCTGGCACCCGTGCTCACCGATCTGCTGATGGCGGCTGGCCCGGCGGATCGCGCGCTGGCGGCGCTGGCAGCGGCGAAGCTGCCGAATGCGGCCGGTGCCCTGGCGGAGCGCGTGGCCCTGACGGTCGCGGCCATCCGGAGCAGGGCACCGGAACTGCGGCTGACGGTCGATCCGGTGGAGTTCCGCGGCTTCCGCTATGAGACCGGCGTCTCTGTCACTGTTTACGCCCCGGGGCGGCATGAAGAGCTTGGCCGCGGCGGCCGCTACATCTGTGGTGACGCCGAACCGGCCACCGGCCTGACGCTGTATCCGGACTCGATCCTGCGGGTGGCAGAGCCCCGGCAGCCAAGGTCTCGCGTCTACGTGCCGTTCGGCGCCGATCCAGCCGCGGCCGGACAGTTGCGGGCCGAGGGCTACGCCACGGTCGCCGGTCTGGCCGCGGTTACCGACGACAGCGTTGAGGCGCGGCGTCTCGGCTGCTCCCACGTGCTGCGGGGTGGCGCCACGGACCCCGTGTAGCCCCGGACGCAAGTTGACGTCACTGCCGCGCAGTTGTCTCCCACTCTGGTTACGCCCCCTTCAGCTACAACTTTGATCTGACGACTGGGACCGCGCGCAGCATTTGTGCTAAAGGCGTTGGGCACCCGCGGCTGCCGGCCGGTGGGTGCGATTGCGTGTGCAACCGGCAACCGGCAGCCAAGCGCCCACGGACCCTCACGAGGCACCAAGGCGCGATAGGGAATACAGGACGATGGCGAATGTCGCCGTGATCGGCGCCCAGTGGGGCGACGAGGGCAAGGGTAAGGTCGTTGACTGGCTGGCAAGCCGGGCGGACGTCGTTGTTCGCTTCCAGGGCGGCCACAATGCCGGACATACGCTTGTCGTCGGGAACGAGACCTACAAGCTGTCTCTGCTGCCGTCCGGCCTTGTTCGCGGCAAACTCGGCGTCATCGGCAACGGCGTTGTCGTCGACCCCGAGGCGCTGCTGTCGGAGATTGCCCGCGTGCGGGCGCAGGGTCTGACGGTCACACCGGAAACGCTGCGCATCGCGGAAAACGCCGTGCTGATCCTGAAGCTGCACCCGGCCATCGACAAGGCGCGTGAGGAAGCTCGCGGCGCCAGCAAGATCGGCACGACCGGCCGTGGCATCGGCCCCGCCTATGAGGACAAGGTCGCCCGCCGCGCCATCCGCGTCTGCGACCTGGCAGAGCCGGAGACGCTGGCGCACAAGCTGGATGAGCTGCTGTTGCACCACAACACCCTGCTACAGGGCTTTGGCGTCGCGCCGTTCGAGAAGCAGGCGCTTCTCGACGGCCTCCTGGAACTGGCGCCGCAGATCCTGCCCTTCGCCGAACCGGTGTGGGAGCGGCTGGACGAGCTCCGTCGCGGCGGCAAGCGCATCCTGTTCGAGGGTGCCCAGGCGGTGATGCTGGACGTCGACCACGGCACCTATCCGTTCGTTACCTCATCAAACACGGTCGCCGCGACCGCCGCATCCGGCGCCGGCGTGGGTCCGGGCACCGTCGGCTTCGTGCTGGGCATCGCCAAGGCCTACAGCACGCGCGTCGGCTCCGGCCCTTTTCCCACCGAGTTGCACGACAACATCGGCCAGTTGCTGGGTGACCGCGGTCATGAGTTCGGCACCGTCACCGGACGCCGCCGCCGGTGCGGCTGGTTTGACGCGGCGCTGGTGCGCCAGGCAGTGAAGGTCGCCGGCATCCAGGGTATCGCGCTGACGAAACTGGATGTGCTGGACGGGCTGTCGGAGCTGAAGATCTGCACCGGCTACCGGATCAACGGGCAGTTGGTGCGCCATCTGCCGGCGGCGCCGGGCGCGCAGGCCGCCGCGGTGCCGGAGTACGAGGTGATGGAGGGCTGGTCCGGGTCCTCACGCGGCGCCCGCTCCTGGGCCGACCTGCCAGCTCAGGCGGTCAAGTATGTGCGCCGCATTGAGGAGCTGGTGGAAGCGCCGATTACCCTGCTGTCGACCAGCCCGGAACGCGACGACACGATTATGGTGCGCGATCCATTCGAGGGTTAGCGGCGTCCCCGCGCACCGACCCCCACCGTCCTGGCGGACCTTCGCCAGGACGGTGGAGTGAGCACGCGCGGCCGGCGTCCGTTCGCCGCTACGACGCCTTCGCCAGTACGTCCTTCGCCGTCTGCACCACCGCTTCCGTGGTAATGCCGAACTTCTTGTAGACGTCGGCGATCTTCCCCGACGCACCGAACTCATGCATGCCGACGAAGCCGCCGTTGAGGCCCAGGTAGCGGTCGAGGCTCATGCGCACGCCCGCTTCGACGCCGACGCGCGCGCCGGTGTCCGGCCCAAGGACCGCGCGCTTGTAGGCAACGTCCTGCTCCTCAAACCGAAGATGGCACGGCATGGATACGACAGCGGTCGGGATGCCCTCCTTCTGCAGTGCCTCGCGCGCCTGTACGGCAAGCTGCACCTCGGAGCCGGTGGCGATGATCGTGACCTTGCGCGCGCCGCCCTCGGCTTCATGCAGCACATAGGCGCCTTTGGCGCAGCGGTTTTCGGTAGTCGCGTCGGTGCGCAGCAGCGGCAGCGGCTGCCGCGACAGCGCCAGCAGCGCGGCCTGGCGCGGACGATCCAGCACCAACTCCCAGCACTCGGCCGTCTCCACCGGATCGGCCGGACGATACACCGCCAGGTGCGGGATGGCGCGGAGGGCCGACAAATGCTCGATCGGCTGGTGCGTCGGACCGTCTTCACCCAGGCCGATCGAATCATGCGTCATGATGAAGATCGTGCGAATCTCCATCATAGCCGCCAGACGAATGGCCGGGCGGCAGTAGTCCGAGAACGTCATGAATGTGCCGCCGTACGGGATCAGCCCGCCGTGCAGGGCAATGCCGTTCATCGCCGCGGCCATGCCATGCTCGCGGATGCCGTAATGGACGTAGGAGCCGCCGTACTCGCCCGGCTTGATCTCGACCTGGCCCTTCGCCTTGGTGTTGTTCGACGGCGTCAGGTCGGCGGACCCGCCGAGCAGCTCGGGGATAGCGGCGAACAGGTGGTCGAGTGTGGCGCCGCTCGAGGCACGCGAGGCTGCCGGCTTGCCGCTTTCGACGAACGCCTTCTTGGCCGCGACGATGGCATCCCGCCAGTTCTCCGGCAGCTCGCCGTTATTGCGGCGGGCGAACTCCTTCTGCAGCTCTGCCGGCGCCTGTGCCACACGCTGCGCCCAGGCATCGCGGTGCGCCTTGCCCTTGGCGCCGATCTCGCGCCAACGCTGCAGCAGATCGTCGGGGATGACGAAGGGCGGCGAGTCCCAGCCCAGCAGCTTGCGGGCGCCGGCGATTTCCTCCGGACCCGGCGCATCACTGTGCGCCTTTTGCGTACCGGCGCGTGTCGGGAAGCCGAAGCCAATGATCGTCTTGCACGAAATCATCGACGGCTTGTCCGTCACCTTCTGCGCCTCAACGATGGCGGCGCGGATGGCATCGGTGTCGTGGCCGTCGATCTCCTGCACATGCCAGCCGGAAGCCCGGAACCGCATTGTCTCGTCATCGGAGCATGACAGGCTGGTGGCGCCGTCGATGGAGATCGAATTGTTGTCGAAGAACCAGATCAGCTTGCCCAGCTTGAGGTGGCCCGCCAGCGAGATCGCCTCATGGCTGATGCCTTCCATCAGGCAGCCATCGCCGTGGAACGCATAGGTGTAGTGATTGACCAGGTCGTCGCCGAACTTCGCATTCATGATCCGCTCGGCCAGCGCCATGCCGACTGAGTTCGCCAGTCCCTGCCCCAGCGGGCCGGTGGTGGTCTCGATGCCGTCGGCGTGGCGGTATTCCGGATGGCCGGGCGTCTTGTAGCCAACCTGGCGGAAATGCTCGATCTGTTCGATCGTCATATCCTTATAGCCGGTCAGGTACAGCAGGCTGTACAGCAGCATCGAGCCGTGGCCGTTGGACACGACGAACCGGTCGCGGTCGAGCCAGTGCGGATCGGACGGATCGGACTTGAAGAAGTCCTTGAACAGGACGGTGGCGATGTCGGCCATGCCCATCGGCATGCCGGGATGTCCGCTATTGGCCTGCTGGACGGCATCCATCGAGAGGAAGCGGATGCAGTCGGCCATGTCGCGCAGGACCTTGTCGCGTGGGGCGGGTACCGGCTTCGGCGGTGATGTTGTGGTCGCTTCTGACGTGGCACCTGATGACATGACACCTGCTTCTCAAGACTGAGGAGAGAGGTGGAATAGCGCGTCAGGGCGCCTGCGTCCAACGGTCCAAGTTGCACAAGGTGCGATGCCGCTTTGCCGGTCTAGCGCGGCGCCGCGGCCCGCAGCAGCCGGTCGTTGATCGCCAGGCCCAGCCCGGTGTCCGGGATTGGCATGACGGCAATCCGCCGCACGCCGGGAACCCGGTCCAGGTAGCGCAGCCCTTCGAACAGGCGCGCCGCGGCCTCGGCCATGTCCTGGCTGGCACTGAGCTGGAACGTCGCACCGGCACCCGGCAGCGGCGCGCCGAAGGCCAGCAACCCGTCGCTCGTATCGACCGCCAGCGCCGATAGCCGCACCGGCCGCGACGGCGCGTAGTGCGAGGCGAGCAGACCCGGCGAACGCGGGGCAGCGCCGGCAGGCGGCGGAGCCGTGCGCACCCGCCCAACACAAGCCTCCAGCGCCTCCCGCGTGACACCACCCGGACGCAGCATCACAGGCTCGGGACCGCTGAGATCCAGCACCGTCGATTCGACGCCCACCCGGCTCGGGCCGCTGTCGACAACCGCCGCGATCCGGCCAGCCAATTCCTCGAGCACATGTGTCGCGGTGGTCGGGCTGACGTGGCCTGAGCGGTTGGCCGAGGGCGCTGCCACCGGACGGCCGGTGCGCCGCAGCAGCGCCAGCGCCACGTCATGCGCCGGCACCCGCACCGCCAGGGTGTCGAGCCCGGCCCCGGTCAGCAACGCCACCGGGCAGTCCGCTGCACGCGGTAGCACCAGTGTCAGCGGCCCGGGCCAGAAACGTTCGGCAAGAACGCGCGCGTGCTCATCCGCGACGACGTGTGCGAATGCTGCTTCCGCAGCGGGATAGTGGCAGATCAGCGGATTGAAACGCGGCCGGTTCTTGGCAGCAAAAATAGCCGCAACTGCATCTGCGTTGGTCGCATCGGCGCCCAGCCCATAGACCGTTTCGGTACCGAAGGCGACGAGCGCGCCGGCGCGCAGCAAGTCGGCCGCCCTGGCAATGCCGCTGTCGTCCGGTGTCAAGATCTCGGTCATCGACAGCTGCATAATCGCTCTGTCCGCCCATGGCAAAGGCTGCAATGGACGGATAAAGAAGAGCCAACGCCGATCGACCGAAGGAATGCGCCCCCATGCTCGATGTCACCTTTGCCAAGCCGGCCCTGCCGAAAGCCGGTGCGCTTGCGCTGCTGATCCCAGAAGGCGAGGAACCGTCCGGCCTTTGGGCTCAGGCGGACGAGGCCACCGGTGGTGCGATCTCGCGTGCCTTTACTGTTGCGGAATTCAAAGGCGGCAAGGGCAAGACCTGCTCGATCCTGGCACCCGGTGCCGGGCTGACACGCGTGCTGGCCGTTGGCCTCGGCAAGTCAGCCGAGTTGAACCGCCGGACGCTGGAGGAAGCCGGTGGTGCGATCGCCTCCGGTCTGACGCGCGAGGCAGCTGTCGCAGTGGCCGCCGATTCGGTGACCGGGGCACAGGCGGCCGAAGTGGCGTCGGGCGCGCTGCTGCGCGCGTATCGTTTCGACCGTTATCGCACAAAGGAAAAGCCGGAGGACAAGCCGAAGCTGGCAAAGCTTGCGCTGCTAACCGCCGAACTGCCGAAAGCGAAAGCGGCGTGGGAGCCGCTGGCGGCGATCGCCCGCGGCGTGTACCTGACGCGCGATTTCGTCAGCGAGCCGGCCAACGTCCTCAGCCCGGCCGAGATGGCCGATCGATGCCGCAAGCTGGCTGAGTTGGGCATCAAGGTGGAGATCCTCGGCCCAAAGGAGATGAGCAAGCTACGGTTCGGCGCCCTGTTGGGCGTGTCCCAGGGCAGCGCGAATGAGCCGCGGATGGTGGTGATGCAGTGGAACGGCGCCTCGGGTAATTCGCGGCGCGCCAAGGAGAAGCCGGTCTGCTTCATCGGCAAGGGCGTGACCTTTGACACCGGCGGCATCAGCATCAAACCGGCCGGCGGCATGGAGGACATGAAGTGGGACATGGCCGGCGCCGGCACCGTCGCCGGCCTGATGGCCGCGCTGGCCGGGCGAAAGGCGAAAGTTGACGCGGTCGGGCTGATTGGCCTGGTGGAAAACATGCCGTCCGGCACGGCACAGCGTCCCGGCGACGTGGTGACCAGCTATTCCGGCCAGACCATCGAGGTAATCAATACCGACGCGGAAGGACGTCTCGTGCTGGCCGACGTCATGTGGTACGCGCAGCAGAAATTCGACCCGAAATTCATGGTCGATCTGGCGACGCTGACAGGCGCGATCATCATCGGTCTCGGCCATGAATATGCTGGCATGTTCAGCAATGACGATACGCTCGCGCAGCGTCTGTCCGATACCGGCCGCGAGACCGGCGAACGCGTCTGGCGGATGCCGCTCGACGAAGCCTACGACAAGCAGATTCGCTCCGATATTGCCGACATGAAGAATGTCGGCGGGCGGCCTGGCGGATCGATCACCGCAGCGCAGTTCCTGCAGCGTTTCGTCAGCAACAACCGCCCCTGGGCGCATCTGGACATTGCCGGCATGGCCTGGAGTTCAAAGGATGCGCCCGTCACGCCGAAGGGCGCCACGGCGTTCGGCGTGCGCCTGCTGGACCGCCTGGTGGCGGATCATTACGAGAGCTGATGGCCGAGATCGGCTTCTATCATCTGACGCGTTCCACCCTCGAGCAGGCGTTGCCCCGCCTGCTCGCCCGCACCCTGGCGGCGGGACAGCGCGCGCTGGTGCTGACGCCGACGGAGGCGGAGCGCGATGCGCTGAATGACGCGCTGTGGCAACAACCGGAATGGCTGCCGCACGGCACGAGCGCGGACGGCGACGCCGACCTGCAGCCGATCTGGCTATCGACCGAACCCGAGGCACTGAACGGCGCGCGCTTCCTGTTCCTGACCCACGACGCGGCGACCGAGCGGTTGTCGGAGTTCGACCGCGTGTTTGATCTATTCGACGGCAACAGCGAATCGTCACTACACGCCGCGCGACAACGCTGGAAGGCCGCCAGGGACAGTGGCCACGCCGTTACATATTGGCAGCAGACGGAACGGGGCTGGCAACAGAAGGCGTAATGCCGCGCAACCGCTTCATGATGCGGAAGACGCGGCGGCAGCCTGGCGTTATTTCCCGCCGACCCTCAGCGCCGGCGTGGCGCCGCCTTGGCCGGCGTCAGCCACCATTTCACCGGCTCCGGCTCGGTCTCAGGCACCACCGGCTGCAGGACACGTGGCGGGCGGCCGCGGCGCCTCGGCGCCTCCACAACCGGCTCGTCGTCAGCGACCGGAAAGCGCACGGGTACGCGGACCGGCGCAGGTTCGTCGGCCTCCTCCGACAGCGTGCGGACCAGCTGCTCTGCTGCATCGCGCGCCGACTCGGCAGCACGCAACGATTTCTCCAGCGCCCGGCGCGTCTGCCGCTCCTCAGCAAGTGCATCCTCGGCCGCAGTAAGGGCGTGCTCCAGTTCCGCGACCCTGGTATTCGCTTCAACGACTTCGGCTCTTGCTGCCTCCAGGGCCTGGCGGAGTGCGCCGATGCCATCACGCTCCCGCCGCAGCGCCTCGACGGCCTCCGTCTTTGCCAGCTCCGCATGACCGATCTTGGTCTGCAAGTCGCGCACAGCGACCTGCGCTTCCTGTAGCGCCCGGTCTGCCTGAGAACGGGCCGCCTGTTCAGCGGCATAAAGCGCTTCAACGCGTTGCAGGCGACTGCTGGTTGGCGCTGCCGAACCGGTTGGCGCGACCCGATGCGCCGGCGCGTCATGGCCGGGCTCGCGCCGCAGTACGGTTACAGGTACGTCACCATCCTGTACGAAACGACGTCGGTGCAGTCCGCCACCACCACCACCAAATCGATCCATCGGACGTGGCGGCGGATCGGCCCGCTCAACCTCCGGACGCTGGCGCGGTACATCGCCCAGCAGCCCCAGGGCGCGGCGCATTGCCGATTCTGCTTCGTCAGCCTGGGGATTTGTTTCAGATCCGACAGGCGTTTGCGGGGCCTGACTTTGTGATGTGCGCGGACCAAGACCGGCGAGTGGGTCGAAGCGGAGTTTCGTGTTGTCAGACAATGCAATCACCGAGAGGTTGGAGTACCTTCGCAACGCTCAGCCACGCGGCTCGGCGCCAAGTGGACCCACTGGGTCTGGACCGACGTTTGAACACATCAACACGTAATGACGTTTTCCGATGTTGCCCGCAATACCAACGTTGAGCAGCTTTCTGGCGTTTGGACCCAAACCGGCCATTCTGGATAGCGGAAAAACGGTGCGCCGATTCGCGTCGAGTCCGGGGCCTTATTTACGATCGCTTGCCAACAATAGCAAGTGATCGACTGCATTCCCGCTTTGCCGATTGCCGAGCGGCCCAGTAGCGTAAACCGCATTGACGCACGGCCGAGCCAGTTGGCCACTTTGAGGGGATTTGCCACCATGGCCAAAATGTCAGCGAGTACCGTTGCCGTCATCGACGACGACGATGACGTCGGCGACGTGCTTGGCGGCCTGCTCGAGGCAATGGGATACGAGGTGGCAACATACCGTTCCGGACCGGAGTTCCTGGCAGATACCAGGAAGGACCGCCTGGCTTGCCTGATCGTGGATCAAAATATGCCGAAAATGAAGGGGTTGGACATGATCGCCCAGTTATCAGAGCTGGGCATTAATATTCCCGCGTTGTTGATTACGGGCGCCCACGACCCCGAGATCGAGCGGCGCGCGGCCAGTCTTGGTGTCATGACGGTGCTGGAGAAGCCAATGTCACATCACGAGTTGCTGCGCTTTATTTCAATTTCGGTTGGCTGAGCGGCGCTAATACTGCCGGCTGCACGTTCCGGCACAGCTTCCCGCTGCACGTGCGCTACACTTGGCCGGTCAAACCAGATGTTCAAAGTGCGATGTTATTGCCCCGCTTAGCCCAGCTTGTATCAATCATCTGACGAATCGCACGGAAAACATGCGGGCCAAACATAAATTGTTCATTAACTTTGTGTCATTTCGATAATCTGCTTCACATTGGCAAGGGCGTACCATCTCGTCTACATTTTAACCGCGTCCGCGCTCCGTGCAGCCGGTCCGTCGTCGCGGCACGCGATAATAATCGGCATGCAATCGCACGCGTTGTGGACAAATTGGTGGGAAGCAGATGCGGCGTTACTTGGCGTCACACTGTGAATGACCGGATCTGCCACCAGCGCCGGCGCAACGCTATCGCTGTGGCGCGCTATCATCCCGCAGCGTCTTCAAGCGCCTCCTCGGCCGCCAGCCACGCTTCCTCGGCAGCGGCCGCCGCCTTTTGAATGGCCCCCAGGCGGGCATTGGCCGCCGTAATCTCAGCGGCACTGTTGCTCGACAAATAGAGGGCCGGATCAGCAAGCTTCGCCTCGATTTGCGCGCGTTCGGCACTCAGCTTGCTGAGCAGCGCTTCCGCATCCCGTGCCTGCTTCCGCAGCGGTGCGAGCGCGGCCCGCACCTCGGCCCGCTCCCGACGATTATCACGACGCGACGGACCTTCCGTCTTTGCAAGGGGCTTGGCCCGCTCCGCCAACAGCATGCGGTAATCGTCGAGATCGCCATCGAATGGCCGCACGCTACCGTCGGCCACCAGCCACAGCCGATCGGCGACCAGTTCGACGAGATGCGGATCATGGGTGATCAGCAGGACCGCCCCCTGGTAATCGGCCAGCGCCTTCACCAGCGCGTCGCGCGCGTCGATATCGAGATGGTTCGTCGGCTCGTCCAGAATCAGCAGCTGCGGCGCGTCGCGTGTGGCCAGCGCCAGGAGCAGTCGTGCCTTTTCGCCGCCGGACAGATTCGCCACCGGCGTCTCCGCGCGGTCAGCATCAAGGCCGAAGCGGGCCAGTTGGGATCGCACCTGCGTCTGCGTCGCGCGCGGCAGCGCGCGCGCCATGTGGTCGATCGGGGTCTCGCCAAGAACCAGTTCTTCGGTCTGATGCTGGGCGAAATACCCGACCTTCAGCCGGGGCGCACGCCGCATCTCACCGGCCATCGGCGCAAGCCGGTCAGCCAGAAGTTTCGCCAGCGTCGACTTGCCATTGCCGTTCGCACCCAGCAGCGCGATCCGGTCTTCGGTGTCGACGCTCAGTGAAATATTCCGCAGCACAGGCGTGTCGCCGTAGCCGATCGTGACCCGTTCGAGTGTCAGGATCGGCGGCGCAAGACGCGCCGGTTCGGGGAAGGCAAACCGGGTCGGCGCATCCTCGATCACCGTCTCGATCTGCGGCAGGCGTTCCAGCGCCTTGATACGCGCCTGCGCCTGCCGAGCCTTGGATGCCTTGTAGCGGAAGCGGTCAATGAAGGACTGGATGTGCGCCCGCTCCGCCGCCACGCGTTCCGCGGCGCGCGCCTGCTGCATCGCCCGCTCCGTGCGAATCCGCACGAATTCGTCGAACCCGCCGGGTGTGACGCTGATTTTGCCCTTATCAAGGTGCGCAATGGCCTCCACCGCGCGGTCGAGCAGCCCGCGGTCATGCGACACAACCAGCGCAGCGCCGGGAAACCGGGCAAGCCAGTTTTCCAGCCACAGCGTCGCCTCCAGGTCGAGGTGATTGGTGGGCTCGTCCAGCAGCAGCAGGTCGGGATTTGCAAACAAGGCGGTGGCGAGGGCAACGCGCATGCGCCAGCCGCCGGAGTATTCCGACACCGGCCGTGCCTGCGCGGCCTCATCAAAGCCGAGACCAGCGAGGATGGTCGCAGCGCGCGCCGGTGCGCTGTCGGCGCCGATGGCAATCAGACGCTCGTGAATCTCGCCCAGGCGGTGCGGATCGGCGGTCTCGGATTCCGCCAGCAGCGACAGCCGTTCCGGATCGCCCTGCAGCACCGTGTCCAGCAGCGATTGCGGGCCTTCCGGCGCCTCCTGCCGCACCGTGGCGATCCGGGCGCGGCTGGACAGCCGCATCTCACCGCCATCCAGGGCGAGATCCCCGGCAATCGCACGCAGCAAGGTGGACTTACCGGCGCCGTTGCGGCCAACGAGGCCGATCCGCCGACCGGCGTCGATCGTTAGGTCGGCCCCGTTCAGCAAAGTGCGGCCACCCATGCGGATGACCACGCCGGACAAGACAAGAAGGGACATGCGGGCGGTCTAGCGCGGCAGCCGGGGCGAAGGGAAGGCCGTGCTTTCGTGGCCTGCCTCGGGCTGTCAGTGGTTGGTGATCTCAATCATGGTGCGTACGCGGGGATAGACTTCCCGTGCCCAGCGACTGCCGCTGAACACGCCATAATGACCGACGCCCGACTGGAGATGGTGCCGTTTCATGCTGATCCGCACGCCCGAACATAGATCGAGCGCCGCCATCGTCTGGCCGATCGCGCAGATGTCGTCGCGCTCGCCCTCAACTGTGAGTAATGCCGTGCGGCGAATTACTTGCGGCCGGATCGGCTGGCCGTGCCAGGTGAGCTTTCCCAGCGGCAGGTCGTGGTCCTGGAAGACCTTCTTCACCGTCTCCAGGTAGAACTCCGCCGGCAGGTCCATCACGGCATTGTATTCGTCGTAGAATTTCTTGTGACTGGCGGCGGCAAGCGAATCGCCGCAGGCCAGCGCGCGGAATTGCGCCATATGCGCGTTCATGTGGCGATCAAGATTCATCGACATGAACGCCGTCAACTGCAGGAAGCCGGGATAGACCCGGCGAGATGCCCCGGGATAGCGCCAGGGAACCCTGGCAATCAGATTCTTCTCAAACCACTCGATTGGCCGGGACTTGGCCAGGTCGTTGACCCGCGTCGGGTTCTGCCGTGTATCGATCGGACCGGCCATCAGCGTCAGGCTGCGAGGTTGCGCGCGATTGCCCTGCTCCGCCATGACAGCCGTCGCGGCCAGCGCGGCGACGCAGGGCTGGCAGACCGCAACCATGTGGCTGCCTTCGCCCAGCACCTCCATGAATTGAATGAGGTGGTCGACATAGGAGTCGAAGTCGAAGCTGCCGTCCGACAGCTTGACGTCGCGGGCGTTCTTCCAGTCGGTGATATAGACGTCGTGGTCAGGCAGCATCACCAGGATGGTGCCACGCAGCAGCGTGGCGAAGTGTCCCGACATCGGTGCCACGATCAGCACGCGAGGCTGCACCACGTCAATGTCCTTGCGGAATCGCAGCAGGGTGCCGAACGGCGTGTCGAAGACAGGCTCCTCGGTCACGGCGACGGCGTTGTTGCCGATCGTGGTGGTAGGAATATTATACGCTGGGCGGCTATGGGTGAGTGTCAGGCCGTCGAAAACGCCGCACGCTGCGCCGATCTGGCGGACGAAGCCCGGTGTGTACTCGCCCATGTCCAAGGCACGCGCCATGCTGGCGCCGAAGCGAGCCAGTTGACGGGCGGGATACAGCAGGTCGGCCTGCGCCTGATAAAGTTGATAGAGCATTGCCCGCTGCGTCAGCCAAATCCCGTCATTCGGTTCGCGTAAAGCTATCACAAATCCTCGTCAGCACCGCAAAGCTGCTGTTATATTGCATCGCAGCATGCCAGCGGGATCGAGGGTTGTCACTATGGCCGAAGCTACGTTGCTCATCAGCAGCAAGAATTACTCATCCTGGTCGCTCCGCGGCCACCTGCTGGTGCGCATGGCAGGGCTGCCAGTCCAGGAAAAAGTCGTCGATCCCGACGATCCGACCGCCCGCAAGGAACTGCTGATGCAGTCGTCGTCGATCCGCATCCCGGCGCTGATGCATGACGACGTGATGATCTGGGACACGCTGGCAATCGCCGAATACCTGAATGAGTTGTTCCCGGACGCCCACATGCTGCCGGAAGACCGCCTCGCCCGCGCGCGCTGCCGCTCGATCTCGGGGGAGATGCATTCCGGCTTCAGCGCCTTACGGGAAGCGTGCCCGATGAACCTGCGGTTGTTCCGCCCAAAATTCCAGGTGTGGTCGGCCGTGCAAGCGGATATCGACCGGATCGTCGAAATCTGGACAGAGTGCCTGACGTATTGGAAGGGGCCGTGGCTTTTCGGCCACAGGCCGTCCATCGCGGATGCAATGTATGCACCAGTCGTCACCAGGTTCCGCAGCTACGACATCAAGGTCGACAAACTCTGTGAGCGGTACTGCCACCACATCATGCGCTGGCCGGACATGAAGGAGTGGTTCACCGCCGCACAGAAGGAGCCAGAGCAGATCGACGAGCTCGATATCGAATTCTAGTACGCACTGTTTTTGCAGAGGCTATCGGCGGTCGGCTGCGCCACGGCCCCGCCGTGCAGGCGGGTTGGCGAAAAACAGCACTTATGGGGGCTGAGCAGGTCCGGCGAGGGCATAAGGGACGCCAAAGAGCGCAAGGATGCCATGCGTGCACCTGGCCGGAGGCGGATCCACGCGATGCCTGTCCGCTCCATAATCAACAACCGAATTGGTTGGGCTATCGCGGCGGTTCTGCACCTCAAGCACTTGTTAGGTAGTTGCATGTAGGCGTAGCGCGCTGGTTGCGCCTACAACTACTGCTGATCGGCTACTCATTTCCAACCCCCAACCCGGGTCCAAAGACGGCCCGGTGCAGATTTCCATTGTCTTCAGGCGGAGAAATATAAGCCGCCATTTCAGCGGCAATTTCCTGCCGGGCAGCGCCAGTCCACGGCCCCCAGGGATGCATTGCCGACGCATTGACGGGGAGGCTCGGCATGACGGTCAATAAATTAGGTCGATGGGCCGCCGCCGCATTCATCGGGCTGGCCGCGCCCGCCGCGCTCGCCGCCGAACCCACATTCGGCGATCTGCTCGCCCGCGCCCAAGCCGAGATCGCGGCCGGCCGCCACTTCGCGCCACCGGGAGACAACGCGGCCGAGACCTTCATGGCCATGATCGACGCTCTGCCGCAGGCGACGCCCGAGCAACTGTCGGCCTTTGAAGCTCTGCTGCAGCAGCAGCGGACTGTCATGGACCGTCAGCAGGCGCCGGCAGCCGCCGCGGGCGCCCCCGTTGTCGCCAGTTCGATCGCACCGGCGACGGTCACCACGCCCGAAATCGCGGCGCTTGGCGAGCCACGCCTCGCGGTCCCATTCGACTCGGCCGGTCTGACGCAACAGGCGACGCCACCATCAGCGCCGGCCGAGAGCCGATCGCGCGGCGTACCACCACAACCGGTGCCGGACGCCACACCGGAGCCAGATCCGGTGGCTGCGAAGCCGGCTATGCTTTCCCCGGCGCCGGCGCCGGCCGCCCCCGTCCCCCGGCCGAACGAAACGGCCTTGCTGACACCGCCTTCAGCCAGTCCGCCGGCGCCGCCACGTGATCAACCCCGCATCGTTCCGCCCGCGCCCAAAGCGGCACCTCTTGCGCCGGCAGTGGTTGCACAATTGTTCAAACGAGGGCAGGCCGCCGAGGCGCAACGCGATATCTCCGCCGCGCGACGCTATTACATGACTGCGGCGGAGCACGATTATCCGGGCGCAGCCACAGCCCTGGCTCGCCTCTACGACCCGGCCTTTCTGCAAAAGAACGCCATCGGCGGCATCGCACCGGACCAGGCGACCGCACAGTACTGGTATGGCCGCGCCAAGGCGCTGATCGCCGACCCGGCTCCATCGCATCCCAACACTCTGTCAGCGAGGTAATATGCGCCGCCGTTCGTTTCTGTCTGCCGCCTCGGCCACCGCTCTGCTGGCTACGACGCGGGCCGCGGACGCCGCGCCACCGCCGGTTACGATCGGCATTATGGGCGGTGAGATCGACGGCACATTCATGCGCGTCGCAACCGACCTGACATCGGTCCTGAATTCCGACAAGCTGCGGGTCATACCGGTCGTCGGCAAGGGCTCGCTGCAAAACATGGGCGATCTGCTGCGCCTGCCTGGGATTGACCTCGCGCTGATCGCCGCCGACGTGCTGGACTACGCGCGGCATACAAATCTCTACCCCGGTGAACTCGAGAAGATTGCTTACATCTGCAAGCTCTACGACAACGACCTGCATGTCTGCGCGCGGCCGGAGATTACCAGTCTGGCAGACCTGAACGGCAAACCCGTCAACATCGACGTTGAAGGAGCCGGAACGAATCTGACGGCGCGCGCCGTGTTCCAGGCCTGCGGCGTGTCGCCGATCTTTCGTACCGAAGAGCCGACGATTGGCCAGAGCCGCCTGCAGAAAGGTGAGATTGCCGCGAATGTCTATTGTGCCGGCCGGCCCGTCCGGCTGTTCGTAAACACGCCCGCAGGGACAAACCTGCATTTCATTCCTGTGCCGATGAATGCCACGCTCGCACAGACCTATCTGCCCTCCGGCCAGTTGACGGCGGCGGATTACCCGAACCTTGTGCCGGCCGGGCAAGAGATCGAGACGGTCGGGGTTGGCGTCACCCTGGCCTGCTTCAACTGGCCGATGTCGGCGCAGCGCTATCGGAACCTGGTGCTGTTTGTGGATACATTCTTTGAGAAATTCCCCGAGTTGCTGACGCCGCCGCACCATCCGGCCTGGCGGCACGTCAATCTGGCGGCGGCGCAACCTGGTTGGACGCGCTTTAAGCCGGCCGCGGACTGGCTGGCGCGACGGCAGGCCGAAGCCTCGGCGAATGTAACGGACCGCGACCCTGACCGGGCGGCGTTCAACGCGTTCCTGGCCAAGAATGGCGGCGCTCGCATGACGCCGGCCGAGCGCGAAGCCACCTGGCAATATTTCCGACAATTCGCTCGGACGCAGCAATCCGCGGCCAGATAAGCGAGGCGGTCGGCGGCGGCCGCATCCGCACTCAGATAGAGCAGTCTGCAGGATTGTCGGCGCCGCACCTACTTCCTTAACCATCATGGCGGGCGAAAGCCCATATGCGCCAACGTTGGGCGAGCCGCGGCCTAACCCGTCCTGGTCGACCTGCGCCCACCATGACGATGGTGTGTTGACGTCGCAGGTTAGTGGATACCGGACCCAAAGCGAGTGCCAATTGGTGCAGGCGCACCATCACGGGGGGAGCCAGCAAGCCGTCGCGCACATCGCTGCGCACCGCCCACGGCAGATGGTTGCCGCAGCATGTGACCCGGGTGGGCGAAAGCCCGGCCAGCGCACGGTCCGAGACAAGGCCACGAGGGCGCAGGGCTTACCTCACGCGCGGCATCACCTCCTGGCAGAGCAGGCGCAACGCCTCCTTTTCCTGCGCGTGAGGTACTTTGCCGCCGCAATTGAGCTCCACCAGGATTCCGTCCAGCCCCAAATCGTTCCGCAGCGCCAGCAGCCGGTCCGCCACGTCCTGTGGCGTGCCGATGAGTACGGAGCCGCGCAGCGCCTCCTCGTAGGTAATGGTGTTGAGCCGAGCGGCAGTGCGCGCACGCTGGTCGGCGCCGTCGACACCGGCGCGAGCGGCGGAGTCGGCCAGCAGCGCGCCCTGCGCGCGATAATAGTGCATCAGGCTTGCCTCGGCTTCCGATCGCGCGGCGTCGGCGGTCCGTGCGATGTAGCCGGGTGCGCGGAGATACACCGCGCCGTTGCCGGGGTGGCCGGCATCCCGCCATGCCTGGCGGTAGGCCTGGATGTTCGCCGTGAACATCCGCGCGTCCTCGTGCCGGATGGCCAGGAAGATCGGCTTGCCGCGCCTGCCGATGGCAACGAAGCTGTCGGCGCTGGTCGCGGCCACGCGGATCGGCGGGCCGGAAGTCTGGAATGGCCGCGGCGTGACCGTCACGTCCTGGAAGCGAAAATGCCGGCCGGAGAACGAAATCGTCGGCCGCGCCCAAGCCTGTTCGATGATGTCCAACGTCTCGGCAAAGCGCTCGCGGCTCTCCGCGTATGGAACATTGTAGGCTTCATAGGTTTTCGCCACGCCGCTGCGGCCGACGCCGAACACCAGCCGTCCCTGGCTGATCTGGTCGACGGTCGCCGCTTCCTCGGCGATACGCAGCGGGTTGCACAGCGGCAGCACCTGTACGCCGATGCCGATCGCCATGCGCCGGGTCCGTGCCGCGATGGCGGACGCCACACATAGCGGCGCCGACAGCACTGACCGGGCGGGATCGAAATGAAGCTCCGCCAGCCACATGACGTCGAGACCCCAGTCCTCGGCGGCATCGCAGATGGCAAAGGCTTCACGGAATGCATCCGAATCCGGGCGCCCGTCGAGCGATGGGAATTCGTGAAAGACACCGACTTCCATTGGCCACACCCCCTGCTCCTGACAGGGTGGGACGAATTCGCCAGTGTGACAACGGCAGAGATACCACCGGGCGCCAGGCCCAGCGCGACCCTATTCCCCTGACAACTCGCGCCGGCGGCGGTCCAGTTCCTCACTGTAGCGGCGGAGCGCGTATTGTTCGGTTAGCATTCCAATGACGTGCCGGTCGGCGGCATTGTCGACAACGATCAACGCATCGCTCTCGGCGTTTTCGAACATCGCCACCGCTTCCTTGATCGTCATCTGCGGCAGCAGGATCGTGTCGCTGTAGTGCACGATGTCGCGCACCGTGTGCGCGGCGTCCTCATCCGCGTAGGCCTCCGACAGCAGCGCGATCCCGGCGTAACGATCATCCTCATCAAGGGCGACGACGCGCTGCGTCGCACCCAGCGGAAAGTCGCGGCGAAAGGCAGACAACGGCGTATCGGCCCGCACCGTCCGCATGTCGCGCCGCATCATTCGCCCCACGGTCAGGCTGCGCATCCAGCCGATATCGACAGCGCTGCGGATCGCCTCCCCGCGCAGGTGGAAGCGCCAGGTGGCGAAGGAGTAGCCGAAGGTGCGCCGCACTGTCAGCGAGGACACGACGCAGGCCGCCAGCACCGCGACCGTCATCGGCAGGCTGCCGGTCGCCTCCAGCGCCAGGAACCCCATGGTCAGTGGCCCGCCGATGATCGCCACGGCCAGCCCGCTCATGCCAACCAGGGCACAGACCGCGGGCGAAACAGTATGACCCGTGCTGACCAGCGCCAGCGTGCCGGCGAAGGCTTTGCCCAGCAGCACGCCAAGGAACAGCGACGCGAAAAACAACCCGCCGCGGAAGCCGGAGCCAATTGAAATCGCCGACGCCACCGCCTTCAGCGCGACCAGCAGTATCAGCCACTCCAGCGGCATGAAGATGGAGAAATACAGGCTCAGCGCGCCATGCCCCGACGACAGCACGGCCGGCGTCAACAGCGCCAGGCCGCCGACGATGGCGCCGCCGATCATGGGCCGAAGCCAGATCGGCACCTTGCTGCGGCGGAACAATTCCTCGGTGATGGTGACGCCGCGCATGATCGAAATGCCAAGCAGCGCGCAGAGCATGCCCAATGCCAGCAGCGGGATGTAGTCGAGCGGTTGGATCGAGCTTGGAACATACGCGTTGAGGTCGAAGATGTTGCCGCCCAACGCGCGTACCACAGCCTGCGACACCAGCGCGGCGACAGCAACCGGCGCGAATGTGCCCAGCGTGTAGGTCCCGATCACCAGCTCAAACGCGTAAAAGGCGCCCGTCAGTGGCGCGTTGAATGCGCCTGATATCGCCGCGGCCGCCCCGCACCCGACCAACAGGCGCAGATCGGAACGCCGCACCCGGAATGCCTGCCCCACGCGGGAGGCGATAGCGGAGCCGATCTGGGTATACCCTGCCTCCAGCCCGATCGAGGCGCCGAAGCCGTTCGACATGATCGTTTGCAGGACGACAATCAGGCTGCCGTTCATCGACATGCGGCCGCCGAACAATGCATTTGCCTCGATCGGGTCGACCGTCCGACGTGGATGCAGGCGTGTCAGGCCAAGCGTCACCACGCCGAGCAGCAAGCCACCCAGCACCGGAACGAGAACCGTCCGGTATGGATCGACGTATTCCATGGCGCTGAGGCGCTGATCCGGCCCGATGCCAAACAGCATCTCATGGACGAATTGCGTGGTCTCGGTCATCGCCCAGACCGCAACGCCAGTGCCGCAACCCATGAAGGCGGCGAGCACCACCAGCCAGATTTCGTCGGCCCGCACCATGGCCCGGAGCACCTGCGGTGCGTGCAGCACCGCCGATCCCAGTGGGCGGCGTGGCCGGCGTGCACGGGGGGCGTGTCGTTTTGATTTCGGATCGGACTCGGTATTGGACACACTTGTCCCGGCGAGGCGGACGCCAGGAGCGTCCGCTAGGGAAGGATCGCCGGGCAGATGCGACATTCGGGGCGTCCAGCGCGAAGGTCTGTTGACAGTGTTTTGGGCGGAACGCCCATGGGACGCAACAGTTCAACCGCCAATTGGGACGCTATTACGGTAAAATCATTTTCCGCTGTGCCGACCCCTCCCTGCGGCGCCGTTGCCACCGCAGGTGCCGCATCCAGGCGGTCAGAGCCCGCGTTCTGCCTTTGTCGCCGCCAGATCGTCTTCGACAAACGCCCGCACGACCTCGATTACCGGCTCATGCGCCGAGAACCCAAGCGTCCGGCTGTGTAGCGCCTCAAAGGCCGGCGGCCAGGTCGACACGATGGCGGCGATCGCCTTGTCCTCGACCCGCTTCACCAGCTTTGACGCTCCGGGAGATACCTCATCCAGGGCCTGTAGCAGGTGCGCGACAGTCGTGCTGATTCCGGGCGGGTCGACGCTACGGTCCAGGCCCATCTTCGACGTGTCCATCGACGCAGCGTGCAGCAGCCAGTCCACCGCTCTGCGCGGACTGCACACCCAGACGGCGAAATCGTCCGCCACCGGCAATTCCGTTTCCAGACCCAGCAGCGGTTCGCGGACGATCGCGGAGAAAAAGGAACTGGCCGCCTTGTTGGGACGGCCCGGCCGCACGATCACCGTCGGCAGCCGCAGCGTCACTGCATCGACAAAGCCGCGGCGGGAGGCATCGGCCAAAATCAGCTCGGCTGCCGCCTTCTGCGCACCGTAGGAGTTGCCGGGAATTTGCCTTGTGTTGTCCGGCATCACCTTGTCCTGGCTGCCGCTGAAGCTGGCCACGGAGCTTGTGAACACCACGCGTGGCGCGGTTTTCAAGGCGCGGCACCGGTCGATCACCGCGTCGGTCCCGCGCAGATTGACGCGGCGACCGAGGTCATAATCCGCCTCGGCGGCCGCGCTGACCACCGCGGCGAGGTGGAAAATGACGTCTGTGCCCGGCGGCACGGCGGCTTCCGGCAAGTCGACCAGGTCTCCGGCGATCGAGGTGACCGGGAACGTGGCGCCGTCCGGCTTCGGCGGCTCCGCCATGTCGAACAGCGTCAGCCCGGTGACCGTCCTGCCGCCGAGCGTGCCGTCCTTGGCCAGGCGCGCCGCGACCTTGCGGCCGAGGAACCCGCCGCCGCCCAGGATGGAAATCTGCATCGCCTGTCCTCCTTCTGCCGGGATGCTTTGTCGCGCCGGCGGACGATCTTGCCAACTACCGTGTGGCGGATGAGCATTCCGCTATGTGGTTCGATCCTCCGAAAGAAATCCCGACCCGTGTGCTGACGCGCATGCCCGATCGGTTCCGCCGGTTCGAGGCATCGGAATGGTCCGACGCGAACCGCGCGGGTGCGCCGGTCGACTGCTTCCTGGAGGGGCCGTGCTACGACGCGCAGGGACGGCTGCACGTGGTGGACATCCCGTACGGCCGCATCTTCCGCATCGAGCCGAACCTGGACTGGACGCTGATCGCGGAATACCCGGGTTGGCCGAACGGCCTGAAAGTGCAGCCGGACGGCGAATTGCTGGCGGCCGACTACCGCCATGGCCTGGTGCGCATCGACCCCGACACCGGCGCCACACGCGCGGTGCTGCAGACGGTGATGAGCGAGAGCTTCAAGGGCCTGAACGACCTGACGCTGCACCATGACGAGTCGATCCTGTTCACCGACCAGGGGCAGACCGGTCTGCAGGATCCGACCGGACGTGTCTGGCGGCTGCACAAGGACGGGCGGCTGGACAAGCTGATCAGCACGGGTCCCAGCCCGAACGGGCTGGTGCTGAACACCGCGCAGACACATTTATATGTGGCGATGACGCGGTCCTGTGAGGTGTGGCGCTTCCTGCTGCGCCCGGACGCGGTGGTGGCAAAGGCGCAATGCTTTGCGCGTGTGCCGCCCGGCGTGGCAGGGCCGGACGGGCTGGCAATGGATAGCGCCGACCGGCTGTATATCGCCAATCCTGGCCATGGCTGCATCTGGCTGGTCGACCCGCACGGCCTTCCGCTGTACCGGATTCAGTCGGCCGTCGGGCGGATGACGACGAACTGTGCCCTGACGCCGGATGAACGCAGCTTGGTCATTACGGAGTCGGAAGGTGGGTCGATCCTGATCGCCGACCTGCCGCCCGCAGCGTAAACCGGGCCGCTGTCGCGCCAAAATTGAGCGGGCTTGTTACGACTGGATCGTCCTGACGCGCACCCGTGAATAACGACACATGCCGCTACGATGCTCTGGATGGCCCTACGAGCGTGGCCCCGCCGTCAACGACCAATGTCTGTCCGGTGATGTAGCGCGCCTGGTCCGACAGCAGGAAGCGAACCGCGCTGCCGATGTCCCAACCCGTCCCCTCGCGCCCCAGGACGGAGGCCTTGCGGCGCATCTCCCGCGCCTCATCCGTCATGCCGCGGCCATAGACCATCGGGGTGTAGACGGCGCCCGGCGCCACGCAGTTGGCTCGAATGCCCTGCGGGCCGTGGTCGACGGCCAGGGCCTTGGTCAGCCCGATCACCGCGCTCTTTGAAACGGTATATGCCGTCAGTCCGCGCGGGCGCAGCGCTGAAATGGACGACACGTTGACGATCGCGCCACCGCCGGCCGTGCGAATCATAGCGGGTATCGCATGCTTGCAGCACAGAAACATCGTGTCCACGTTGACGCGCATTACCTGCGCCCAATGTTCCTCGCTCTCGTCCACCACCGACAATCGGCTGCCGATGCCCACGTTGTTATCGAGGCAGTCAAGGCGGCCCCAGCGCGAGACCGCATCGGCGACCATTGCCTCACATTGCTTCGACTCAGTCACGTCATAGGCGGCGGCGGCGGCACTGCCGCCCTCGGCACGGATCATCTGCACGGTACGTTCCGCGAGTCCCAGATCGCGGTCGACCACCAGCACATGCGCGCCAGCGCGGCCCAACAGGATTGCCGCGGCCCTGCCGTTGCCGATGCCGTCATCCTTCGCACCGCCACCGGTGACGATCGCAACTTTCCCGATCAGGCCCCATTCCTCGTTCGGTGTCATTGCGATCGTCTCCTGTGCTCGGTCAGCCGCTCACCATTGGGCATCCACCCCCGGCCATCGGGCGGAAGGCCTGGTCGCCCGGAATGACGGCTTCGATCGATGCCAGATCGAACGGCGCCTTCGACTCACTTGGCTTCTTGATCTTCATCAGCAGCATATCATGGACGTTCCGCCCGTCGGGCCGGACGACGCACTTACCCAGATACGGGTCGTCGATCTTCATGCTCTTCAGCTGCTCGACGACAGCGCGGCCATCCTTCTTGGCCGTGGGCAAGCCGACAGCCGCCGCGGCCTTCAGGTACCAGTAGGTCCCGGTGTAGTCGCCGACATGGTTGGCAGCCATCGGGTTGTTGTTCAGGGCCGGGGCCAGCCGCTTCGCCAGGGTACGCAGCGCGTCGTTGCGGTCCCAGTAGGCCGGCGCCGAGTAGGTCAGCCCCTGCCCGACATCTAGGCCGATCGCGTAGACGAGCGGTGTGTCGAACAGCGTCATGGTCATGACCTGGTCGCCACTGGCCTTCGGCCCGACCATGCCAAACTCCACGGCCTGCTTGACGCAGTTCACGGCATCGCTGCCGGAGTTGGCCAGGCAGATGATCTTGGCGCCGCTGGCCTTTGCCTGCAGCAGGAAGCCGGAGAAATCGGTGGTGCCAGGGAACGGATGTGCGGCCGACCCGACAACCTTGCCGCCGCTCTTCTCGATGACCTGCGTCATGCTGGCGACCTGGGACTTGCCCATCGCATAGTCGGCCAGGATGAAAAACCAGGTGTCCTTGCCCTGGTTCAGCCAGGCGCGCGCAACGCCGACGCCCAGCCCGTACGTGTCGTGCGTCCAGTGAACGTGGTTCGGGCCACAGTACTTGCCAGTGAGATCGTCCGTGGCGGTGGACGTCATCATCAGCACCTTGTTCCGCTCTTTCGCCAGTGTCGTCATCCCCAGCGCCATGGCCGAAAGTGGGATGTCGACGATGCAGTCCACGCCCTGCGTGTCGAACCAGTTGCGGGCGATACTCAGCCCGACATCCGATTTCAACTGGAAGTCGCTGACCACGACCTCCACCGGGAGATCCGGATGCTCCTTGGAAAAATCCTCGGCGGCGAGTTTGACCGCCATGACGGCGCCTGGGCCGGACAGCGTCGCATAGACACTGTTCAGGTCGCTGAGGGACCCGACTTTCAGGCCCTCGGCGGCATAGCCGCGATGGATATAGGGTGCAAAAATGGCTGTCGTGGTGGCACCGGCCAAAAGCGTGCGCCGCGTGACGCGAGTCATGATTCTGTATCCTCCCGTTCGGCGGCAGGGCCGCCTTGGGGGATGTTACGCGGCTGAACGGCTGTGGCAATGGCGGGCGTGGTGACGCGCCGCCATTGCGTAAATTCATTCCGCTGCCAGTTTGGCCGACTTCGGCTGCCAGGATTTCAGCACCGGCAGCACCTCCTTGGCGAACAGGCGCAGCCCCCGCTCCGAGACCTCGAGCGGCGTGCCACCGAAGCGGAACGCGACGTTCAATTCGTAGGTGCCCAACAGGTCGCGGCGCGCTTCCAGGCCGCGCAGGATCTTGTCCGGCGTGCCCCAGCTTGCCGCCTGCATGAAGCCGTTGACGGCGCCTTCAAGTCCGGTCTTCCGCGCGATCTCAGCCTTCTGCTGGTAGGCGTCGTAGCCCTTCACGGTGGCGAAGTGATCACCGAGGAATTCGTAATGGTAGAAATTACTCTCGACGAACTTGCCCTGGTATTTGCGGGCTTCCTCCTCGGCCTCGGCGAGATTGCTGCTGCAGATGCAGAATTCCGTCAGCATCAGGTGCGGCGGCTCTGTCCCGTGCAGTTCGCGATGCAGCTTGCGGCCGGTCTCGATCGCCGGCAGGCGCATCTCCCACGGCCGGTCGGCGAACATGACCATGTGAGCGCCAAGCTTCGCGGCGGACCGCACCGAATCTTCCGAGGACGCGACGGCGTAGATGCGGCCGTCAAACGAATGGCTCGGACGCGGCCGGATTTCGACGCGCGGCTGTTTGTAGAACGGGCCATCACCTTCCATGAAGCCGGTCTTCAGCGCGTTGATGATCATCGGCGCGGCTTCATCGAAGCGGCCGCGCGATTCATCCATGCTGAGGCGGAAGGCGTGGAACTCACGCCGAGCAAGGCCGCGGCCCATGCCGAAGCGCAGGCGGCCTTTCGAGAGATTGTCCAGCACCGCCGCCTGCTCCGCCACACGCAGCGGGTCGTGCCACGGCAGGATGACTGCCGCTGTGCCCACGTCGATGTTCGGGCACAGCGCCGTCAGGTAGGTCATCAGCTGCAGATTATCGGGCACGAACGAATAGTCGGCGAAATGATGTTCCGCGGACCACAGGCAGTCGAAGCCCAGATCGGCGGCCATCTGCGCCAGGCGGATCTCCTCATCCCAGACGCGCTGGTCGGAACAGCCTTCCCAGCCATAGCTGGCGAAGACCATCATCATGCCGACATCCATGCTGTTCACTCCCGATTGTGTTTGATGGCGTGGATGCTTCCACGCGTCCGTCCAGGGCGCAACCCGCGGCGGCCGCGCCTCACCAGCGCTCCGCCAGCTTCACGAGGCGTCCGAGTTCGGCCATGCGCTCCTGCACACGTTCCGGCCGCTGGCTGCCGAGGTTCGGCAGCAGGCGGTGCACACCGAGCGCGGCGTAGTCCTGCATGGCGTCGATCGGCATGGTCGGGGGCGGCGTGATAATAATCTGGTAGTCAGGACCACGCTGCTTCCCTTCCTTCGCAAAGGCTGCGTCCAGCTTGGCCAGCATCTCCTTCGTTGCCGCCGGATCGCGGTTGAAGCCGTACCAGCCGCTGCCGAAACGGACAGCCCGGCGGAACGCGGCATCGGCGTAGCCACCGACGATGATGGGGATGTGCGGCTTCTGGATCGGCTTCGGGTCCATCCGCAGGGTCTCGAACTTCACCCATTTGCCGGCGAAGTCGACAACCTCCTCGGTCCACAGCCGTTGCATGACCGTCAGGAACTCATCGCAGCGGGCGCCGCGGTCGTGCCAGCCATAGCCGCAGGCTTCGACTTCCTCTTTGTTCCAGCCGACGCCGATGCCGAAATCGATCCGCCCGTCGCTGAGCCAGTCCAGCGTGCACATCTCCTTCGCGGTGTAGATCGGATTGCGCTGCGGAACGAGCGCGACGCCGGTGCCGAAACGAACATTCCGGGTGATGGACGCGAGGAAGCCGAATGTTGCGGTCACGTCCAGCATGCCGCCGCCGGGCGGCACCGGGATGCGGCCGTCCTTGGAGCTTGGGTAGCCGTAGGTATTGCGGTCGAAGAGCGCGACGTGTTCGCCCATCCAGATCGATTCCATGCCCAGATCCTCGGCCTGCCGGCCGAAGTCGCGGATCATGGCGGGCGTCGCCTGTGGCGACATGAATGTTGAAAAGACTCCGATCTTCATTGCGGCGCTCCTCCGGTGACTGGTCATATACGCAACGCCACGCCGTCATCGATTACGGCGCGATATCATTCGCCTGGCGATACCGCACTGCTGTCCGGCCGCGTTGTGCCCGGGCCTCGCTCAGGTGCCGTTGTAGTCCGGCTTGCGTTTCTCACGGAATGCGTTGACACCTTCCTGGTGGTCACGCGTCACGTTCGACATCACTTCATACGCGATGCCGGCGTCGAAGTGGGCATGGACAAGCTGCTTCAGTGCCAGGTTGGTGGTGACCTTGGTCCAGCGAATGGCTTTCGTTGCGCCCTTGGCGAGACGCTCCGCCAGGGCGTTGACCGTGGCGTCCAACTGGTCGTCGCTGACCACCTGGTTGATCAGCCCAATGCGCTCGGCCTCTGTGGCCGTCATCAGGTCGCCGGTGAACAGGTATTGTTTGGCCCTGGCATAGCCGACGAGTTGCGGCCAGATCAGCGCACCGCCGTCACCCGCGACCAGGCCGACGCTGACATGCGGATCGCCGATCCGGGCGCGGTCGGTGGCAATAATGATGTCTGAGAAGAGCGCGATCGTGGCGCCCAGTCCGGTGGCATGGCCGTTCAGCCGGCAGATCAGCGGCTTTTCCAGGTCAAGCTGGCCGAAGACGATCCGTTTCGCCTCCACCGCCGTGCGTTCGAAGCTCTCAGGCTGGTCGATCGCGTCCTGCATCCACTTGATGTCGCCGCCGGCACAGAACGCCTTGCCGGCGCCCGTCAGCACGATGATGTCGGCGTCGCTGTCATTCTGCACATCATAGAAAATGTCCGACAGTTCCGTGTGCATTTGGGCGTTGACAGCGTTCAGCGCCTCGGGCCGGTTGAGCGTCAGCGTCAGGATGCGGCCCTGCCGGGACGCGGCGATCGTCGTGTACTGATCATACGTTTTCATGATGTCATCCGCTCAGTTCGGCGCGGCCAGGGCGCCGGAAGCTTCGGCGTAACGGACGAGATGGAAGTCGGCGTTGCCGAAGAGGGTCTCGATCTGCATCAGGCGCTTGAAACCGTGACCGATCTTCAGTTCGTCGGTCATGCCCATGCCGCCGTGCAGTTGCACCGCGTCGCCGCCGATCAGCCGCCCCGCCTGGCAAATCTGCGCCTTCAGGGCAGAACACGTCGCCCGCCTCTCGATCGGGTCACCGCCGATTGCGGCCAGCGCCGCGTCAACCATGCCGCGGCACTCTTCCAGCGCAACGAACATGTCGACCAGGCGATGTTGCAACACCTGGAAGCGGGATAGCGGCTGGCCGAACTGCTTGCGGGTCTTCAGGTAGGCGTTGGTGTCGTTCAGCAGAAAGTCCATCACACCGACGGCTTCAGCGGACACCGCCAGTGTGGCGCGATCCAGCACAAGATCCAGCGCGTCGGCGGCATCGCCGTCGCCGAGCCGCGTTGCAGGTGCGCCGGTCAGTACGAGGTCGGCGGCAACGCGGCCGTCGACGGTCCGCCAGGACTTCTGCTCAAGACGGCCGGCGGACGGAGCGACAACGAACACACCAAGTTTGCCCTGCGGATCATGCGCCGTGACCAGCAGGCGATCGGCCGCCGGCGCATCCAGCACCGCGCATTTTTCGCCCGACAGCGACCATCCGTCGCCATTCGGCCGCGCCGCGGTCGTGACCGGTCCGCGGGCGTAGCCCAGCCGCGGCTCCATATACGCCAGGGCCAGTTTCGTGCGTCCGGCAACAATCTCAGGCAGGATCGCGGCCTGCTGCGCCGCTGTGCCACAGGCGGCAACCAGGCCAGCGCCTAGCACGCAGGTGGAGAGGACAGGCTCAACCAGCAGGCCGCGGCCGACGCCGGTCATCAGGCACAGCAGCGCCGCGTCATCCAGTCCGGCGCCGCCATGCGCTTCCGCAATTGGCAGTCCCAACCAGCCGAGTTCAGCGAACTCCTGCCACGCCGCCTCATCGTGCCCGACGGCGGCGGCCTTGGCCGAACGATGACGCGGAAGCTGGTAGTCGCGCTCGACCCAGCGATCAATGGATTCGCGAAGCTGAACCAGGTCTTCTTCGGACATTGACGACATGCTCATAGCCCCAGCGCCGCCTTCGCAATGATGTTGCGCTGGATCTCATTCGAGCCGCCATAGATCGTTGCGGCCCGGCCAAACAGGAACTCGCGCATCATGCCGGTCGCGCCGGCCGCGCCGATCTCCTCCTCATTCCAGTTCGGCGCCAGCGCCTCGATCTGGTATGGCAGGCCGCGCCGCCCCTGCACCTCCACCATCAGGTGCGTGATGGATTGCATCAGTTCCGAACCGCGGATTTTCAGCACCGAGGCTTCCGGACCCGGCGGCGCGTCAGCCGTCCCGGCGCCAAGCTGGCGCATGCACATCGCCTCCAGCACGCGGATACCGAGGGAGATCTGAATCATCTTGCGGCTGAAATCTCCGTCGCGCAGCAACGGTGCACCGCCCTCATACGTCTCGGCTGCCATCCGACGCAGCTGGGCATACAGCCGCTTCAGTTTGCCCACTTCGGCGATTAATACGCGTTCATTGCTGAGCAGGAATTTTGCGTAGGTCCAGCCGCGATTCTCCTCACCAACGCGGTTGGCCACTGGCACCCGCACATCATCGAAGAAGACCTGGTTCAAATGGTGGCACATATCGATCGAAATGATCGGCCGGATGGTGATGCCGGGCGTCCGCAGATCGATCAACAGGAACGAAATACCTTCCTGCGCCTTGCCGCCTTCAGCGGTGCGGACCAGGGCGAATACCCAGTCCGCCATGTGCGAATACGAGGTCCAGATCTTGCCGCCATTCACCACGTAATGGTCGCCGTCACGCCGTGCCCTGGTTTGCAGATTGGCCAGATCAGAGCCGGCACCGGGTTCCGAGTAACCCTGGCACCAGAACACGTCGGAGGTCAGAATCCCAGGCAAATGCTGGCGCTTCTGCTCCTCATTGCCAAACGTGTAGATCACTGGGCCGACGTAATTGATGCCGAACGGGATCACCCACGGGGCGCCGGCCTGGGTGGTTTCCTCCTCAAAGATCCAGCGCTGCAGCGGCGTCCAGTCGCAGCCGCCGTACTGCTTAGGCCAGTGGCCGGCGATCCAGCCGCGGCGGTGCAGAATCTTCTGCCAGCGGACGTAATCCTGGCGCTCCAGCGATTTGCCGAGCAGGACGCGGTCGCGCAGGTCAGCGGGCAGGTCGGACTTGATGAATGCTCTGACTTCGCGCCGGAACGCGTCGTCGCTTGGCGTTGCCATGGTTGTTTCCATCCCCGGAACTCGTCAGGTCCGGCAGCGTAAGGCGGCCGTTGGGGCGGCACAAGGCAACCCCAAACGCAGGTGTCAGACCTGCGTAAACGCCGCCTGCCGCGCCCAGGCGGGATGGCGCAGGCCGGCCTTGATGCGCGCGCCATTCTCAACCGACAGCGCATTGGCAACCGCCGCCCAGGGCATGCCACGCGCCTGAAACGTCTCGGCCAGCGCCGCCATCGTGGCGTCATCACGCCAGCTCCACAGCCGCTCGACCAGCGGCTCAAACGTGCGGGTCCATTCAGGTCCCGGTGCCCGGCCTGGCGCGAATGTCTCGACCAGGGCGATCAGCTCGTCAACGCTGGCGCCGCGGACCGCCCGTCGCATCTGGTCTTCCGTCAGCCCCAAGGTGACGGCCGCCGCGTTCCGCAGCCGCCACAGTTCATCCAGGTTCGCCTGATCGTTGCTCATGGCTCAGGCCTCCTGCGGGTGAAAGTAGTGGGCGAAAACCTGGTAGCAGTCGTGGGTCGGAGCACGCTTGATGTAACGCGCCTGGTGCTTGACGTAGCCGCGGATGAGGTCGTCCCGGCGCGAGGTCTGGTTGTGGCGGAACTCCTCCAGTTCGGTTGCGCAATTCCGCATCACATGCGGATCGTTCTGCCAGTGGCAGGCCGCGTAGGTGATCGTGTCGAGCAGGTTATGGCGTTCGGTCGTCCGCTCCAGGTAGGAGTCGACCAGTGCGGCGGAGCGTGGCGCGTCCTGCGCCAGCACATGCTCCTTGATGACCGGCAGCATGCGGTCCACCGCGATGCCGTCCGCCCAGCCGCGATAGACGTGGCGTGATTCCAGCGCCGATGCGGGGTCGCGCGGATAGATGGCGTTCGACCGGATGGTGTCGTTCATGAACCGCGCGCCCATGAACACGGCCTTGACCTGGTGCGGATTGTCGAAGTTGCGGATCCAGGACTGCACGACATTCATGTAGTCCAGCGCATGAGTCGGGTGCAGGAAGGCGCTCGGATGTTCCAGCACGTCCATGAAATAGCGCTGGAAGCAGACGATCACCGCGTCGCCGACATCCAGCAGTCCGGCACCGCGCTTGAAGAAAGCCATCAGCGTGGCATTGACTTCCAAGGGCCCGCCCCAGACCAGCACCTCGGTCAGCTTGTCGAGTTCACGCTCCGTCAGCGGCGCACTCGATCGTTTCGGAATAGCCGCTTGGTCGGGCAATTCCATGCGGCAGATCGTGCTGATTTCGGTCCACAGGCCGTAGAGCCGCGGCGAGCAGCCCAGATCCGGAACGACGGTGTAGAACAGCTCGTGCGAATTCTCCCAGCCGAGGTAATCGGCAATGTCGACCAGCGCCCGCGCGCGCAGGGCCTTGTGGCCGATGTTCTGGTAACCGCCGCGGTTGATGATGGTGTCCTGCAGGTCGATGATGCCGGCGAACAGGATGGCGTCCTTCAGCTTCTGCCGGGCAGACGGATCGTTGGCCAAACCCAGGAACAGCCCGTAGGCCTCGGCTTTCTGACCCTCGGCGATGGCCCAGTTCATGCGGCCCAGGCGATCATCGACGGAGCCGTCCGTGATCGGTGCGTGGTCTTCAAAGTAGATTTTCGGCGGATCCCAGGAGGGACCGTCGAACCGGTTCACATGCTCATCCGGGCCGGGGAACTTGCGGTTACACTGCTCCGCATCCCGTGCGTAATGGCCGGGGAATTCGCAGACCACCTGCTCCCACACGTTCAGGCCTTGCGGCACGTACCACACGGCCTGGATGTTCGGCAGGACACCGCGTGTGCCGCCCAGTTCGTTCATCAGCGAAATGGCGCCGCGCCAACCCAGGATCGTGTGGTCGTAATTCACGCCCCGCAGCTCGCCGTTCGGCAGGCGCATCAGGTGCGAGGGTACCTGGACGAACGGTGCCGCGGCTGCGATCGTTTCCTTGATCATCGCCTTCAGCGGCCGGTTTTCCTCAGTCATCAGACGACAGAAGGTCGCAGTCGCCTCGCGGTAGCGGACTTCCCGGATCTCATCCCGCAACCGCTCGACGGAGGCTGCGCCGTACACCATGTCCATGGACGTTCCCCTTTGCTCGCGCCCCGGTGCGTGCAGGGCGCGTCCCATTGGGCAGCTTGGCGGTGGGCCAGGGCATGTCCTTGATCCAGATCAAGGCCACCACGCCCGACCGTCGTCGCGCGGTTCTGGGAACGATAACCATTGGATTGGCTATGTTTCGACGACTGCGATCTTGCGGGCGAGCAGGTCATCAATGGCCGCCTCGTCCAGCCCGGACTCGGCCAGGATCTCCCGGGTGTGTTGCCCGATCCGTGGCGCGAACCTTCCGCCAACCGGCGGCTTCGTTTCGGACCACGTGCTGGGCTCGCGCATGACGCGGATGCGGCCTTCGGTCGGATGCTCCTCCCAGCGGAAGAACCCGATATCGGTCAGATGCGGGTCCTGCATCAGCGATTCCAGCGTGTGCGGCCGCATGCAGGGGATGTCCGCGTCGTGCAGCAGTGCCAGCCATTCCTCCGTCGTGCGGTGCTGCAACTCGTCACCGATCATTTCGTACAGCGAGTCGATATTGGCGGTGCGCGACGTAATGGTGGCGAAGCGCGGGTCCTCGTCCAGCAGATGGCCCTTGCCGATTGCCTCAAAGAAGCGTCGCCACTGGCCGTCATTGTAGGGCAGCACCGCGAGGTAGCCGTCCTTGGTGGCATAGGGCCGGCGAGCCTGCGACAGGGTCCGCTTGTAGCCGGCCTCGCTGGTCGGCGGATCGAAGGTCTGGCCCTGCATGTGCTCTGACAGCACAAACTGCGCCATGGTTTCGAACATTGGCACTTCGATCATCTGGCCAATGCCGGTCCGCTCCTTCGCCAGCAATCCCGCCAGCAGCGCATTGGCCGCGGCGCCGCCGACGATGCGGTCGATCGCCGCCATCGGAATGAAGCGCGGCTGACCGGTCGACCGCTGCAGCAGCGTCGGGATGGCCGAGGCCGCCTGGATCAGATCGTCATAGGCCGGCCGCCCGGCATAGCGCCCGCCGCTACCGTAGCCGACCATCGACAGGTAGACGATCTTCGGATTGACCTTGCGCACGGACTCGTAATCAAGCCCGAGCCGCGCCAGCGCCGCCTGGCGGATGTTGGAGGCAAACGCGTCGACGTTCGCTGCCAGGCGGAGGATGGCGTCGCGTGCCTCGGGCTGCTTCAGGTCGATGCAGATGCTGCGCTTGCCCTTGGCATTGTGCTGGAACGTTCCGCTCATGCCGCGGCTTTTCGGCACGCCGACGTGCCGGGAGGAGTCGCCGCCGGGCGCCTCCACCTTGATCACGTCGGCGCCGTAGTCGGCGATGATACGCGTGCACCACGGGCCCATCTGCACCGTGGTCAGGTCAAGAAGGCGGATACCCGCCAGTGGTCCACCGGTCATCATCCAGCCTCAGTCGAACAGCGTCGCGAGGCGCTGCTTGATGTTGTCTGCAACATACAGCGCCAGCGCACCAATGGTGCGCGTCGGGTTCAAGCCGGCGGAGGTGACGAAGATGCTGCCGTCGACAACGAACAAGTTCTTCACGTCGTGGCTGCGGCCCCATTCGTTCACCACCGAGCGTTCCGGGTCGGTGCCCATGCGCGCGGTGCCCATGAGGTGCCAGCCGCCCTCGGCGATCGGCGATTCATAGCCGATGTCCCAGGCGCCGGCCGACTTCAGGATATCGGTGGCGCGGTCCACCGCATGCGCCAGCATCTTCTTGCTGTTGTCGCTGAGGCGATAGTTGATCTTCGGCGCGGGTATGCCGTTGCTGTCCTTCAGCACCGGGTCCAGCGTCACCCGGTTATGCTCCTCGGGCAGGTCTTCACAGATACCGACCATGCCGCAGCGATGGCGGAACAAGCGGCGATATTCGTCGTGGTGACCGGCGCCCCAGGGCAGGCGGCCATTCGCCATACCCTGGACAGCCGCCGCCACCTGGTTCTGGCCGCGGGAGAATTCGAAAATGTAGCCACGGACGAAGCCGCGCGACAGGTCGGTCTCGTAGAACTGGTGGCTCCAGATGCAGTTGCCGGGGCCTTTGTTGCCGTCCAGTTCCTCATCGAAATAGCCCCAGATGCGGGCATAGGGATGGAACATCAGGTTCTTGCCGACCAGGCCACTGGAATTGGCGATGCCGTTGGGGAATTTTCCGGACACCGAGTTCAACAGCAGGCGCGGCGTGCCGACGCCGTTGCAGGCGACGATCACCACCTCAGCCGCCTGGAATTTTTCCACGCCCTCTGCGTCGTAATAGATCACGCCCGAGGCCATGCCATTCGGGCCAACGGTGATCTCGCGCACCCGGCAGCGCGGCCACACCTCCACGCCGGCGCGCATCGCAACCGGGAGATAGGTGATGTCGCTGCTGGCCTTCGCCCCCTGCGCGCAGCCCGACGTGCAATGCGCCAGGTTGATGCACTTGGCCCTGCCCTCGTAGTCCTCCGAGGCGATGGCGCTATCGGATGGCCACCAGTGCCAGCCCAGCTTGTTCAGGCCGCGGCCCAGCGCACTCGCGGACCGGCCCAGCGGCAGCGGCGGCATGATGGCCGGCTTCGGCGGATACGCCGGGTCCCCGGCCAGGCCGGAGACGCCCATCATCCGGTCGTTCTCATCGTAGTACGGCTCCAGCGTCTGGTAGTCGATCGGCCAGTCATCGGCGACGCCGTCCAGCGTCTTCACGCGGAAATCCGACGGATGGAAGCGGGGAAAATGCCCGGCATAGAGCACCGTGCTGCCGCCGACGCCGTTGAAATTGGCGACCTGGATGTCCGATTCGGCGCCATTGATCGGATAGTCCGTTTCGCGGCGGCGCCGGTTCGGGTTGTGGTGCATGTCCGACAGTTGCCGCGCCTCCCAGTCGCGCCCGGACGTCGGGTATTGCGAGGGAGTCTGCCAATCCCCCTGCTCCATGCAGACGATTCGCATCTTCGTCTCGGCCAGGCTCCATGCCACCGCCGCACCCGAGGCGCCTGTGCCAATGATCAGAACGTCGACGGGTGCGGACATGGGGACGTTTCCCTGGTGTGGTTTATCCGGTAGTCCATGCCGCACGCCGACGCCTGTCAACAGGCCCGATACCGTCAGTTGCCGCGTTCGAAGCCCGGCCGCGGGACCAGGCTCATGAGCATCGAGGCGAATCCGCCATCAACGACGATCTCCTGTCCGTTCACGTAGCCGGCACGGTCGCTGGCGAGGAACAGCGCCACCTGCGCCATGTCCTCCGGCGTCGCCACCCGGCCCAGCGGCACGGTGGCGTTACGGCGCTCCAGTACCTTCGGATCCTGGTAGAACGCCTCGCTCATCGGCGTGCGCACCATGCCGGGGCTGACGACGTTGCTGCGAATGCCGTGCGGCCCCCACTCCACCGCGAGTTGTCGCGACATCATCGCCACGCCGGCCTTACTGACGCTGTAGGCGCCGGAAAACGCCTGCGCATTGCTCGCGGCGATCGAGGCGGTGTGCACGATGGCGCCGCGCCGCCGCTCGATCATCGCCTTGCCGAAGGCCTGCGCGCACAGCAGGTAGCCGGTCAGGTTGACCGCCAGCACGAGATTCCAGTCCTCCAGCGTCACCGTCGCCAGACCGCCGGGGCGCAGCACGCCTGCATTGTTGATCAGGATATCGCACGGGCCGATTGCCTGCGCGGCGCGCTCTGCCGCGGCGACGCTGTCGGCATCGGCGATGTTGCATTCCAGCGCCAGCACCTTCGCCCCGGTCGGCCGCAGCGCCGCCTCCGTTGCCCGGCAGTTCTCCAGGTTGGTGTCGAGCAGGACCAGCGAGGCGCCGGCCTCCGCCATGCCAAGAGCGACGGCGCGACCGATGCCACCGCCGGCGCCCGTCACGACGCAGACCCGCCCCTGCAGGCCGAGCCAATGATTGTCCTGATGCGCCATTGTGCGCTTCCTCCTGTATGGTGAAGCGGTCTTCGGCGACAGCACGTGGAGCGTCAAGCGCGAGCGTCCGCCGCGACCACTTCGTGGCCGGTCAGAGCACGATGATTTCGGTTGCCGTGTGACACTGGCAGCGCGCATTGTGCACATCGGCCGGGCAAAGAGTCGGCCGACAGGGAAAAGCTTCACAAAACGACGCGTAACAGCGATCGATCACAGGGAGAACGAAACATGATCACACGCCGCAAGGCTGTGGTCGCGGGGCTTGCCGCCGCGACCATGGGACGGGCTGTACGCGCCTATGCCGCGGACCCGCCCGGCGTCACCGCGACTGAAATCAAGATCGGCAACACCATGCCGTATAGTGGTCCGGCCTCATCCTACAGCGTCATCGGGCGCACCGAGTCGGCCTTCTTCAACATGGTGAACGACCAGGGCGGCGTTGGCGGCCGCAAAGTTAATTTCATTTCGCTGGATGACGGCTACAGCCCGCCAAAGACCGTCGAGCAGGTGCGCAAACTGGTCGAGGAGGATCAGGTCGCGTTCTGCTTCCAGAACCTTGGCACGCCGTGCAATTCCGCAATTGCCAGCTACATGACCACCAAGAAGATCCCGCATCTGTTCATCGGCTCCGGCGCCAGCAAATGGAGTGACGTGAAGAAGTATCCGTGGACGATGGGCTGGCAGCCGAGTTACCGAACGGAAGCGCAGATCTACACCAAGCACATCCTGCAGACAATCAAGGACCCCAAGTTGGCGATTCTTTACCAGAACGATGACTTTGGAAAGGACTATCCGATCGGCGTGCGCGATGCGCTGGGCAATGACTGGGACAAGTATGTCGTCCGCAACATCAGTTACGAACCAACCGATGCGACGATCGACTCGCAGATCGCCGACATGAAGAACAGTGGCGCGAATGTCATCCTGGTTGCTGCGATTCCCAAATTTGCCGCGCAGGCGATCGGCCGGGTGCATTCGCTGACCTGGAAGCCGACTTTCTACATGAGCAACGTCGCCATTTCAGTCGGAACGGTCATGAATCCGGCCGGACCGGAGAAGGCGATCGGCATGCTGAGTTCGCAGTACCTGAAGGACCCGACCGATCCGGCCTGGGCGGACGATCCGCACATGAAGACGTGGCGGGCGTTCATGGCGAAATACAATCCCAGTGGCGACACCACCGACGCAGCGACGGCCTTCGCCTATGGCATTAGCCATACAATGCTGCAGGTGCTGAAGCAGTGCGACGGCGACTTCACCAGGGCAAACATCATGCGGCAGGCCGAAAACCTGCGCGACTACGTGAACCCGATGACGCTGCCGGGCATCACCATCAACACTGGCCCGACAGACCACCGGCCAATCAAGGCGATGCAGATGCAGCGCTGGGACGGCAAGACCTGGGTGCGCTTCGGCGACTTGATTGAAGGCGCAAGCGTGTAGCAACCGGATGGACTGGTTCGGCGCCGGTGCGCTCGCGGTGGACCGGCGCCGCCTTGCCTGTCATTGCGTGCTATCCTTCTTCTCCTTAATCAGGGTGATGACAATGTCAGCGGAGCCGCGGTTGTTCTGGTAGAATTCGTTCGTGAAGCCGTTCCACCACAGCACGACGTCATTGACCCAGATCCGGACGGTGCCATCCGCCCGCGGCACCAGCGTCGCCACAAAGCGACTTCCCTCCGGGTAAAACTCGAGCGGCTGCACATGCCGGATGCCATCGCTGGACTCGATGGTGACAAACGGCTGAAACCAGCGCCCCGACAAGGACCGCCGCACCGGCAGCGCCAGGTAACCGACGAGCCATTTGAAACGGGACGACTCAAACCCCTCGGGGCCGGTCGCAATCGTGCTGTCCAGCCAGTCTTCCTGGATCATCAGCCGGACGCTGTAGGTGTTGCCCGCTTTGACGGCTTCCTGGCCTTTCCAACACAGCATTGCCGTGGCGAACTGCTTCGCATCGTCGCGCGGCGGGTCCAGCTTGCAGAACCGATCGTTCGACTCGGCGGTGGCAATGGCCTGCCGTGCGACCGGAACCGCAACGATGAGCAAACCGCCCAGCAGTCCGAACAGCAGCACCCCAACGCCAAACAGGTTCGGCAGGGCCTGCCATTTCAACCAGCGTATCGTGGACAGGTAGGCATGATTGGTCCGGATTCGACGGACAAGCCCGCCGGCGCCATCGGTGCGCGGCGCACGGCCACCACGGAACGGCGCCAGTACCGCCCACATGAGATCATGGATTCGCTGCTGCTGGCTGGCGCCACGCAGCAACAGCAGCGTCAGGGCCGCCACCAGCAGAAGCGTTGCGCCGGGATGGGTGGCAAACGCGTCGGTCCAGAACGACAGCCCGAATGGCAGGAAGCCGCCAAGGCCTCGGATCAACGGCGAGATTGAACAATACCATGCCGTGCAGGCGCCGGCCTCCGGCCCGCTCCCCCAGAACGGCATCGTTGCAAGGACAGCAGAGACGAAAACTGTCAGGAAATAGTTGATCCTTTTACGCCAGATTTCGTCCCACACCTGCGCCTGCCCGTCCATGCGCACGCGCCGCTGCTCCGGGCTTTCCTGCATCGCGGCCACCGATCCGTCGGGCTGCAGGACCTGGAACGACCCGGGCAGGACAACGGGGGCGTAGCGTTCCACGGATGTGGTGAGTCGTTGCATCACACTGTGATGCAGGATGACCGACTTCAGATGCGCTTTGGCCTTGCGGCTCGGATTGCGCATTGCCACAGTCTCGGGATCGTCCGGCAAAAGGAACGCCGACAGGCGGCGCGGCTGGTAGCGATAGTAACCGGACATCCCCTTGCGAGAATCGTGAATTGGCGCGGACGCGCTGGGCGGCGGCGCAAAACGATCCGACGCATTGGGCAGGAAGCGCAGACCAACGGCCGCGGCCTCCTGCATCATCCAGGCAAGAGGTTGATGCGATAATGCATCATCTGGATAGCCGCCGCCGACATCGGCATGCATACCAGCAAACCACACCTGCTTGATCCGTTCCGGTTCGTGTGACTCGATCTCATCCCATATCACCGGGTGAAACGTGTCGCGCTCATCGTCCAGGGCCAGCGCATGTCGGGCTGTCGCAACCTTCCGATTGAGCTTTCTGTCAGGCATCGACAGCGGAAACACCCAAAGGTCGATTCCACGGGTGAGCTCGGCCAATGGTGTCCCATAGGCAGCGACGGTATCCCATACACCGACGAACGTAACCTGCTCGACCGGCGTCTGGCGGTCCGGGTCGTACTGGATCTGCTTCCACATCCGGCGCCACACTGCGATGGCTGCATCCCGTACGGGCCGGGCCAGGCGCACAATGATCGGCATGGCGACGACGATGCCGCGGGCCAGGCGGTAGTGCCGGTAGATGTCGCGAGTTGCGTAGCTCAGCGTCTTTGCGTCGACATCACGCAAGACGCCTTCTCGCGCGATCAGACCGGCAACAATGCGCGCGGTGAAGGCGCCACGGCTGAAGCCGAAGATGTAGATCTCATCGCCGGGCTCCCAGTGCTCGCAAAGGAACTCGTACAGGTGCAGGACGTTGCGCTTGAGACCATAGCCGAACGCTCCGCCGAGCAGGGCGAGCGGCCGGAACGCGGAGGTACCAACGCCATCGTTGTAACAGGCGATCTGCGGGATGCTGTCGCCATCCCGCGTCAGGTCGAGCGATTGGTAGAGCCGCCAGACGTTTGTCTTGAACAGCTTGGCGGAGCTGTTACCCGTGCCGTCGGAGAGCAGAACGATCCGTTTCATCCCCGTGCCTTTCATGCGCTGGCAAACACTGATACCCATGGGGCATGCGACCACTGAAACGTTTCATAGTTTGCTTGTTGTCGTGACGGCGGTGCTGGCGTGCGCGATCCTCCATGGGTGATCGGGGATGATTAAACAGCCCGTGGGCGCTGTATAACAGGTGCCGAACAGCCAACGGATCCTCAGCTCATGCGAATTTCTCCGGACCTCGCCGGCCGCGTCGCCCTGGTCACCGGCGGATCGCGCGGCATCGGTGCCGCCATCGCCGTCATGCTGGCCGAAGGCGGTGCCGACGTTGCCATAAACTACCGCAGCAGCACTGCCGAGGCGAACGCCGTCGCGGTTGCGGTTCGCGCCGCGGGCCGTCGCGCGTTGACCGTCGCCGCCGATGTCTCGGACACCATGGCAGTGACGCGGATGGTCGACTTGATCCAGGCCGGCCTCGGCCCCGTCGATATCCTGGTCAACAACGCCGGGATCGGCCTGGTCCGCGGCATCGACGACCTGACCGAGGACGATTTCGATCGCACCATCGCCGTCAACCTGAAGTCGGTCTTTCTGTGCACGCAGGCGGTGCTGCCGCACATGCGCGCCCAGGGTTGGGGCCGGATCGTCAACATCTCCTCAGGTGCGGCGCGCGGTGCAGGCGGCGTCGGCCTGCACTACAACGCCTCCAAGGCCGGCATGGAGGGAATGACGCGCGGCTACGCTGCCCGCCTGGTCAAGGAGGGTATCACCGTGAATGCCGTCGCCCCGTCGCTGATCGAGACCGACATGGTGAAGGCTGGCCTCGGCTCCTCGCTGTCACGCATCCCGCTCGGGCGCTACGGCACACCGCAAGAGGTTGCGCAAGTCGTCCTGATGCTGGTCGGCAACGCGTACATGACCGGCCAGACGGTGGCGTTGTCTGGCGGCATGTCATTTAGCTGAGCGGCCATCCTCCTGAGCGGGCGTTATCACGGTGTCGTGCGCGCGCCGGTGCGGCCGCTGCCCCTAGACTGCGCCTTGCCCGGCGCAGACCGGGCTGCGGGAAACAAGGGAGCACGCGTCATGACGGAGCACGTCTACAAGGTCGTGGAACTCGTCGGCACTTCAGAGGAGAGCGTGACCAAGGCCATCGACCGCGCCATCACCAAGGCATCCGAGACCCTGCGCCACCTCGGCTGGTTTGAGGTCGTGCAGGTACGCGGGCATATCCAGGACGGCAAGGTCGAGCACTACCAGGTGACGATCAAGGCTGGCTTCCGCCTGGAAGACAGTTAACGGACACCCGGCCGGCGGCACTCAGACTGCCGTCCGCACGCCCAGGATATGGGCGATCGCGTAGGTCAGGTCCGGCCGGTTCAGCGTGTAGAAGTGGAATTCATCCACGCCGTTTGCCTGGAGCAAACGCACCTGCTCCGCCGCCACGACCATGCCGACCATGCGCCGCGTTTCGGCGTCGTCCTCGGTGCCTTCGAACAGCCGCGCCATCCAGGCCGGCACCGACGCGCCGCAGGCTGCGGAAAACTTCACGATCGATGCAAAGTTCGAGACCGGCATGATGCCCGGCACGATCGGCGCGGTGATCCCGGCCGCAAGGCACAGATCGAGAAAGCGCAGATATGTTGATGTTTCAAAGAAATACTGGGTGATGGCCCGGGTCGCCCCGGCATCCAGCTTCCGCTTCAGATTCTCCAGGTCGGCCATCGGATTGGAGGCGCCGGGATGCACCTCGGGGTAGGCCGCCACCGAGATCTCGAACGGCGCCACTTTGGCCAGACCGGCAACCAGATCCGCCGCATAGGCATAGCCGCCTGGATGGGGACTATAGCTCTGGCCAGGCGGCGGGTCGCCGCGCAGCGCGACGATATGGCGCACTCCGGCATCCCAATAGCGGCGGGCGACGTCATCCACCTCACCGCAGGTGGCGCCGACACAGGTCAGATGAGCGGCCGGCACCAGTGATGTCTCCTGCACGATGCGCGCGACCGTGGCGTGCGTGCGAGCCTGGGTGCTGCCGCCGGCACCGTAGGTAACCGAGACGAAACGCGGCTGCAGCGGCGCAAGGCGTTGGATGCAGGTCCAAAGCTGTTGCTCCAATGCCTCGGTCCGCGGTGGAAAGAACTCAAACGACAGGGCCGGCGGCTTGTGATCCGCCGCCTGCATCGGCAATCCGGTAAAGCGCGGACCGGTAAGCCAGCGCTGCAGCGTTGGTTCGGATGTGTCGTTCATGTCGCTTGAATCCCCCGGATTGGGTGTTCAACGCAAGCGTTACCTGACGTTGCGATTCCCTCGGTCGGCCCGACATGGTAGCAGGAAGTCCCGTGTCGCTCACGTAAAGGTCAAGGATCGGGCGTTCCAATTCCGATCAAACTCGCCATTTGGGCCTAGGTCGGTTATCCGAACCAGGTGCAGTCCCTTGCCAGAGGAAACTGATGCCGTCTGTCCCACGTTCTCGCCACACCGTCGCTGGGGCATTTCGGCATTGCGCCATCGCCGCCACACTTCTTGTCATCCTAAGCGGGTGCGCCACGCCGCCGCCGGCGGACGATCCGGACGCCGTCGCGGACTTCAAGCAAACGAATGATCCACTGGAACCGACCAATCGTGTCTTTTACGCGATCAACAATGGTCTCGACACGGTGATCCTGAAGCCGGCGGCGCAGGCCTATCGATTCGCCGTACCCGGACCAGTACGCGACGGCGTGCACAACGTACTGAGCAACATCAGCACGCCGGTATTGCTCGCCAACGATATGCTGGAAGGCAAGCCGCGTCGTGCCGGCGACACCTTCATGCGCTTCGTCATCAACTCGACAGTGGGCGTGCTGGGAGTGTTTGACGTGGCGAAGGGCTGGGGCTACCCCAGGCATGATGCGGATTTTGGCCTGACCCTCGCGAACTGGGGGGTGCCAGATGGGCCGTTCCTATATCTGCCAGTGCTCGGCCCCAGCGATCCACGCGACGCAGCTGGCTTTGGCGTTGACTTGGCTATGGACCCGTTCACCTGGGTTGGAAGCCCTCACAACACCGGCCTGAAGGCATTCAACTGGTCGCGTTTCGGCCTGAACGCCGTGGATACAAGAGAGCGTCTGCTCGACCCGATCGATCAAATCAAGAAGACGGCGCTCGACCCATACGCCACATTCCGCAGCCTCTACCGCCAGCATAGGGCAGCCCAGCTCAAGGAGCTTCAGGAAGACACCCGTCAGACCATTCCTGCCTGGTTCCCGCAGCCGAAAGAGACCGCCGCCGCCCGTTAGGCGGTCCTGCCACCGGAGTTTGCTCAAAATGACTCACCGCCGGACATTCCTGAGTTTCATGGCCATCGCAGGCCTTTCCGCCGCACCGGCCTGGGCACAGCTTTCGCCCGCCGAGAAGGCTGCAGTGTTCGTGAAGGCCACGGGCGACAAGCTGGTGGCCGCAATCAATGCCCCCGGTTCGGAGGCCGATAAGCGCGCGGCACTGATTCGCGTCGTTGACCAAACGGTCGATGTCGATGAGATCGCCCGTTTCTGCCTCGGCCGCTATTGGCGCAAGGCGACACCGGATCAGCAGAAGCAGTATGTCGATCTGTTCCGCTCCGTGCTGGTGACGAACATCACTGCGAAAATGGGGCAGTATCAGGGGGTGTCCTTCAGCATGGGCCGCCGGCAGGAGCAGGGTGAGGACGCCGCGGTTATGACCACCGTGCTACGCCCGAGCCAGCCGCCGACCAACGTCGACTGGATCATTTCCAACCCGGGGACCAACCCGAAGATCGTCGACGTCAAGGCCGAGGGCACGTCGCTCCGGCTGACACAGCGCCAGGATTATGCGTCCTTCCTCAGCCACAACAACGAGGATATTGGCGCCCTGATCAGCGCGATGCGCCAGCAGGTGGCGGCAAACAAGTAGCAGCGGCGGTCAGGGGGCAGGTCAGCCCTCGAGGCTCTCATAGAGCAGCATCCGGTAGCCATTCTGGATGAAGGTTTCGGCCTCATGCATGCCGATGCCACCGAGCACGGTACGCGAGCCGAAGTTGGTCTCCCGCGCGACAGCCACAATACGGCGGAGTCCGGCACGGTCGTGGCCAAAGCGCAGTGCTGCCCATGCGGCTTCACGTGCCAGACCACGGCCCTGTGCCTCGGGCCACAGCGCAAATCGTAGACCGACGCCGCGGCCGTCCGGCCGGTCCTCCAGGCCGGTCACCCCGACGAAACGATCTCCATCCGCCGGTTCGCGGATGGCCCAGATGCCGTAGCCGTGGCGGCCCCAGGCGGTGACGAAGCGACCCAGGTCGTCGGCCGCCCGTACCGCGTCGCGTACGCCACCAAGCATAACGGCGAACACGCGCGGATCAGCGGCGATGCCACGAAAGTCACTGAGGTCGGCGCCGCCAATGGGCGTCAGCACCAGCCGTCCGGTCCGCAAGATCCATAGTGGATTCATTGCGGCAGCGCCGGTTCACGGATGGGATCGGACGGCTCAGATGCGACGGCGCGATTCAGGCTGGGCCAACGGTCGAAGACACGCCGGCGCGGCGGCCGGCGTCCGTCCTATATCGGTCAGTTCGTGCGACATAAGCGTTGTTTGCAGAGTGCAGCCGGAATTACCAGCGGCACCAGTCTGGTTGCTGCCATGCACGCCGGACCAGCGCCACATAGCACCGCAGCGATCCACAACCATAGCGAGTATTTTCTTGCGCCTTAGCAATCGAGTGTGGTAGGAACAAAAATGGAATACGCCGGCACCCTCGCCGGACACCGACGAAGGTTTGAACCATGCCAGACACGGTCGCCGCCCTGATAGACACGCCGGATGAGGAGCTGCTCGATCTGATCGACAGCTTGCTTGACGACCTCGCGCCGTTGTTCATCCGGGATCCCGGCGATCTGCCGGCTGGTCGGCGCCGGGCGCTCCTCGCCATGCTGGCATACCACCCTCGTTCCGCCGCCGATTACCTGAGTGCCGCGCAAATCGTCGGTCACACCAGGCTCGGCATTACCTTGATGCGCGAGGCAGCGGACCCGGCAACGCCACAGGCCATGCGACTGCAGATGACCAGCCGTATCCAGTCGCTGAGCCGTACTGCCGCGCAGGTCGAGACAATGATGGTGCGCAGGCACAAGCGCGAACTTGCGGAAGCCGAGGCGGCGACGGTCGCCCCGCCGGGCCCGCCAGCGGACGCCGCGCTGCCACAATCCGACCCGGACTTTGAAGCGATGCTCCGGGCAGCAAGTGCGATGGCGGCCAGAGCGTCTCTCTCCGCCGCGCCGGACCAGCCCGCGCAGCAGCTTGACCACATGACTGCTCCGCTGCTTCCGACGGCTTCCGAGCGCGCGTGGGCGGATGCAGAGACATCCGAGACGCCGTGGCAAAATAGTAGCGCCATGCCGCTGCCGGGCCTGATCCCCGCTGAGACGCGGCCGCCGCTGCCGGGCTAGCCAAACCTCCCCGCGACGGTTTGCCACCGTCCGCCGCCGGTCCTATCCTGCCTCGTTCAGGAGGCAACCGGGACCAAGGCATGAACGACGTGGCAACGATTGCCGTGCCCGACTACGGGACGGAACAAGCAGCAATGCGTGCGTATTGCGAGGAAGGCGCGGAAAAAGCCCGTCGCCTCGGCAACCGCGGCCCAATCCGCTATACTGACGACGGGCGTATCCACCCGGACATCGTCGACGCTTACTGGCGCTGCGGCTTTTACGTCTTTGAGGGCGTTCTGAAACCGGACGAACTTGCCGATATCGAAGCCGACATCAAGGATATCCTAGACCGGCTGCCGGTCGAGAAGGGAGCGGTCGTCGACGCCAAAGGCCGACCCGCGCTCACCGTGGGCCTCAAGGCCCCGACACTGTTCTGGTCCAAGCCGCTGGGCGATCCGTTCGGTGGTACCGAACTGGCCAATGGCCGTCACCCGGTGAAGATGTTCGAGCCCAAGGCCGCGGACGATGCGCCGAAGGAAGTCGTCTATCTGATCCTCGGCTCCCTGCAATTTTCCGACGCTGTCCTGCGCGTCTACGGTCACCCCGACCTTCTGGCCGTGGCGGCGGCTATCAACGGTGACGACTTCGTCCCGTTCAACGAAGCCCTTTTCATCAAGGAGCCAGGCCGCGGCGCCTCCGTTGCCTGGCATCAGGACGGCGTGACGCACTGGGACAGTCCTGACTGGGATGAAGGCTCGCACGGCTTCAACATGATGGCGCAGCTTTATGGATGCACCCCGGCCAATGGCGTCTGGGTCGTCCCGGGCTCCCACAAGCTGGGCAAGGCCGACATCAGGGCCATGGTCGCGGCGGCGGGCACGGAGCGGCTGGCCGATGCGGTGCCGATCGTCTGCGCGCCCGGTGATGTGGCTGTGACGAACCGGCAGACCGTGCACGGGTCCTTCGCCAATACGTCCAAGGACTGGCGCGTCACATTGAACCAGGGGTTTCACCGCCGGAAGTCGGTGCTGGGCGTGGCTGGCGGCGGCCTGCACAACGCGCCGGGCGTCTACGACGCTGAACGGATTCACCGCCGCGCGCGCATAATCGGCTATGCCATCGACGCGCGCCGCCAGCGCTTCCCGCAGGAGACGCCCTATCGTTACCAGCCGCTGGCCGGCGAAACCTGGCGCTGGGACGCGGCTGCAAAGGCCGATATCGTCGACTACAACCTGCTCGATCTGAGCATCTGAACGAAGGCTGACCTCATGCAGATCAAGAAGGGCTACAAGCAACTCGTAGCCGAGGCCAACGCCGAGATCGTGACCCTGTCGGTGGACGACGCGATCAAGCACCACGGCAGGGATGACGTGGTGTTCGTCGACATCCGCGATCCGCGGGAGCTGGAGCGCGATGGCAAGGTGCCCGGTGCATTTTCCTGCACGCGCGGCATGCTCGAGTTCTGGATCGACCCCGAAAGTCCCTATGCCAAGCCAATCTTCCAGGAAGACAAGAAGTTCGTCTTCTTCTGCGCCGGCGGGCTGCGCTCCGCCCTGGCTGCCAAGACCGCGCAGGACATGGGGCTGGAGAACGTGTCCCACATCGAGGGGGGCTTCGGCGCGTGGAAGAAGGCCGGCGGTCCTATAGACGCCCCGAAGCCAAAAGCCTGAAGGCTGAGCTCGGGCCGGCCTGTTCAGGTTCGGGCAGGCTGCCCTTTCAGCATGGCCTCAGGCAGCCAGACCCGCCGGACCTGCCAGCTTGCGCCGCGCAAATCAAGCTGCATACGAATCGGATCCTGCAGCGCCTGCGGCTGCAGTTCGACGGTAAAACTGGTCGGGCTCTCGAAGAAGGCCCAGTTCACACGCACGCCAGACATGGCCGTGGCCGGGGAGGATGCGGCGCGCGGCGTCGTCGACGCGGCGGCGATGGCCTGTGGCGTCACCGCCTTGTCGATGGCGGTGGATGCAATGCCGCGGACGAAGCCGGCGCCAAACGCAGGTAGCTTGCCGGGAGCGGCCGGCCCGCTGTCAATCACGAGGTCGGCAATGTCCTCCTTGATGCCCTCGCGCACCGAGTGCCAATCCACAAGCTTTTCGAGTGTCCTGGCATCGGCTGTCTGTACCGCGGTGCCGAGCCGGTACAGGGTGACGTAGGGATACGCGAGATAAACAAGTGAGGCTGTTACAACAGTCGCAAGAAGTGGCCACCTGGCTCGCATGGGGGAGGCTCCGTTCTGTCGCTGAACCGGGAATGACTCACCAGCCTATGCGGTTGCATCGACGGTGGTTCCCATAGCCTACAAATGGTTGATCATTCCTTAGCGTGCGGTTGCGCCGACGATCCGCTGGTATACCTCGGGGTCTGTCGCGCCTTCTGTCCCGAACAACAGGATGCGGCTGTCGGCGGCGACTCGCAGACTCCGACGTGCGTCCGTCTGCGCGGAAACTAGAAGACAAGCGGCGAGCCCTGCAACACCTGATTCGCCAATGATCAGATTGTGCTGCGCCAATAATCGCATGGCATCTGCCGCAGCTTCATCCGGGATCGCCATGAAAGCGGTCGCTGACCGCTCCAGTTCCTGCCAAGCGAGCAGGCTTGGTTCGCCGCACGCAAGTCCAGCCATGATTGTGTCGAGTTCGCCAGGGACGGTGGCAGGTGCGCCCCTTTCGCCGCTGGCCAGCAGGCAGGCAGCGTTCTCCGGCTCGACGATGACCAGCGCCGGCGCTGGGTTGAAGCGGCTGCGCATCTGCACAGACACGGCGGCCGCGGCACCACCGACACCGGCCTGCATGAAGACGTGCGTTGGGGGAGGGCCCTGCCATTGATCCGCGGCTTCATCGGCCATCAGACGGTAGCCCTGCATGACCGTTCTTGGCACCTCGGTGTAGCCGCCATAGGCGGTGTCCGAGACAACGAACCAGCCATGGGTCTGCGCCTGCCGATCCGCCTCGCGCACCGCGTCATCGTAGTTGCCACGTACACGCTGCACGTCCGCCCCATAAGCGGCGATGGCGTCGATGCGGGGTTGGCTGACCGTCTCATGTACAAAGATGACGCAGCGACAATGGAAACGCCGTGCCCCCCAGGCGACGGCTCGGCCGTGATTACCGTCGGTGGCGCAGGTGATGGTGATGGCTTGAGTCGCCTCGGCATAGCGGCCCGAAGCCAGGTCCGAGGAGCCGGCGTGACTGGCTACACCACGGCGCGCCAGCTCCGTGGTCAGCAGCGTGGCAACGGCATAAGCCCCGCCGAGCGCCTTGAAGGAGCCAAGACCGAAGCGGGGAGACTCGTCTTTAAGTCGGACCATGGCGACGCCGGCACGGACGGCAATATCAGGTAAATCATGCAGCGGCGTGGGCGCGTAACCGTCCCACGAGGTAATCTCGGCTTTGGCGCGCCGAAACCCTCCCGCCGGCAGGACGACAATACCGGGTGTGCCGTGGCGGGGGTTGAGCAGCAGGCGCATCAAGCTTGCTCAAGCCGGATATTGCCGAACGGATCGAGCTCAACCGTCACGCCTCGCGGCACAAGGCAGGTGGCATCGTATTCCTGTACGATCAACGGGCCGTGCCGCATGCCGGAGAGCCCCGCGCGGTCGGTAACCGGTGTTTCCACCCAGCCGTCATGCGGGAACCAGGCACGGCGCATGGCTGGTACTTGCTGTGCGAAGGGCGGTATCGCGGCAGGCAGGCGGGGGGTCTCTGGCAGACCGCGCGCCATGACCGACAGCCCCATCAGTTCCACCGGCTCGTTTGCCGGCGCCCGAAACCCATAAGTCCGTTCGTGCTCCGCAGCGAACAGGTCGGCGATCTGGTTGGGGGCCACGATCCCGTCGGGCAGGGCCACCTCGATTTCGCTCGACTGTCCCGCGTAGCGGGCCGATGCGGCGCGTTGGAAAACCTGCCGCTCGGGCGGAAATCCATCGCGCTGCAACCGGTCCTGTCCTGCCGCGGCCAGATCCTCCAGGATTGCCGTGATCCGCGCCGGATCGGCATTGCCAAGCCGCGCGCGAATGCTCTGGCGGGCATGGTGTTCCGCATCGGCAACCAGCAGGCCAAAGGCGGAGAACACACCTGGCAGCGGCGGCACGATGACGCGGCGAATCCCAAGCTCGCCGGCGATTCCGGCAGCGAACAGCGGGCCATTGCCGCCGAACGCAAGCATCGCGAACTGCCGCGGGTCGCGGCCGCGTTCGACGGACACCGCCCGAATGGCCCGCATCATTGTAGCCGCGGCGAGACGAAGCATGCCATGGGCCGCCTCCTCCACCGAACATTTGAGCGGCCCGGCCAGATCGCGGTCTACCGCGGCGCGGGCGGCATCCAGGTCGAGCCGCATCCCGCCGCCAACCAGACCGCCCGGGTCCAGATAGCCCAAAACGAGGTTGCAATCAGTAATGGTCGGCGCGGTACCGCCGCGGCCATAACAGACCGGACCTGGCTCCGCGCCGGCACTTTGCGGCCCGACCTTTGGCGCCCCTGCCGCGTCCAGCCGACAGATCGAGCCGCCGCCAGCACCCACTTCGGCGAGATCAATCGCCGGCAGTTTCAACATATAGCCGGCGCCCACCAGCAGCCGGGAGCCGGCCATGACGCCGCCGCCGACCTCGATCGCCTCACTGCGGAGGACCTCGCTGTTCTCGACCAGGCCGGCTTTGGCAGTCGTTCCACCCATATCGAAGGTGATCAGACGAGGCTCATTCAGCCGACGAGCCAGCGCCGCGGCGCCGACCACGCCCGCAGCGGGACCGGACTCGATAATGTGAGCTGGCGAATGCGCCGCGAATTCGGCAGAGGCCAACCCGCCGTTGGACTGCATCAGTTGCAGGGGTGCCTCGATTCCCAGCGCCCGCAAGCGGGCATCCAGTGCCGTGATGTAGGCGCGCACGACAGGCTGCACATAGGCATTGATGACGGTGGTGGAGGTGCGCGGATACTCCTTGATCTCCGGCAGGATTTCGCTGCTGACACTGATCGCAACATCCGGTAGCGCCTCGCGTACCATGGCCGCTACCGCCTGCTCATGCGCCGCATTGGCGTAGCTGTGCAGCAGGCAGATCGCGACGCTGGCGACATTCTCGCTCCGCAACATCGCCAGCACGGGCGCCATGCTGTCGCGGTCGAGCGGGATCGATACGGATCCGTCCGGCCGCAGCTTCTCGATCACCTCCAGCCGCAGCCGCCGCTCCACCAAGGCGCGCGGCTTGGTCCAGCCGATGTCGTAGAGCACCGGCATGCGCAGGTCACGTATTTCCAGGATGTCGCGGAACCCCTTGGTGGTGATCAGCGCCGTCTTGGCGCCCTTGCCCTCCAGCACTGTGTTCGAGCCGACGGTGGTGGCGTGCAACACATCCGTGACGGTGGCGGCTCGATCCGCGACCAGCGCGCGCAGGCCGGCGATGATGCCCTCGCCGTAGTCCTGCGGGGTGGAGGCGGTCTTGTGCGTGGTCACCGTCCCGTCGGCGGCGATCGCGACCAGATCGGTAAAGGTGCCGCCGATATCGACGCCGATGCGCACGCCGCTCACGCTGCCGGCTCCCAGGCGACGTCGGGGAGCGGTGGTCGTTCCGCTTTCAGCCGAGCGCGGAGGACTTCGGTGGCGGATTCATCAATTGCCGGCGGGTCACCGGACGCCACCACACCGTAGTCGCGCGCAGCAGCTTCAATGGTGACCAGGCCGTCGCGCAGGTCGCGCGCCACCAGCGCCAGATCCCGTTCCAAAGCCGGCCCCCAGGCACCGGCGCCGGGCAGCTCGTGTCGAAAGACTTCTCCTTTGCGCAGCGTCATGGTGATCTTGGCGTGCAGCTTCGTTTCACTGGCGGTACCCGGATTCATCACGTTCAACCCCGGTGCGCCGGGTCCGCCGCCATACAGCCCGTACGGACGATGCGTCTGGCGGTCCGCACGCACCTGCAGCACGCCCTCATCGGCCAGCATCCGCCAAGTCTTGCGCTGGCTCATGCCGCCGCGGAACTTCCCGGCGCCGCCAGTATCAGGGACGAATTCGTAGTCTAAGACTTCGAGCGGGTTCTCTGCCTCGATCACCTCGACAGAGAAACTGGCCATATTGGCGAACATGCAGGTGTTGCCGTCGAGACCATCGGCCCAGGGCCGGCCGCCCCAGGCGCCGGAAATGAAATCGACGTAGATGAAGGGGTTGAGTTCCTTGTCGTAGCCGCCGATTGTTAAGCCGGTATTGCCGCCATCGGACGACGCGAACACCCGGTCCGGATAAAGCTTCGCCAGCGCACCGAACGCACAGTCCACGCCGCGGAACCCGGTCAGGCCGCGGGCGGCGCAGGCAGCCGGCAGCTTTCCGTGGGTGATCGTGCCGGGCGGCGCGATCACCTTGATCGGACGGAACACGCCGTCATTGTTCGGCATGTTCACCGACAGCACCGACTTCACTGCCGTGAAACTCATGGCCGCCGTATAGCTGAGTGTATTGTTGATCGAGCCCTTCACCTGCGGGGCGCTGCCGGTCCAGTCCACCTCCATCGTGTCACCGCGCTTGCGGATGGTACAGACGAGGGGGATCGGCACACCGACATCGATCTGATCGTCGTCGATCCAGTCAGTGAACGTCGCCTCGCCATCAGGCAACTCCAGCAGGCACTGCCGGGTCAGCCGCTCCGAATAGTCCATCATCGCGACCATCAGCGATCGAACGCCGTCCGCGCCGTAACGTCCGACCAGGTCTGCCATGCCCCGGGCGGCGATTTCGCAGGCGGCCAACTGCGAGCGGATATCGCCGAACACCCGCCCCGGCAGACGCACGTTGCGCTCGATCATCCGGAACAGGGTCGGGTTCGGCCGGCCCTTCTCATACAGCTTCAACGGCGGAATCCGCAGTCCTTCGGCGTAGATCTCCAGGCTGTCCGAGGCGTTCGATCCTGGTACCCGACCACCGACATCAGTGTGGTGGCAGATCGTGGCCGCGTAGGCGATGACCTTTCCCTCGGCGAACAGCGGCTTGAAAATGAAAATGTCGGGCAGGTGCATGCCGCCGTCATAGGGGTCGTTATTGATGAAAATGTCGCCTTCGGCGACGTCATCGCCATAGGCCTTCAGCACCGCCTGCAGCGCCACCGGGATCGAGCACAGATGCCCCGGCAGCGACAGCCCCTGCGCAACCAGCCGTCCCTGCCCGTCACACAACGCTGCGCTGTAATCCATGATGTTCTTCAACACCCCGGAATACGCTGTCCGGTAAATGGTCAGCACCATTTCGTCGCCGATGGCCGAGATCGCATTACGGAACAATTCCTCGGTAATGGCGTCATGCATGCGGTGCTGTCCTTCCCTGCGGTGCCGTATGGGACCATTGATGCGGCGCCGTGGCAACGCCATGGGCGGTGTGGCAGGATCAGCCTGATACGCGACCAGGACCATTGGCATGCCGCATCCGACGACACTTCTCCGCCTGCTGGCGCTGCTGCTGCTGTCGGCATTGGCGGCGTGCGGCTCGCCAGCGGACATGGTGGACTGCAATCTGCGTGAGGTGGCGAAGATGCCGATGCAGGTGCAGGATCATTTGCTGGTCGTGCCGGCCGGTATCAACGGCCAGTGGGTGAAATTCGTGGTCGATACCGGCGCCGAGCGCACCACGTTATCCGCGGCCACCGCCGATCGGCTCAAGCTGCCACGCGACGCCCGATTCACCACCCGCTCACTTGGCGTTGGCGGCATCAGCACGACGTCCGATGCGCAGGTCGAGCGGCTGGTGTTGGGCGGCGTGCGCTTCCCGCTCGACCGCCTGGCCGTCGGCAATTTCAAGCTGCAGAATAGCCGCGGGCTGGACGCGGACGGGTTGCTGGGCGCCGATATCCTGTTGGCGTTCGACCTTGATATCGACACACCCGGGGGGGCGTTAACCCTGTACCACGCCACGGTCTGTCCGTCGGTGAAGCCGCCCTGGCCTTATCCGGCGGTCGAAATCCCTGGTGTAAGCGCCCGCAAGGACCGGCTGCTACTGCCATTCACGCTGGACGATGTAGCAGGAACGGCGATCCTGGACACCGGCGCGCAGGTCAACCTGATCAGTGGTGCAATGGTGCAGCGGATGGGATTGAAGCCGGACGCGTTCGCCAATGACCCGCTGGTCCGCCAGCATGGCGTCGGGCCCAACGAAGTGACTGCGCGCATGCATCGCTTCAATACGCTGCGCGTCGGGCCTGTCGCGTTCCAGCCGGCCTACCTGACGGTAATGGACGGCGACGCTGGCTTTGGCGACGCCTTGCTCGGTGAGCAGTTCTTGCAGGGACGCCGCGTCTGGCTGTCATTCAAGTCGCGGCAGGTCTACGTGTCGCTGCAGGGTACACGATAGGGTCCGGCGCCTACTCTCCGGACCGTTTCGCTCGCAATTCTGCCCAGTGCGCCAAGCGCCGGCTGATCTCGCGCTCAAAACCACGGTCGCGCGGGCGGTAGAACTGGATGCGGTCCATGCCATCCGGGAAGTAGTTCTGGCCGGAGAAGGCTTCCTCGCTCTCGTGGTCATACTCATAGCCGGCGCCATAGCCCAACTGCTTCATCAGCTTGGTCGGCGCGTTGAGGATATGCGCCGGCGGCATCAGGCTACCGGTACCCTTGGCAGCGGCCCGAGCCTCACCAAACGCGGTGTAGATGGCGTTCGATTTCGGCGCCGTGCCCAGGTAGATTACGACCTGCGCAACGGCCAATTCGCCCTCGGGCGACCCCAGACGCTCATAGGTTTCCCATCCGGCCAGGGCCTGCGGCAGAGCATTCGGATCCGCCATGCCAATATCCTCGGCGGCAAAGCGGACCAACCGGCGGGCGATGTAGCGCGGGTCCTCGCCGCCGGCCAGCATGCGGGCGAACCAGTACAGCGCTGCATCCGGGTCGGAGCCGCGCAGCGACTTATGCAGCGCGGAGATCAGGTTGTAGTGCTCCTCGCGGTCCTTGTCGTACAGCGCAGCGCGTTTCGCCAGCAACGCGGATAGCGCCGGGACATCGAGTAGCGGCGTGTCGGGCGGCAGCGCAGCGATCTGCTCCGCCATGTTCAGCAGGTAGCGGCCGTCGCCGTCGGCCATCGCACGCAGGGTCCCACGCGCTTCGTCCGTCAGCGGCAGGGTGCGCTGCAGGTCCGCCTCCGCGCGCGTCAGCAGCAGCTCGAGCGCGGCATCGTCCAGCCGGCGCAGCACAAGGACCTGGCACCGGGACAGCAACGCCCCGTTCAGGGCAAAGGAAGGGTTTTCGGTCGTGGCGCCGATCAGGGTCACGGTGCCGTTCTCCACCACCGGTAGAAAACCGTCCTGCTGCGCCCGGTTGAACCGGTGGATCTCGTCGACGAATAGCAGCGTTCCCTGCCCGGACCGGCGGCGCCTGGCGGCATCGTCGAAGGCGCGTTTAAGATCGGCGACGCCGGAAAACACCGCGGACAATTGCACGAAGTGCAGTCTTGCCTGGGCGGCAAGCAGGCGGGCGATGGTCGTCTTGCCGACGCCGGGTGGTCCCCAAAGAATGAGCGAGGCCAGCGAGCCCCGTTCCAGCATCCGCGTCAGCGTGCCATCGGCACCCAGAAGATGGTCCTGGCCGACAACGTCCGCCAAGGCAAGCGGGCGCAACCGGTCGGCCAGAGGCCGGTAGCCCGATGGTTCCTGTGCTTGAGGGGGCTCGGCAGCGCCGAACAGATCTTCGGTATCGGACACAGATGGAGCATAAAGCCGTGCAGGCCGGAACGCGAATAGGCGGCCGGCGCGGCGCCCACACAAAAACCGCCGACACAAGGCCGGCGGCTTTTTGATCGCTCCCGCTATCGACGATAGGCAGAGGCGGGACTACTCCTCGCCTTCGTCCTCGTCACGGACCTGCACCGGCCCGCTGTCCTTGCCTTTGGCCTCAGGATCACGGTCGACCAGTTCAATGACCGCCATATTCGCCGCGTCGCCATAACGAATGCCCGCCTTCAGGACACGCGTGTAGCCACCCTGGCGGGTCGAATAGCGTTCCGCCAGTGGGCCAAACAGCTTGCTGACGATGACGTCGTCCCGAAGCTCGGCATAAGCCAGCCGCTTATTGGCTAGACCGCCTTTCTTGCCCAGCGTGATCAGCTTCTCGGCGACCGGGCGAAGCTCCTTCGCCTTGGGCAGCGTCGTCGTGATCTGCTCGTGCTTCAGCAGGGCGTGCGCCATGTTGCGGAACATGGCAGCGCGGTGGGTGGAAGTAACGCCGAGCTTTCGGCCGGCAACGCCGTGACGCATGGTACCTGAATCCCCTTAGAACGGCTCTTCCAGCCGCTTCGCCAATTCTTCGATGTTCTCCGGCGGCCAGCCGGGAACGGTCATGCCAAGGCTGAGCCCCATGGAGTTCAGGACTTCCTTGATCTCATTCAGCGACTTGCGGCCGAAGTTCGGCGTACGCAGCATTTCCTGTTCGGATTTCTGCACCAGGTCGCCGATATAGACGATGTTGTCGTTCTTCAGGCAGTTTGCGCTGCGGACCGACAGCTCCAGCTCATCCACCTTGCGCAGCAGGTTGCGGTTGAACGGCAGGTCGTCCTGCGGCTCCTCCTGGCGGATATGCTGCGGCTCATCGAAGTTGATGAACAACTGCAACTGGTCCTGCAGGATACGCGCGGCGAGGGCGACGGCATCCTCTGGCGTCACGGCGCCGTTGGTTTCAACAGTTAGCAGAAGCTTGTCGTAGTCGGTTACCTGACCGACGCGGGTCGGCACGACGTTGTAGGAAACGCGGCGAACCGGGGAGTAAATCGAGTCGATCGGGATCAGTCCGATCGGTGCATCCTCGGGGCGATTGACCGAAGACGGCTGGTAGCCCTTGCCGAGATTGACGGTGAACTCCATGCCCAGCTTCACGCCATCATCCAGCGTACAGATCACCAGGTCCGGGTTCATGATCTCAATGTCATGGCCGGACTGGATCTGGCCGGCGCGTACCTCGCCAGGGCCAGTGGCGGTCAGCGTCATGCGCTTCGGCCCCTCGCCGTGCATCCGCAGCGCCAGCTGCTTGATGTTAAGCACGATGTCGGTCACGTCCTCCCGCACGCCGGGGACGCTGCTGAACTCATGCAACACGCCATCGATCTGCACCGCGGTGACGGCGGCGCCCTGTAGTGACGACAGCAGGATGCGCCGGATGGCATTGCCGAGGGTCATGCCAAAACCGCGCTCCAGCGGTTCGGCAACCACCGTGGCGACCTTCGACGGGTCGGCGCCGGGTTCGACTTCCAGCTTCTCGGGCTTAATCAGAGACTGCCAATTTCTCTGAATGACTGCACTTTGCCTCATGCTACACCTTTCGAACTGCACCACGGCCCTGCGCACCGGCCGGAGGGACAGTCACACACCAGGTCGATCCGGCCGGGCAGGACCGGACGTTACGATCACAAACTCAAACGCGGCGGCGCTTGCGCGGCCGGCAGCCGTTGTGCGGGATCGGCGTCATGTCGCGGATCGTCGACACCGAAAACCCGACAGCCTGCAGCGCACGCAACGCGCTTTCCCGCCCGGAACCCGGCCCGCTCACCTCAATCTCCAGCGACTCCATGCCATGTTCCCGCGCCTTGCGGCCGGCATCTTCAGCGGCAACCTGCGCGGCATAAGGGGTCGACTTCCGGCTGCCCTTGAAGCCCTGGCTGCCGGCCGAAGACCAGGCGATCGCGTTGCCCTGTGCGTCGGTGATGGTGATCACGGTGTTGTTGAACGTCGCGGCGACGTGGGCGACACCGGAGGTGATGTTCTTACGCTCCTTGCGGCGCGTACGGGCGGCGGCGGGTTTCGCCATGTGTCTCTGTTCCTGCCTGAACTGAAGGCCGCGCCAGGGAGGCGACGCGGCAGTCGATTGAAACTTCGATCCGGAAAGCCGGCTTTACTTGGTGACCTTTTTCTTGCCGGCGATAGCCACCGCCTTGCCCTTGCGGGTGCGGGCATTGGTGTGGGTCCGCTGGCCGCGCACCGGCAACCCGCGCCGGTGGCGCAGGCCGCGATAGCTGCCGAGGTCCATCAGACGCTTGATGTTCATTGCGACTTCGCGCCGCAGATCACCTTCCACCCGGTAGTCGCGGTCGATCAGCTCACGGATGCGGAGCACCTCCTCATCCGAAAGCTGGTTAACCCGGCGTTCGTCGGGGATGCTCAGCTTCTGGCAAATTTCGGCCGCCTTGGACGGGCCAATGCCATAGATGTAGCGAAGGCCGATGGTCACTCGCTTGTTCGTCGGAATGTTCACGCCGGCAATACGCGCCACGCTTGACTCTCCTGTCGTCCGGGGGGCCGGATCATGCACTTGCCCAAAAGGGCCCAATAAAAGGCGCAAGCGGCGCCACGCCCATTCTGGGCTGCGCCGGGGTGGTTGCGCCGGAGGGCGGGAATATAGAGCCCGCCGCGACAGAGTCAATGAGACTTTATCAACTCTCCGTGAGGCGAAAGCAACTAGACTTTCGCCAACACAGCCTCGATCTGCCGTGCCACCTCGTCAATTTCAGCCATTCCGTCAACTTCCCGCAGCACGCCGGTCTTTGCGTAATGCGGAATGATCGGCGCCGTCTGGGCATGATAGGCCTCAAGACGCGCAGCCACGGTCTCACGCCGGTCGTCCGCCCGGCGGACGAATTCGGCGGACCCGCAGGCGTCGCAGACGCCGTCCTTCTTCGTCGGCTTGAAGGTGTCGTGGTAGCCCATGCCGCACTTGGCGCAGGTGAAGCGGCCGGCAATCCGATCCGTTAGCGCGGCGTCGTCGACCTTCAACTCGATCACCGCGTCCAGCTTCAGGCCCTTCTCGGCCAGCATGCGGTCGAGCGCCTCGGCCTGCGGCACGGTGCGCGGGAAACCATCAAGGATAAAGCCCTTCGCGGCGTCTGCCTTACCGAGGCGGGAGGACAGCATGCGGATCAGGATGTCGTCCGACACCAGGCCACCGGCGGCCATAATGGCTTTGGCTTCGAGCCCGACCGGGGTTCCGGCGGCGACTTCAGCCCGCAGCATATCGCCCGTCGAGATCTGGACGATGCTGTATTTCTCCTCAAGCCATTTAGCCTGGGTGCCCTTCCCCGCGCCGGGCGGGCCCAACAGTATGATATTCACCTGCGTCCCTTTACTCGGTTCTTGCGCATCAGCCCCTCATATTGATGGGCGAGGAGATGCGATTGAATTTGCGTGACCGTATCCATCGTAACGGACACGACAATCAAGATTGAAGTGCCGCCAAAATAGAATGGCAGCCCATAGTCGGCGATCAGCACTTCCGGCAGCAGGCAGATGACCACCAGGTAGATGCCGCCGACCGTCGTCAGCCGGGTCAGCACACGGTCGAAATATTGGGCAGTGGCGGTGCCTGGCCGGATGCCGGGGATAAAGCCGCCGTATTTCTTCAGGTTGTCGGCCGTCTCTTCAGGGTTGAAGACGACCGCGGTGTAGAAGTAGGCGAAGAAGATGATCAGGAAGGCGTACAGCGCCATATAGGCCGGCTGGCCGTGACCGACAGCGCCGGCAATCCATTGCAGCCACGCCGGACCGTCAGTCGCGAAGCCGGAGATCGTCGCCGGAATCAGCAGGATGGAGCTGGCGAAGATCGGCGGGATGACACCCGAAGTGTTGATCTTCAGCGGCATATGCGTTGAGTCGCCGCCGAACATGCGGTTGCCGACCTGGCGTTTCGGATACTGCACAGGGATGCGGCGCTGCGCACGCTCAACGAAAACGATCACAGCGACGGTCACCACCGCGATCACCACGAACAGCAGGATGAAGAACGGCGACAACGCGCCGGTGCGGCCAAGTTCCAGGAGTGAGGCCAGCGCATGCGGCAGGTTGGCAACAATGCCGGCCATGATGATCAGGCTGGTGCCGTTGCCGATGCCGCGGGCGGTGATCTGCTCACCCAGCCACATCAGGAACATGGTGCCGCCGACCAGGGTGATGATGCAGGACAGGATGAAGAACGGTCCCGGATCGATGACGGCAGAGCCAAAGCTGCCCCGCATGGACTCCAGCCCGATGGCGATGCCGTAGGCCTGGAACATGGCGATGAATACGGTCAGGTAGCGGGTGTACTGATTGAGTTTCTTGCGCCCGGATTCGCCTTCCTTCTTCAGCGCCTCAAGCGACGGGACCGCCGCCGACATCAACTGGATGATGATGCTGGCGCTGATGTAGGGCATGATGTTCAGCGCGAACACGGTCATGCGGCCGAGAGCGCCGCCGGTAAACATGTCGAACATGCCAAGGATGCCGCCGCCGTGCTGCGACATCATCTCGCCCATGACCGAGGCATCGACGCCGGGCACCGGAATATACGTGCCCAGCCGGTAGACGATCAGGGCGCCGAGGGTGAACCAGATGCGCTGCTTGAGCTCCGTCGCTTTCGCGAAGACGCCCATGCTCATGTTGGCGGCTAGCTGTTCGGCGGCAGATGCCATCACGCGGTCTCTCGGTTGAAGGCTGGCTTATGGTTCGGCCCGAAGACCGGTGCAAGATGTTTGGGATCGATCAGCCGCATGTGGACGCGCAGCTTGCAGCACTTCCGCCAAATTGTGTATAGCGGGGCTGAACCTATACACATAACCCCGCATGCGCACCAACATCGATATTGATGACGATCTTCTGGCCGAAGCGATGGCAGCAACCGGGCTTCCCACGAAGAAGGCCACGGTCGAGGAAGCGTTACGCCTCCTTGTGGTCCGCCACCGACGCCGAAGCGCATTGGCCGGGTTGGCGGGGATCGGCTGGGAAGGCGACTTGGACGCGATGCGCGAAGGGCGAGACTTCGGCTCGCCCTTGTGATCGTTGTCGATAGTTCCGTCTGGATCACGTGGATGCGCAGGGGCGAGAGCCGGCAGGCTGCAGCGCTGAAACGTCTGGTCGACACGGCCGACGACGAAATCCTGGTCGGCGACCTTGTCCTGCTGGAACTGCTTCAAGGTTCGGTCAGCGATTCCCATGCTATGCGTGTGGAAGGCTTTCTCCGACAGTTTCAGGTTGTTCCAATGATGAGCGACGAAATTGCCGTGGCGGCCGCTCGTCATTTCAGGCTCCTGCGCTCTCGCGGCGTGACCGTGCGGAAGACGGTCGACTTGATCATCGGCACGTTCTGCATTGCGGGGGATCACGCGCTGCTGCATGCCGATCGGGACTTTATGCCGATGGTAACGCACCTCGGGCTGGAGCAAGTCGCCGTTTAGCAAGATCAGCGCTTGGATAATGTGTGATGTGTCCTGAACGGAAAGCGGCGCCAGCATCACTGCTGGCGCCGTTTGCAATCCGTGACCTTTCCGCGCCTGGCTCAGGCCGCCGCTTCAGCCGCCGCCTTGGGTGCCACGGTCGTCGTCACCGATCCGCCAGCCGCCTCGATCGCCGCCTTTGCCGTAGCGGACGCGCCCGACACAGTGATCGTCACCGCACGGCTGATCGAGCCCTCGCCCAGCAGACGCACGCCGCTCAGGTCGTCGCGCGCCAGTCCGGCCTTGATCAGCGTTTCCTCGGTGATCGGCTGGCCGGCGTCGATCTTGCCGGCGGCGATCGCGGCATCCAGCACACCCAGATTCACCGGGGCATATTCCTTGCGGAACGGGTTCTTGAAGCCGCGCTTCGGCAGACGGCGGTAGATCGGCAGCTGACCGCCCTCAAACCCGTTCAGCGATACGCCCTCACGCGCCTTCTGGCCCTTCACGCCCTTGCCCGACGTCTTGCCCTTGCCGGAGCCGATGCCGCGGCCGAGCCGCTTGGATTTAAGGCGGGCGCCGGGATTGTCCCGCAATTCGTTCAGGTTCATGTCAGGAAAGCTCCTCCACCTTGATCAGGTGGGCGACCTTGCGGATCATCCCCCGGATCGAAGGCGTATCGTCCAGCTCCCGCGTCGCTCTGATCTTGTTCAGACCGAGGCCAACCAGGGTCTCCTTCTGGCCCGGCTTCCGCCCGGCCACCGACGCAATCTGCGTCACACGCACCTTAGGCATTGGCCTGCGCCTCCGGAGCCGCGGCTGCCGGAGCAGCCTGTTCACGACGGCCGAACAGCTCCGGCACCTTCTTGCCGCGGCGGGTCGCCACGGAGCGCGGGCTGGCGCATTTCTGCAGCGCTGCGAACGTCGCCTTTACCATGTTATGCGGGTTGCGGCTGCCGAGGTTCTTCGCCACGACATCGCCAATGCCCAGCGATTCAAACACCGCGCGCAGCGGGCCACCGGCGATGATGCCGGTGCCGGCGGAGGCGGAGCGCAACACGACAGTGCCGGCGCCAAAATGGCCTTCGACATCGTGGTGCAGCGTGCGGCCTTCCTTCATCGGCACGCGGATCATACCGCGCTTGGCACGCTCCGTCGCCTTACGGATTGCCTCCGGCACCTCACGCGCCTTGCCGGCGCCGTAGCCGACGCGGCCCTTCTGGTCGCCAACCACCACCAGCGCCGCGAATGCGAAGCGCCGGCCGCCTTTCACCACCTTGGCCACGCGGTTGATGGTGACCAGCTTGTCGACGATGCCGTCGTCCGCATCGCGCTCCTCGCGGCGATCGCGGTCCCGGCCCCGGCCGCCACCTTCCCTCGGTTCCCGTGCCATTCGTCTACGTCCCTCTAGAAGTCCAGCCCGCCTTCGCGGGCGGCTTCGGCCAGCGCCTTGACGCGGCCGTGATACAGGTAAGCGCCGCGGTCGAAGACGACCTTGGTGACGCCGGCGGCCAACGCACGCTCCGCCACCAACTTACCAACGGCGGCAGCGGCCGCTTTGTCGGCGCCGGTCTTCAGCGTCGCCTTCAGGTCCTTGTCCAGCGACGAAGCGGCAGCCAGCGTGCGGCCATGCTCATCGTCAATGACCTGGGCGTGGATGTTCTTGCCGGAGCGGAACACCGACAGGCGCGGACGGCCATGCGCGTTCTGGCGCAGCTTGAAGCGCAGCCGCTGCTTGCGGCGCGCGGCGGGATCCTGCTTCGCGCTCATTTCTTCTTGCCTTCCTTGCGCCGGATAGTTTCGTCGACGTAACGCGCACCCTTGCCCTTGTACGGCTCCGGCGGACGGAAGGCGCGGATTTCCGAGGCGACCTGCCCGACAAGGCGTTTGTCGATCCCCTCGACCTTGATCGAGGTCGGACGCTCACAGGTGATCTTGATGCCTTCCGGCACGGGATAGACCACCGGATGGGAGAACCCGAGGTTGATCTCGAGATTCTTGCCCTGCACGGCGGCACGATAGCCGGTGCCGGTGATTTCCAGCGTGCGGTCGTAGCCCGTGGACACGCCCTTCACCATGTTGGCGATCAGCGCACGGGTGGTGCCCCACATCATGCGCGCCTGGGTGGTTTCATTGGCCGGCTTCACCGCGACCTTGTTGCCGTCGACCGTCGCCTCGACCTGATCGGTCAGCGGCAGCTTCAGCTCGCCCAGCCGGCCCTTGGCGGTGACCATGCCATTGGCGACGGCCACCTGCACACCGGCGGGAATCTCGACCGGATATTTTCCGACGCGTGACATCCGCGCTTCCCCTTAGAATACGCGGCAGAGGACTTCGCCGCCGACATTGGCAGCTCTGGCCTCCGCATCGCTCATCACGCCGCGCGGCGTGGACAGGATGGAAATGCCCAGGCCGGCATAGACCCGCGGCAGTTCCTTGATCTTCGAGTACACCCGGCGGCCCGGCTTGGAGACGCGCTGAATCTCCTTAATCACAGGCTCGCCCTCATTGTACTTCAGCTCGATACGCAGCTGTGCAATGCCGGGGCGGACTTCCTGGGCCTCAAACCCGCGGATGAAGCCTTCGCGCTTCAGCACGTTCAGCACATTGGCCCGCAGTTTCGACGCCGGCGCGAGACACACGGACTGGCGCGCACGCTGGGCGTTGCGGATACGGGTCAGCATATCCCCCAAGGGATCGGAAAGTGACATTTGCCGTTTCCCTTACCAGCTCGCCTTGACCATGCCCGGAATCTGCCCCGAACTGGCCAGGTCGCGCAGCGCGTTGCGCGACAGCTTGAACTTGCGGTAGTTGCCGCGCGGACGGCCGGTCAGCTCGCAGCGCAGGCGCACCCGAACCGCCGCGCCGTTACGCGGCAGTTCCGCAAGCTTCAGCGTCGCGTTGAAACGGTCTTCCACAGGAAGCGTCCGGTCCATCACGATCTCTTTCAGAGCCTGCCGCTTCGTCTTGTCGCGCTTGACCATTCTCTCGCGCTCGGCGTTGCGGTTGACCTTGGAAACTTTGGCCATCCTACTCTCTTTACCTCCGGAACCCGCAGCCCCCGGGCCTGGCCCGAAGGGTCTGTAGTTTTCCTGTTAAAACCTAATTCGCGAACGGCAGATCGAAGGCCTTCAGCAGCGCCTTGGCTTCCGCATCAGTCCGGGCGGACGTCACGAACTGAATGTCCATGCCGCGCACAGAGTCGACCCGGTCGTAGTTGATTTCCGGGAAGATGATCTGCTCCTTCAGGCCCATCGCGAAGTTGCCACGCCCGTCGAAGCCCTTGCCCTGGATGCCGCGGAAGTCGCGCACGCGCGGCAGTGCAATGGTGACCAGACGGTCGAGGAACTCATACATGCGCGCCTTGCGCAGTGTGACCTTGCAGCCGATCGGCAGGCCGGCGCGAATCTTGAAGCCGGCAATGGCCTTCTTCGCCACCGTCTTCACCGGCCGCTGGCCGGCGATGACCGCCAGTTCCGCGACAGCCGAGTCCAGCTTCTTCTGATCCGCCGTCGCCTCGCCAACACCCATGTTGATGACGATCTTCTCCAGCTTCGGCACCTGCATTTCGTTCTTGTAGCCGAACTCCTGGCGCAGCTTCGCCCGGATCTCGGCCTGGTACCGCCGCTGCAGGCGCGGCGCCTCGGACGGCGCGGTTTCCGGGTTCTCGACGCCGACGATTTCTACGCGACGGGCGGCGCGCTGCGCCTCCTTGCCGACGGGGGCGCCGGAGCCGCCGCGCGGTGCCGCGCTCTTCGCGCCGGCCTTGCCGCCCTTGCCCTTCGCAGCCGTTTTGCTTCCGCTCATGGTCCTAGCTCTCGATCACTTCGCCGGTCGCCTTGGCGACGCGGACCTTGCGACCACCCTCCAGCACGCGGAACCCGACCTTGGTCGGCTTCTCGGACTTCGGGTCGATCAGCTTCAGGTTCGACAGATGAATCCGCGCCTCACGCTGCTGGATGCCACCCTGTTCGGTCTGGCTCTGCTTCGTGTGGTGCGTGGCGACATTGATGCCGGCGACCAGCGCCTTGTCGTCCTTCGGAAAGACTTGGGTGACCTCGCCACGGCGGCCCTTGTCCTTGCCGGTGATCACCAGGACGGTGTCACCCTTGCGGATGCGCGCAGCCATTACAGCACCTCCGGCGCCAGCGAGATGATCTTCATGAACCGCCGCCCACGCAGTTCACGCACCACCGGCCCAAAGATGCGGGTGCCGATCGGCTCCTGCTGCTTGTTGATCAGCACGGCGGCGTTGCGGTCGAAACGGATCGCGCTGCCGTCCGGGCGGCGCACCGGGAAGCTGGTGCGCACGATCACCGCCTGGTGCACGTCGCCCTTCTTCACCTTGCCGCGCGGAATCGCCTCCTTGACCGACACGACGATGACGTCGCCAACCGAGGCGGTCTTGCGCTTGGAGCCGCCGAGAACCTTGATGCACTGCACGCGGCGCGCACCGGAATTGTCGGCGACTTCCAGATTGGATTCAGGATGAATCATCGCTCGCCTCCGTTATGCGGTGGTCTGCGTTGGCGCATCGCCGACCGGCTGGCCGTTGCGTTCAACCAGGGTCCAGGTCTTGCGCTTGCTGATCGGCGGGCATTCGATAATGCGCACCATGTCGCCGACCTGGCAGACATTGCCTTCATCATGCGCCGCATACTTCTTCGAGCGGCGGATGAATTTCTTGTACAGCGGATGCATGACGCGACGTTCGACAAGGACCGTGACGGTCTTGTCCATCTTGTCGCTGGTCACCCGCCCTGTCAGGACGCGCCTGGGCATCGCCCTTCTCCTTACGCCTGGACGGCGGAGCGAGACTTCTCCGCCTGGATGGTTTTCACGCGCGCGATCTCGCGCCGCACCTCACGCACCCGCGCGGTGCCTTCGGCCTGCCCGGTGGCACGCTGGAAGCGCAGGTTGAACTGTTCCTTGCGCAGATCGTTCAGCAGCGTGTCGAGTTCGTCCGGCGTCTTCGCCCGAACGTCGCTGGCCTTGTAGAGAGCCGCCTTGGCCATCCTACGAATCTCCCATACGGGCGATGAACTTGGTCTTGATCGGCAGCTTCGCGGCACCGAGCTGCAGCGCCTCACGCGCCAGCTCCGGCGTCACGCCGTCGATCTCGAACATGATGCGCCCGGGCGCCACGCGCGCCACCCAGTATTCAGGCGAGCCCTTGCCGGAGCCCATGCGGACTTCGGCCGGCTTCGTCGACACCGGCACATCCGGGAAGATGCGGATCCAGACACGTCCGGCACGCCGCATGGCGCGGGTGATGGCACGGCGGGCGGATTCGATCTGCCGCGCGGTGATCCGCTCCGGCTCCAGCGCCTTCAGGCCGTAGGTGCCGAAGTTCAGCGCCGTGCCGCCCTTGGCATTGCCATGGATGCGGCCCTTGTGCTGCTTGCGGAATTTCGTCCGTTTCGGAGACAGCATCGTCAATTACCTCTGCGGCGCTTGCTCAGCGGCCCGGCGGTCCTGCGCCATCGGGTCGTGCGCCATGATCTCGCCCTTGAAGATCCACACCTTCACACCGCAGGTGCCGTAGGTGGTCTTCGCCGTCGCCTGGCCGTAGTCGATATCCGCACGCAGCGTGTGCAACGGCACGCGGCCTTCACGGTACCACTCCACGCGCGCGATTTCCGCGCCACCCAGACGCCCGCCGCAGTTGATGCGGATGCCCTGGGCGCCGAGGCGCATGGCCGACTGCACGGCCCGCTTCATGGCCCGACGGAAGGCAACGCGGCGCTCCAGCTGCTGGGCGATGTTCTCGGCCACCAGCGTGGCGTCGATTTCCGGCTTGCGGATTTCGACGATGTTCAACGCCACCTCGGCCTTGGCCATCTTCGAGAGATCCTTCTTCAGGGTCTCGATGTCCTGGCCCTTCTTGCCGATCACCACGCCCGGGCGCGCGGCATAGATTGTCACCCGCGGCTTCTTTGCCGGACGCTCGATCACCACGCGGGACACGCCGGCGCCGCGCAGCTTGCCGCGCAGATGGTTGCGCAGCTTGATGTCGTCATGCAGCAGCTTCGAGTAGTCCATGCCGGCGAACCAGCGGCTGTCCCAGGTCCGGTTGATGCCAACGCGCAGACCGACCGGATTAACTTTGTGACCCATTACGCGGTCTCCCCTTCGCCCTGCGCCCGCTCTGCCACCACGATCTTCAGGTGGCTGAACCACTTCTCAACCCGAGCGGCTCTGCCGCGGCCACGCGCGTGGAAGCGGCGCATCACCAGCGAGCGGCCGACTTCGGCGCGCGACACGATCAGGCGATCGACGTCGAGCTGGTGATTGTTCTCGGCGTTGCTGATCGCGCTCTCCAACGCCTTCTTCACCTGGCCGGCAATGCGGCGCTTGGAGAAGGTCAGCGTGGCAACTGCCTGCTGCGCCGGCATATTGCGGATCATCCCGGCAACCAGGTTCAGCTTCCGCGGGCTGACCCGCAGATTGCTGACGATGCACTGAGCCTCGTTATCCGCCAGGCGGCGGGGTGCTTCCGGCTTGCTCATCTCAGCCTCGCTTCGCCTTCTTGTCGGCCGCATGGCCATGGAAGGTCCGCGTCGGCGAGAACTCACCGAACTTGTGGCCGACCATGTTCTCGGTCACCTGCACCGGCAGGAACTTGTGGCCGTTGTAGACGCCGAAGGTGAGCCCCACGAACTGCGGCAGAATCGTCGAGCGCCGCGACCAGATCTTGATGATCTCGTTGCGCGAGGACGCCCGCGACGCCTCGGCCTTGTTCAGGAGGTAGCCGTCGACGAACGGACCTTTCCAAACGGAACGCGCCATCTCTACTTGCCCTTATTCCGGCGGCGGATGATCAGGTTATCCGTCCGCTTGTTGACGCGCGTCTTGTAGCCCTTGGTTGGGATGCCCCACGGCGTGACCGGATGACGGCCACCGGAGCTGCGGCCTTCGCCGCCACCCAACGGGTGGTCGACCGGGTTCATGACGACGCCGCGATTGTGCGGGCGGAAGCCCATCCAGCGCGTGCGGCCGGCCTTGCCGATCTTCTGGTTCATGTTGTCGGGGTTCGACACCGCGCCGACACTGGCCATGCACTCGGCCCGCACCAGGCGAAGCTCACCCGACATCAGCTTGATCTGCGCGTAGCCGGCATCCTTGCCGACCAGCTGCGCATAGGTGCCGGCAGAGCGCGCGACCTTGCCGCCGGCGCCGATCTTCATCTCCACATTGTGGATGATGGTGCCGACCGGGATCGCCGACATCGGCATGGCGTTGCCCGGCTTGATGTCGCAGCGCGGTCCGGACACCACGGTGTCACCGACCTTCAGCCGCTGCGGCGCCAGGATGTAGGCCATCTCGCCATCCTGGTACTTGATCAGCGCGATGAACGCGGTGCGGTTCGGATCATACTCCAGCCGCTCGACCGTCGCCGGCACATTGAACTTGCGCCGCTTGAAGTCGATGACGCGGTAGGCCTGCTTATGCCCGCCGCCGCGGAAGCGCGAGGTGATGCGTCCGTGGTTGTTGCGCCCGCCGGTGCTGTGCTGGCCCTGGGTCAAGCCCTTCACGGGCTTGCCCTTCCACAGCTCCGACCGGTCGATCAGCACGGTGCCGCGCAGGCTCGCCGTGACCGGGTTGTATTGTTTCAGTGCCATCTACGATTCGCCTTCGTCACACGGCGGTGCTGAGATCGATCGACTGGCCGGGGGCCAGCGTCACGATGGCTTTTTTCATGTCGGACCGGACGCCGGGGCGACCGCGGAACCGCTTGGTCTTGCCCTTCTGGATCAGGGTGTTGACCGAGACGACCTTGACGTTGAACAGCGTTTCGACCGCCGCGGCGATCTGCGGCTTGGTGGCGTTGATCGCCACCTTGAAGCCGACCTGGCCGCCTTCGTTCAGGATCGTCATCTTCTCGGTGATCAGCGGCGAGCGGATGATCTGGTACATCGCCTCCCGCGTCAGCGGCTTCTTCGGCGCCATGGTCATGCCGCTTCTCCCGTCGCCTGGGCGCCCGTCAGACGAGCCTTCAGCCCTTCGACGCCTGCCTGGGTGATCACCAGCACATCGTGGTTCAGGATGTCGTAGACATTGGCGCCGATGGTCGGCAGCACATCCAGCGTATGGATGTTGCGGCTGGCGCGCAGGAACGTCTCATCCACCGTCTGGTCGATGACCAGCGCGGAGCGCCAGCCCAGCGCCTTGATCTGCTTCGCCAGCGCGCCGGTCTTGCCCTCGGCGGTGGCCGCCTGCAGCACCACCAGCTTGTTGTCGGCAGCCTTCTGCGACAGCGCCGAGATCAGGCCGAGGCGGCGGACCTTCTTGTTCAGGCTGTAGCCGTGGTCGCGCACGACCGGGCCGTGGACGACGCCGCCGGTGCGGAACTGCGGCGCGCGCAGGCTGCCCTGGCGGGCGTTGCCCGTGCCCTTCTGCTTGTAGGGCTTCTTCGTCGTGCCCGACACCTCCGCCATGCCCTTCACCTTGTGGGTGCCGGAGCGGCGCTTCGCGAGCTGCCAGTGCACGACCCGCGCCATGATGTCCGGACGCGGCGTGGCGGCGAAGATCTCATCCGGCAGCTCCGCGCTGCCGGTGGTGGTTCCCTGGTCCAGGGAGATGATATCGACCTGCATCGTTTCCCCCTCAGGCCGCTGCTTCGATCAACGCCGCCGGATAGGCAGCGTCCGCCGGACGCGCGCGCTTCACTGCGTCGCGCACCAGCACGTAGCCGTCCTTGGCGCCTGGCACGGAGCCCTTCACCATGATCAAACCCTTCGCCGCATCAACCGCCGCGACTTCAAGGTTCAGCGTGGTGATGCGCTCAACGCCGAGGTGGCCGGCCATCTTCTTGTTCTTGAAGGTCTTGCCGGGATCCTGGCGGTTACCGGTCGAACCATGCGACCGATGGCTGATCGACACGCCGTGCGAGGCTTCCAGGCCGGAGAAGTTCCAGCGCTTCATCGAACCGGCGAAGCCTTTGCCCTTGGAAGTGGCGGTGACGTCCACCTTCTGGCCGGCGACAAAATGCGCGGCGGACAGCGTGGCGCCCGGCTCCAGCAGGGCGTCGGCATCGACGCGGAACTCGACCAGCTTCCGCTTCGGCTCGACCTTCGCTTTGGCGAAGTGGCCGCGCTGCGGCTGCGTCACGTTCTTCACCTTCGCCTTGCCCCAGCCGATCTGGACAGCGGTGTAGCCGTCCCTCTCCTGCGTGCGCGCGGCGACGACCTGCACCTGGTCCAGGTGCAGCACGGTGACCGGCACGTGGGTGCCGTCGTCCCTAAAGATGCGGGTCATGCCAAGCTTCTTGGCCAGCAGACCGGTGCGAACAGGTTGGGGCATGGTCTTAGATCTTGATCTCGACGTCCACGCCGGCCGCGAGGTCGAGCTTCATCAGCGCGTCCACGGTCTGCGGCGTCGGCTCCACGATATCCAACAGCCGGCGATGCGTCCGGATTTCGAACTGCTCGCGGCTCTTCTTGTCGACGTGCGGGGAACGGTTGACCGTGAACCGCTCGATATGGGTCGGCAGCGGGATCGGTCCGCGAACCCGAGCACCCGTACGGCGAGCCGTGTTGACGATCTCCTTCGTGCTGTTGTCGAGCACGCGGTGATCATAGGCCCGAAGGCGGATGCGAATATTCTGGTTGTCCATCGTTCGCTCTTGTCAAACCCCCGCCGAAACGAGAACCGGCGCCCGCCCAGTCCGAGGGAAGGGGGCGAGCGCCGGTGGCGTTTCGTTACTACTGCGTGATCTTGGCGACGACGCCGGCGCCTACCGTGCGGCCACCCTCACGGATGGCGAAGCGGAGACCCTCGTCCATGGCGATCGGCGCGATCAACTCGACCGACATCGACACGTTATCGCCCGGCATCACCATCTCGGTGCCTTCCGGCAGTTGCACCACGCCCGTCACGTCGGTCGTGCGGAAGTAGAACTGCGGACGGTAGTTGGTGAAGAACGGCGTGTGACGGCCACCCTCTTCCTTCGTCAGGATGTAGGCCTCGGCCTGGAACTTGGTGTGCGGCGTGATGCTGCCGGGCTTGGCCAGAACCTGGCCGCGCTCGACGTCCTCACGCTTGGTGCCGCGCAGCAGCGCGCCGATGTTGTCGCCGGCCTGGCCCTGGTCGAGCAGCTTGCGGAACATCTCGACGCCCGTCACGACGGTCTTGGTGGTCGGACGGATGCCGACGATCTCGACTTCCTCGCCAACCTTGATGATGCCGCGCTCGACACGGCCGGTCACCACGGTGCCGCGGCCGGAGATGGAGAACACGTCTTCGATCGGCATCAGGAACGGACGGTCGGTCGCGCGCTCCGGCTGCGGGATGTAGGCGTCGACCGCCTTCATCAGCTCCAGGATCGAGTCGTGGCCGATTTCCGGCTTGGTGCCTTCCAGCGCGCAGACGGCGGAGCCCTTGATGATCGGGATGTCGTCGCCCGGGAACTGGTAGGAGCTCAGCAGCTCGCGCACTTCCAGCTCGACCAGTTCCACGAGGTCCGGATCAGCGATGTCCATCTTGTTCAGGTAGACCACCAGCGCCGGCACGCCGACCTGACGGGCGAGCAGGATGTGCTCACGGGTCTGCGGCATCGGGCCATCGGCGGCGGAGACCACCAGGATGGCGCCGTCCATCTGCGCCGCGCCGGTGATCATGTTCTTCACGTAGTCGGCGTGGCCAGGGCAATCGACGTGCGCGTAGTGACGGTTGTCCGTCTCATACTCGACGTGAGCGGTGGAGATGGTGATGCCGCGGGCCTTCTCTTCCGGCGCCTTGTCGATCTGGTCATAGGCGGTGAAGGTGGCGCCACCCTTTTCGGCCAGCACCTTGGTGATCGCGGCGGTCAGCGACGTCTTGCCATGGTCGACGTGGCCAATCGTCCCGATATTGCAGTGCGGCTTCGTCCGCTCGAATTTTGCCTTAGCCATCGTAATCTCCGTCGATCCCGACAGGGATCAGTTAGGTTAACTCATCGTCTGGGAGACTGATTCACGCGCTGCGGCATGGCGCCTCGCGCGATCAGGCTCCGGCTACCAGCGATAATGGCTGAACGCCTTGTTGGCTTCGGCCATCCGGTGGGTGTCTTCACGCTTCTTCACCGCCGAACCACGATTGTTCACCGCGTCGAGCAGTTCGTTCGACAGGCGGTCCTGCATCGTGTTCTCGCCCCGCTTGCGCGCAGCATCGATGATCCAGCGGATCGCCAGGGCCTGCCGACGTTCGGCGCGCACTTCCACCGGCACCTGGTACGTGGCGCCGCCGACGCGCCGCGACCGGACTTCGACCGCCGGCTTCACGTTGTCCAGCGCTTCATGGAACATCCGGACCGGGTCGGCCTGCTGGCCACCGCGGCGCTTCAGGACGTCGAGCGCATTGTAGACAATGCCTTCAGCCACAGACTTTTTGCCGTCGAGCATCAGCGCATTCATGAAACGGCTGATGACGACATCGCCGAACTTCGCATCCGGCAGGATTTCGCGCTTTTCCGCGCGGTGACGACGAGACATGGTTCGGCCCCGTTACTTCGGCCGCTTCGCGCCGTACAGCGAGCGGCGCTGACGACGCTTGGCGATGCCCTGGGTATCCAGCACGCCACGCAGGATGTGGTAGCGCACGCCCGGAAGGTCCTTCACGCGGCCACCGCGGATCAGCACCACCGAGTGCTCCTGCAGATTATGGCCTTCGCCCGGGATGTAGCTCACGACCTCATAGCCATTGGTCAGGCGCACCTTGGCGACCTTACGAAGGGCCGAGTTCGGCTTCTTCGGCGTGGTGGTGTACACACGCGTGCAGACGCCACGCTTCTGCGGGCAGCCCTGCAGCGCCGGGACCTTGTTCCGGGACTTCTGCGGCTCCCGCCCCTTGGCGATCAGCTGGTTAATGGTCGGCATGGACCTCTTTCTCTTCTCCGTTCACGGTTGACGCCTGTGCGGGACCGGATCGCCGGCTAACAGGCAAAACCCGCCGGTCCGGGACAGGGTCCCATCCAGCGGGTGCGATCAAAGCGCGCGGCCTGAGCCTTCCTTCGGTGGGGAGGCGGCGCCGCATGCGACATTGGCCTGCAAGCAAACGACCGGCATCCGAAACCGGGGCCGACCGAGGGCGCGATACCTAGAAGCCCGGTTTCCGAGAGTCAACAGCGATTCGCGCGAGGTGCGAGGCCGTGGGCTGCAGTTCTGGCATGCCGGTGCGTGCGTGCCGCGGATCCGCGCGCTGTGGGTGGGACTGGTTAGGAGACTTCGAACCGCCAAGACACCACGGTGCCCAGACGAGGCGCCACGGTGCCAGGAAGTGTGACCTTGGCGACAATGGGCCCGCCTCGTTCGGTCCACAGGGTTGTCGGGCCGCCTGGCAGCGGGTGCGATTCCCCCGTGCGGTGCTCCAACGCTCGCAGCGCAGCGGCGCCAAAAGCCACCTCCACGCCGGATGATCCACCGCAACAGAGCTGACGCCCTGGCGCCGTGGCATCTCAACGGTTCAAGCGACATACAACGGCCTGACCGCAGCGGCACAAACGCGAAATACAAGACATTACCGGCCTGTTTGCGCTATTCGTTCAGACACGTCGGTCCGGGGTGACACCTATTTTATGTGCGGTATTGCTGGCCTGATCCTTGCGCCGGGGGCTCCGCCGCCCGATCCCGCCATCCTGCACCGGATGATCGATACACTGCACCACCGCGGGCCGGACGGCTCCGGCCAAACAGTGGCGGGCCGCGTGGCGCTGCTCCACAACCGGCTGTCGATTATCGATCTCGTGACCGGCGACCAGCCGTTTTTCGCCGGCAATGCGGCGCTGGTGGCCAACGGCGAGGTCTACAACTACCGCGAACTGCGCGCCGCCATGCCGGGCGTGAACTTTGCCACCACCTGCGACTGCGAGCCGCCGCTGCATCTGTGGTTGCGCGACGGCAGCGCCTATGCCGACGCGTTGCGCGGCATGTATGCGATCGCCATCCATGAACGCAGCTCGCACCAGGTCACCCTCACCCGCGACCCGTTCGGCATCAAGCCGCTGTATATCGCGCAGGTCGCCGGCGGATTGGCGTTTGCCTCGGAGCCGCAGGCGCTGCTGGAGGCAGGGCTGGTGCGGCGGGCGGTACGAACGGCCAAAGTCGAAGAGTTGCTGCAGTTGCAGTTCACCACCGGCACCGACTGCATCTTCGAGGGCATCCAGCGCCTGCTGCCAGGGGAAACATTGCATTGCGCCGACGGCATGGTCGTCTCGCGGGAGCGGCTGCGGCCGATCCCGCCGGGGCCGCCGGAGGAGATTTCCGAGGACGCGGCGCTGCAGCGGCTGGACCAGGCGCTGACCGAGAGCGTCGAGCTGCATCAGCGTGCGGACGTGCCCTATGGCATGTTCCTGTCCGGCGGCATCGACAGCTCCGTCCTGATCACCCTGATGGCGCGGTTGAATGAGCAGCCGGTGTTGGCCTTCACCGCCGGGTTCGACGCGCCGGGATCGGTCGATGAGCGCGAACACGCCGCCGCCGTGGCCAAGGCCGTTGGCGCCCGCCATGAGGCGATCGAGGTGACCGAGGCAATGGTCTGGCGGCACCTGCCGGAGATCGTCGCCGCCATGGATGACCCGGCGATGGACTACGCCATCATCCCGACCTGGTTCCTGGCTCGACGGGCGAGGCAGGACGTCAAGGTGGTGCTGTCCGGCGAGGGCGGGGACGAGATTTTCGGCGGCTATGACCGCTACCGGCGGGCGATGCTGCCCTGGTGGCGCGGCGGCCAGCGCATGTGGGCCGGCGGCAGCTTCGACAAGGTGCCGGTGCTGCGCTCGCGGCTGGATGGCTGGCGCGACGACATGGCGGCGGCCGAGGCACGCGCCGGAGACAACGGACGGACCGCACTGGCCGCCGCACAGGCGCTGGATATCGAAGACTGGCTGCCGCACGATCTGCTGCTGAAGCTGGACCGCTGCCTGATGGCGCACGCGGTGGAAGGGCGCACGCCGTTTCTCGACAAGGGCGTTGTGGAGGCTGCATTCCGGCTGCCGGATGCGATGAAGATGCGGGGGTCCATGGGGAAGTGGATCCTGCGCAAGTGGCTGGAGGCGAACCTGCCGATGGCGAAGCCGTTTGCGCCGAAGACCGGCTTCACCGTGCCGGTCGGGGCCTGGATCAAGGCCAAGGGCGACCGGCTCGGACCACTGGTCGCCGCACAGCCCGGCATTGCCGAGATCGCCCATCCCGACCGGGTGGAGGCGCTGTTCCGCGGCATCAGCCGCTGGCGGCACGGCTTCGCCTGCTGGAAGCTGCTGTTCTACGCACTCTGGCACCGGCGGCACATTCTGGGGCTGCCGCCGGAGGGCGATGTCTTCGAGACGCTGTCGGCGCGGTGAGTGATGCGGCAATGCCCTTGCATGCTATGTGTCCAGTGACAACTACTCATGCCGCCAGCCGGTAAGCACGTTGCAACGCTGAAAGCGATCTTCGCAGAGCCGGTGAAGGCAAACATCGCCTGGCGCGACATTGAGGTGCTGTTTATTGCCTGCGGCGCCGAGATCAGCGAGGGTAGTGGATCACGCGTGCGGGTTGCCCTTAACGGAGCACGGGCGGTGTTTCACCGGCCACACCCGCAGAAGGAAACGGATCGAGGCGCTGTGAAATCTGTGCGGCGGTTCCTGGCGGAAGCGGGGCTTGCACCATGAATACCATGCAATATGAGCAATACGAGGCTCTCGTCACTTACGACGAGGATGCAGAGATCTTCCACGGCGAGGTTACCAACCTGCGCGACGTTGTGACGTTTCAAGGGCAGTCCGTTGAGGAATTAAAACGGGCCTTCGCCGAGTCGATCGCCGATTATCGCGCCTTCTGCCACGAGCGCGGTGAGACGCCGGAGGAACCGTATTCGGGCCAGATCGTCGTGCGGGTTCAACCGCCGCTGCATCGGGCTGTCGTCAGCGCTGCAAAGCAGGCCGGTATCAGCGTCAACGACTGGGTAGAGGCGACGCTGGAACGGGCATTGAACTGACGGCCAACCGCCTCACACCACCAGCAACCCCTGCCGCGGCGCGACACTGATTGTCGCCTGCGTGCCAGCATTGAACTCCAGCGAATCCGTCTCCATCCCGTCGCTGAAAATCACGCCATTTTCCGCCATCTCCGACACCACGATCATCGTCTCGCCGGCGGAGACGCTACCGAATACCAGCGACGCGCCGGTGGTGCGGCTGGGGAAGGGTTCGCGGACAAAAAAGCGCAGCGCACCTGCGTCCCAGGGTAGCGGCGCATCGATCCCGTCGGGTACCGGCACGCCGAAGCTCGCGGCCGCACCGGACCACCCGGCGAACAGGCTCTTCAACCACCCCGTCGAACCGAGGCCGGTGGAGACGATGATGCCGCTGGAAGATTGCCGCTCCTGCGCCGCAGCGACCTGCAGTGTGTAGCGGGCGGAGACGTGGCTGCGCGGGCCGATGAACAGGTCGTTCACCGCGTCCAGCACCAGACCCGTGTTCAGCGACGCTCGTGCCATCGTCACGCTGCGGATGGGCCGGCGGCCGGCCAGGGCCTCCGGAACGATCCGCGGCAGGTCGTCCGGAACGAACGGCAGCAGCACGCCGTCCCAACGCGTCCTGTCCGGGTTGACCGCCACCACGCGCTGACCGTCCAGGTATTTCAGCGTATTCGCGACCAACCCGTCCTGGCCGAGGACGACCACGAGATCGTCCTCGGCAAAGATGAAGTTCCCCAGATAGCGCCGGTCCACGCGTTGCACCCGGCCCACGGTCAGCAGATGCGCCTCGGTGGCGGCGATCGCCTCGCGGTACGTGCGCTGCTCCGCCAGGTAGTCAGCAAAGTCGGCACCGAGGTGTTCAATGTAGAAGCGTGCCTGCTGCAGCGTGTTGAAGCGGGCGATCAACTCGTCCAGCCGGGTCTGCCGCGTGATCAGCACGATCTTGCGGTCGATGGCAGTGACCATGGTTCACCTCGCACCCTGCGGCTGGACGATCTCCCGCAGCAGGTCCGGCGTGACGTTCAGTTGCCCGATCTTGGCAGCGTTATCGGCGAGGTCGCGGAACGCCAGCGCCATCAGGCGGCCGCCGTCCATCCCAACCGAGGCGAGCGCCTGCAACGTGCGCGGATCGCTGTCGCGGAACGCCTGCAGCATTGCCGATAAGCCGTACGCCTTGGCTTCCGCCTCCTCGCGGGCATTCGCGGAGGACAACGCGACCAGCGCCTGGTTCTGCTCC